>CAYVHH010000396.1:0-13771 GCA_964450175.1 uncultured bacterium | reverse complement strand
TCAATCTCGCGGTGCTGCAGAGCCGGCCGCTCACCTTGATGGGCAGCGGGGCCCGGAGCCGGCGCAGCTTCGCGGCGATGATGCACTCGGCGCACTACGGCGGCCTGCACGGCGTGGTCGGACAGACGTTCGATCTGGCCGACGCCGCCCGCGCGCACGAGGTCATGACCGGGCGCGACTTCTTCGGCAAGCTGGTCCTGCGCGTCCCTTAGGGAGAACGTCGACATGAACATGATTCGCCTCTACACCGGGAAAGACGGTCAGACGCACATCGAGGAGCTGGATCTCGCCACGCACCCGGAGCTGACGACCATGCAAGCGACCAAGGGCATCGTCTTCAGGACGACGAAGCCCGGCTACTTCTCCGACTGGCACAACGCGCCGCGCCGCCAGTTCGTCATCACCTTGGCCGGCGAAGTGGAAATCGGCCTGGGCGACGGCAGCGTGCATCGCTACGGTCCCGGTCACGTGACGCTCGCCGAAGATCTCACCGGGCGCGGCCACACCACGCGCGTGGTCGGCAACCAGCCGCGACTATCGGTCACCATCCCGCTGGCAGACTGACGAGGAGGACCCATGGGACAGATACTCGGCCTTGGTATCACGCATTACCCTCCTCTCTCGTACAAGGGCAACATGACGAGCCGCATCAAGCTCCTGCAGGCGGATCCGATGCTTCCGGAGCGCTGGCGCTCGCCGGAAGGCTGGCCTCCGACGATGCGGGAGCAATGGAGCACCGACGAGGGCGCGGGCCACTCCGAGAGACATCGCAACGATCTGATCCACCACTTCCGAAAGATCCGCGCCGAGCTCGACGCCTTCGAGCCCGATTTCGTCCTGCTCTGGGGCGACGACCAGTACGAGAACTTCCGCGAGGACTGCGTGCCGCCGTTCTCGATCCTCGCCTATGACTCGGTCGACGTGCAGCCGTGGAAGGGTCACCGCGGCGAGAACTGGTGGGACGAGCCGAAGGACAAGACATTCACGATCACCGGCCATCGCGCGGGCGCGAAGTATCTCGCCTCCGCGCTGCTCGGCGACGGCGTCGACGTCGCCTATTCCTACAAGCCGCTCCATCACCCGCTCGGTCACGCGTTCGTGAACTCCGTCCTGTACCTGGACATGGACCGCAAGGGCTTCCCCTATCCGGTCGTGCCGTTCGCGGTGAACTCGTACGGCCGCTGGCTGATCGGGGCCCACGGCGCCCCGATGACGCCGTCCCAGGCCGCGAAGCTCGCGAGCCAGACCGAGCTCGATCCGCCCGGGCCGCAGCCGTGGCGCTGCTTCCAGGTCGGCGGCGCCATCGCCCGCGCGCTGACCGCGAGCCCCTGGAAGGTCGCCGTGATCGCCTCGTCGAGCTGGAGCCACTCGTTCCTGGTCGAGAAGCACGCGCTGATGTTCCCGGACGTCGAGTCCGACAAGCGCTACTACGCGGCCCTGCGTGAAGGCGACTGGACGACCTGGCGCAATACCACGATCACCGAGGCCGAGGATCGCGGCCATCACGAGCTCCTGAACTGGTTCTGCCTGGCCGGCGCGATGGCCGAGCTGCGCCGCAAGCCCGACGAATCCGTGTTCCTGGAGTCGTGGATCTCGAACTCCAACAAAGTGTTCGCCGTCTTCAGGCCGTAGCCGCGCCTCTACACGTGAAAAGGAGAGCATCCATGATCTACGAAGTTCGCACCTACACCCTGCGCACCGGAGCCGTGGCCGAATTCGAAGATCGCTTCGCCAAGCGCAAGCCGCTGCGCGAGAAGCACTCGGCGCTCGGCGCCTTCTGGCATACCGATTTCGGTCCGCTGAACCAGGTGGTCCACGTGTGGCCGTACGAGGACCTGAAGCACCGCACCGCGGTGCGGGACGCGATGGCGAAGGACACGGCGCTGCAGGCGCTGCCGGGCGGACGCGATCTGATCGTCGAGCAGCAGGCCGACATCATGATCCCGGCGCCGTTCATGCAGCCGCTCGGCAGCCGCGACTTCGGCACCGGCAACTTCTACGAGATGCGCATCTACACTTATGCGCCCGGCGATCTCCCGGCCGTGCTCGAAGCCTGGGGCAAGGCGGTGCCGACCCGCGAGAAGCTTTCGCCGCTGGCGGCCTGCTGGACGAGCGAGCTCGGCGGCCTCAACAAGTTCGTGCACGTCTGGCCCTACAAGGACTCGAACGAGCGTACGCGCATCCGCGAAGAGTCGCGCAAGGGCGGTCAGTGGCCCCCGCAGTCCGGCGTCCGGCCCATCAGACAAGAGAACAAGATGCTGATCCCGGCGGCGTTCTCGCCCCTGCGCTAACCTCTCCCCAGTCGATCCAACGCCCGGGCGGCGCGCTGGCCTCGCGCCAGGAGCGCCGCCCGGGCCACACATCGGCGCTCCATGCCCTCCGGCTCAAGGAGACGAACGCGATGGCATCGCTCAGCCGGCAGCTCGCGCAGTGGGTCGTCGGGCTTCGTTACGAGGATCTCCCGCCCGACGTGGTCGATCGCGCGAAGGGCGTCACCCTCCAGGGTCTTGCCTCCGTGCTGCTCGGCTCGCTGACGCCGGGCGGCCGGCAGGCGATCAAGCTCATCATCGAGGAAGAAGCCGGCGTGAAGACCGGCGCGACCATCATGGTGGACGGCACGCGGGTGACCAGGGGCGGCGCGGCGTTCGCGAACGCCGAGATGGCGATGGCCGGCGGCAAGTGGGACACCTTCCGCATGCTGACCCATCCGGGCACGAGCATCCTCCCCGGCGCCTTCGTCGCGGCGGAGGCCGCGGGCGCTTCCGGACGCGACTTTCTCACCGGCCTCGCGGCCGGCTACGAAGTCATGGAGCGGATGGCGGCCGACTTCATCCCCACGGTGATGGCGCGGGGCTTCCACGCGGGCGTGGTGTTCGGCATCTTCGGCCCCGCGGTCGCCGCGGCGAAGATCATGGGCTTCACCGAGGACCAGGTGAACAGCACGATCGCGCTCTGCGCGAGTCTCGCCGCCGGCAATCTCGAAGGCGCTCGCAGCGGCGGCCGCGCGCTCCGGGAGGGCGGCGCCGTGCGTAGCGCGATGCTGGCGGTCGCCCTCGCCCGGCAGGGCCACGTCGGGGGCGAGACAGTGCTCGAGGGGGACGCCGGCTTCTATCACGCCTACGCCGGCAACAATCAGGGGCGGCTCACCCACAGCTTCGTCGGCGACACGCACACGAGCCTGGACAAGATCGCCGCCGGACTCGGCAAGCACTGGATGTTCCTCGAGACGCTCTATCGGATTTACTCGACGGCCGGTTACAACATCGCCCACATCGACGTCACGGCCAAGCTGTGCGAGGAGCACGATATCGGCTACCGGGACGTCGAGCGCGTCGAGGCCGTGGTGAACTGGCTCGAGACGCAGTA
Source organism: uncultured bacterium (assembly GCA_964450175.1). Taxonomy (GTDB): domain Bacteria; phylum Methylomirabilota; class Methylomirabilia; order Rokubacteriales; family CSP1-6; genus AR31. The sequence continues at coordinate 10,405 of CAYVHH010000396.1, read as the reverse complement.
TCCGAGCCCCGCGTTCCCGAGCCGGCGCGAAGACCTGGACTCGAAGCCGGGCAGCACGGCCTACTACGCCGCCTACGGCGTGGTGAAGCGCGGCTTTCCGATCTTGAAATCGCAGGTCGATCCGGCCGGGGCCGACGATCCGCCCGAGGTGCTCGATCTCATGAAGCGCGTGACCCTGATCCCATCGCACACGATGACGCTTTTCGGCCCGCGCATCACGATCTTCACCAAGGACGGCAAGAGCTATACGAAGCAGTCCACGGGCCGCGAGTTCATCTGGCACTTCGCCGAGGAGACGCGGAGAATTCGCGAGGTCGTCCCGGGGCTGCCGATTCCGGCGGCGCAGTTCGAGGCGATCATCGCCACCTGCCGCGATCTCGACCGGCAGGACCGTGCCGACCGTCTGGTCCAGCTGACCGTGAAGAAAGCCTGAGGAGAACACGAACATGCCGGGGAAAGTGCGCAGGATCGTGACGGGGGTCAACGCCGCCGGGCGCTCGTGCATCCTCTCCGACACGATGTTCCCGACGGCGCCGGTCGCGCCGGGTGCTCCCGTGCGCACCGGGCTCTGGACCACCGGCGCCGCGCCGACCTCCAACGAGGGAGTCGACGATCCGGTACCGGACGGTGTGATCCTGCACACGCCGCCGGCCCACCGCGGCGGCAGCGTCATCCGCGTCACCGACATCGTGCCGGACACGCGCCGCGCCTACGATCCGGAGGAGCTCCGCCGCCGGCATTGCAAGACGACGCCCGATCGCTCGGCCCGGCACCCGGGCTTTCACGCGACCGACACCGTCGACTACGCGATCTGCCTCGAGGGCGAGGTGTGGGCGGTGCTCGACGAGGACGAGACGCTCATGCGGCCCGGCGACGTGCTGATCCAGCGCGGTACCTACCACGCCTGGTCGAACCGCAGCGACCGCACCTGCCGGATGCTGTTCGTCCTGATCGACGCCGAGCCGCTGCAGAACCACTGACCCGGCCCAGGCGCGAGGGTCCGCGGGGGATTGCACGCTCGAGCTGTGTGGCAGAGAATCATTCTGGACTCGGGATCCGTGACCTCGATCGATAATCGTGCAAGCGCTTCTGCGGGCGCCGTCCTCGCCGCTCGGGGCCCGCTGACCGTCCCGGCGCAACCGGTGAGCCGGCGCGCCGCGCTGCTCGGCATTGCCGGCGTGCTGCTACCGTCTGCCGTGTATGGCCAGAAGCCGACGACACCGCCTCACATCGGATGGCTGTCGGCGGGCTCCGCGCCCGATCCCTTCCTCGATGCGTTTCGCGAGGGCTTGCGCGCGCTCGGCTACGTCGAAGGGCAGAACGTCGTGCTCGACGTTCGGCATGCTCGCGGCGACCTCGAGGCCTTGCAAGCGGGAGCGGCGGATCTGGCCCGGTTGAAGGTCACTGTCGTCGTCGCCAGTCTCACGGCGATCCGGGCGGTGCGAGCGATCAAGGACATTCCGATCGTCTTCACGATCAGCGGCGACCCGGTCGAGGCCGGACTCGTGCAGAGCTTGTCGCGCCCCGGCGGCAATCTCACGGGCAGCACGTTCCTCTCACTCGAGATCGCCGGCAAGCGCGTCGAGCTGCTCAAAGAGGCCTTGCCACGCCTGCGCTCGCTGGCGGCCCTGTCGAATACCGATCACCCCGGGGAGAAGGCCGAGCTGCGTGCCACCGACGCGGCCGCACAGAAGCTCGGGATCAGCCTGATCTACGTGCCCTTCTCTCAGTCGCCTTTCGGCTCGGGCCCCGAGCTCGACGGAGCGCTGGACACGGTTCGACGGGCCCGTGCAGACGCGATGGTGGTCTTTCCCGAGGGCGCAACGATAGCAAACCGCGCCGGCCTGGCCAATTTCGCCCTCGCGCAGCGCTTGCCGTCGATGTTCGGCTGGTCGGAATATGCCGCCGCCGGCGGGCTGATGAGCTACGGCGCGAGTCAGCGCGACGCGCACGCACGACTCGCTGGCTACGTGGACAAGATCCTGAAGGGTGCGGTACCCGGTGAGCTGCCGGTCGAGCAGCCTACCAGGTTCGAGCTGGTCGTCAACCTGAAGACCGCCAAGGCGCTCGGGTTGACGATTCCGCAGCTCCTGCTGCTGCGCGCCGATCAGGTCCTCGAGTGAGGTGACATCGCATGGCCCTCAAAGACACGATCACGCTCGGTATGTCGCTGCCCCACCGCTCGCCCGAGCCGATCGACATGAGCGTCGTGCACCGGGTCGCGCAGCGGGCCGACGCGCTCGGCTTCCGCGACCTCTGGGTGACCGAGAACACGCTGGACCACGTCTTCTCGTTCGACCCGATGGTCATCCTGACGTACGCGGCCGCGGTGACCACGTCGATCCGTGTGGGCGTGTCGGTGGCCGTTCTGCCGGTCCAGAGCCCGATTCACGTCGCGCACCAGGTGGCCACCCTCGACTACGCGAGCGGCGGCCGCGCGATTCTCGGCGTGGGGCTCGGGCGCGACCAGCACTACACCCAGTTCCAGGTCCCGCGCGAGCATCGGATACGGCGCTTCCGCGAGCAGGTCGAGCTGATCAAGACGCTCTGGACCGAGCCGAAGATCAGCTACCGCGGCAGCATCTACCAGCTCGAGGCCGGCGCGATGTCCCCGAAGCCCGTGCAGAAGCCGCACCCGCCGATCTGGTTCGGCGGCGGGCACCCCGACGCCATCCGGCGCGCCGCCGCGATGGCCGACGGATGGATGGGCGCGGGCGGCTCGAGCCACGCCGACTTCAAGCGATCGGTCCCCTTGCTACGCGAGCACCTCGAGAAGGCGCGGCGCGATCCGAAGACGTTTCCGATCTCCAAGCGCGTGTTTCTCGCCGTCGACGAGCGGGCCGGCGTGGCGCGCGACGAGCTTCACCGCTGGTACAGCGTCGTCTACCACAACCCCGCCGGGACCGACGCCTCGGGGATCCACGGCACGCCCGAGCAGGTCCGCGAGCGCCTCGAAGAGCTCGTCGGCAATGGCGCGACCCATCTCTTGCTGAACCCGGTGTCCCGTCACGTCGAGCAGCTCGAGGCACTGGCCTCGATCACAGGCCTTCGCTAGACGAGGCTCTCGACGTATCGCAGGACGGGACTCTGCAGGAGGGACGGTTGGTGGGCCGGGAGGTCGACCCAGACCGGGAACTCGCGGCCGGTGATCTTTCGGATCTTGGTGGGGCCGCCGAGCGACATCAAGGTCGGCCAGGTCTCCGCGAGATTGGGATGAGCCAGGAGCAGCAAGCCGCGGCCGAGATAGCCATCGGCCACACCCGTCCGCCCGAGACCCGCTTCGGCCGCCACCCCGGCTAGTTCCTCGGCGCCTACGAGGCGCCGGGTGGGTCCCGCTTCCCAGGCCAGCACGGGACAGAGGCCCGGACCCGTCTGGTCGAGGGCGGAGATCCACTGGCGGCGGGCCACGGCGAGGAAGCGGCGATACGCGTCCGCGATACCGTCGGGGGCGGCCTCGTGCTCCTTCAGGAGCACGGACGGGAACGGCGCGTCAGGCAGGCTATAGGCCCGGATCAGCGATCCGGGGACCGGGCACCCAAACGGCGCGACTCGGGCCAGAAACGCCGTCAGCGCCTCGCCCCCGAGCACGGCCTGCGGGAGGGCCAATACGTAGTATTTCGCGTCCGGCCGGGTGACGGCGGCCACCACCACCTCGCCCGCCGGCCAGGCGCCGCCGTGTCCGTTCTCGGCCACGCCGATCTCCTCGCCGCGGCAACGCCGTTGCTGGACGCTCATGCTCCGGTTAACATGCCAGACATCATCTCCAAGGAGGGCCAAAATGGCCGAAGGCAAATGTCACGTCGAGATCGTCTACTGCGTCGTCTGAGGGTACCTCCCCGTGGCCGTCAGTGTGGCGGCCGAGTTGTCCTCGATCAACTACCGGGAGACGGCGATCACCCTCACCCCGTCCGATAGCGGCCGGTTCGAAGTGTACCTCGATGGCAAGAAGCTCTACGACCGGAAGGCACCGGGCGCCATCGATTTCCTGCCGGCGCTGAAAGAGATCCACAAGATCCGCGACGCGATCAAGGAGATCTTCGGCGTGGCTCCGGCACCGGCGGCCCACTAGGAGAGCGGTCATGGCGTTCGGCACCCATCACGTGCACGTGAAGACGCGCGATCCCAAGCAGACGGCGCAGTTCTATGTCGACAATCTGGGCGCGACCCTGATCGCCGACCTGGGCACGCGCGGCTACCGCGTGAATCTTCACGGACTGCAGCTCAACATCACGGGTCTGATCGACTCGCAGCGCCGCGAGCAGCACTACGGCATCGAACACATCGCGGTGGATACCGACGACTATGCGGGCACGCTCGCCCAGCTCCGGGCCAAGGGTGTCCGCATCCTCGAGGAGCTGCCGCCCAGCAACGGTCGGCGCGTCTGCTTCCTGGAAGCGCCTGATGGCGTGCAAATCGAAGTGATCGAGAAGGTGTAAGCGGTGGGCGCCCGCCCGGCCGGTGAGCCCGACGTCGTCAAGCAGCAGGTCGCGGCGCACTGGAACCGGCGGGCGCCCGGATTCGACACGGACTTCGGTCATAGCATCCGCACAGCGGGCGAGCGCGCCGCGTGGGATCGCATCCTCGACCTCGTGGTTCCCGCTCGCGCCGGGCTCGACGCGCTCGACGTCGGCTGCGGCACCGGCTTTCTCACCTTCGAGCTCGCGGCCCGCGGTCACCGCGTCACCGGCATCGACTTTGCGCCGGCGATGATCGCCGAGGCGCGGCGCAAGGCCGCCGAGCGCGGAGTCGCCGTCCGGCTCGAGGAAGGCGACGCCGAGCAGCTCGCGTTCGCGCCCGACAGCTTCGATCTCGTCATCAGTCGCCATCTACTGTGGACGCTGCCGCACCCAGAGGCCGCGATCGACGAATGGATCCGTGTCTCGAGGCCGGGCGCGCGCCTGGTCGTCGTGGACGGCCAGTTCGACGCCGGCGCCCTGAAGCAGCCGGCCGGCAGCGCGCGCTCGAGCCAGGAGTACGCGGCGATCGGCGATCGGCTGCCGTACCTGGGCGGCCGGGCGCGCGAAGAGATCGAGCGCCTGCTGACGGCGCACGGCCTCGGCAACGTTCGTGGTGACTCGCTCGAGGATCTGGTCGCCGCGCAGGCGCAACGGATGGTCGACGAAGGGCTGGAGCGGCGCACCCATCGGCGCTACGTCGTGTGGGGCGATCGGCCATGATCCGCCTTCTGCTCGCCGTCGTGTTCGTCGCCGGGCTCACCACGGACGTCGCGGCCCAGCCGAAGCCGGGGCTCCAGACCAAGCCCGAGGGCGAGATGCGCTGGGCGCTCTACGTGACCCTGGCGCCGGCCTGGTTCGACCCGGGCGAGACGACGGCCGGCTTCCTCACCCCGTTCTGGATCCTCTACGCGCTGCACGATGCGCTCGTGAAGCCGATGCCCGGCAATCTCATGGCGCCGAGCCTGGCCGAGTCGTGGACGGTGAGCGCCGATCAGCGCGTGTACGAGTTCAAGCTGCGCGAGGGCGTGAAATTCCACAACGGCGATCCGTTCACCGCCGAGGACGTGAAGTTCAGCTTCCAGCGCTCGAAGGTCGGCAAGGTCCTGAAGGACAAGGTGCGCGACGTCGAGGTCGTCAGCGCCTCGCGCGTGCGCTTCCACCTCACCGAGCCGTTCCCCGACTTCATGGCGTTCTACGGCACCCTGGCGACCGGCGCCGGCTGGATCGTGCCCAAGAAATACGTCGAGAGCGTCGGCGACGAGGGTTTCAAGAAGCGGCCGATCGGGCTCGGCCCCTACAAGTTCGTGAGCCACACGCCGGGCATCGAGCTGGTCATGGAAGCGTACGAAGGCTACTGGCGCAAGATGCCCGCCGTGAAGCGCCTGGTGTTCAAGACGGTGCCCGACGCCACCACGCGCGCCGCCATGCTCAAGAACGGCGAGGTGGACGTGGCGTACATGCTCGACGCGCCGACGGCGCTCGAGCTCAAGCGCGATCCGTCGATCCGCCTCGCCTTCTCCGGCGCGATCGGCATCCACTACATCGATTTCTTCGACCAGTGGGACCCGAAGTCGCCCTGGTACGACCGGCGCGTGCGGCTCGCCGCTATCACCGCGATCGACCGCCGCGCGCTCAACGAGGCCGAGACGCTCGGCGCCTCGCGCCTGACGGGCGCGATGGTGCCTCGCAAGTTCGAGTTCGCGCTGGCGCTCGAGCCCTACCCGTTCGACCCGGCGAAGTCGCGGCAGCTCCTGGCCGAGGCCGGCTATCCGAACGGCTTCGACGCCGGCGACCTCTACCCCTACCCGCCCTACTTCTCGACGGGCGAGACGATCGCCGGCTACCTCGGCGCCGTCGGGATCAAGATCAAGGTGCGCACGATGGAGCGCGCGGCGCTGCAGACGGCCTGGTCAACGAAAAAGCTCCACGGCCTCTGCATGTGCACGGTGGCGAGCTACGGCAACGCCGCCACCCGCCTGGCCGATACGGTCCCCAGTGAAGGCGCCTACGCGCGCGGCGCCGATCCCGACGTCGAGGCGCTCTATCGTCAGCAGTCGCGCGAGACGGATCGGCGCAAGCGCGAGGCGACGCTCCAGCAGATCCAGCAGCTCCTCTATGAGCGCGTGCGCTTCGGGCCGCTCTGGGAGTTCATCTGGCCGAGCGGCATTGGGCCGCGGGTCGCCGAGCCGGCGTTGATGCTGATCGATCCATATCCGTGGTCGGCACCGCTGGAAGAGGTCCGGCTGAAGCCTCGTTAGTCCGGCGGGCGCTGAGCCCGTCGCACCGCAGGACCGGCCGGAGGGAGAGCACATGGCGCGCGTGAAGCTCATCGTCAATCGCGACGACGTGGCCGCCAAGGACCACGCGCTCTTCGACGAGCTCGCCGCGCTCCGCGGCCGGATCAGCGGCCCGTCCACCGTCGTCCTGCACAGCCCGGGACTCGCCAGGCCCTGGAACGAGATCAGCGAATTCCTCCATCGCCACAGCATCGTCGAGCCGGAGCACGCCGAGCTCGCCGTCTGCGCAACGGCTCGCGAACGCGACTGCGGCTACATCTGGAACGCGCACGTGCCGCTCGCCCGGAAAGCCGGCGTGTCCGTGGCCACGATCGACGCGGTTCGCGATCGGCGGCCGACCGCCGGGATGTCGGCCTCCCAGGCGAGCGTCATCACCTACGTCCGACAGCTCATCCAGAGCAATCGCGTCGAGTCCGACGTGTTCACCCAGCTCCTTCAGGCCCACACGCCGCAGTGGCTGGTGGAGCTCACGGTGTGGATCGGCCGCTATCAGGCGCTCGCCGGGATCTTGAACGCGTTCGAGGTCAGGCCGACCATGCTCGCCGAAGAGTTGCCGGTCGTGCCTCGGGTCGCCACGACGGCGGCGACCGTCCGCGCCCCGCTGGCCGCTCCGCGCGTCACGCCCATCACTCGACGCGACCAGGTGCAAGAGCGGCATCGCCCGATCTTCGACACCGTCGCAGAAGGCCGGGGCAGCGTGCGCGGCCCCTTCGGTATCCTGATGCACAGCCCCCTGCTCTGCCGGCGCCATCTCGACGTCGGGACGTTTCTGCGGTTCAACTCCGGGCTCGAGGCCGACTCGCGGGAGCTGGCCATCCTCGCCACCGCGCGAGAGAAAGATTGCCCCTACATCTGGGCCGCGCATGCCCCGGCGGCCCGACAAGCCGGCCTCAGCGGCGTGATCGTCTCGGCGGTGCGTGACCGTGGTGATCTCGCGGGTTTGCCGTCCGTCGAGCGCGACATCGTCGATTACACGCGGCAGCTCGCCCAGCAAAACGCCGTGAGCGCGACGCTGTTCGATCGGCTCCAGGGCCGACATGGGGTGCCGTGGCTGGTCGAGCTCACCTGTCTCATCGGGCACTACGGCATCGTCGCCTCGATCCTCAACGCGTTCGAGGTGGCGCCGGCGCCCGACGCCGAGCAGTTGCCTCTAGGTACGACCAGGAAAGGACCGTGATGCTGCTCAGCGACCGCCGAAAGCAATATCGTCGAGTTCTCGAAGGCAGTGTGTGCGTGCATCCCGCATCGGTGTTCGACGCGATGTCCGCACGAATGGCCGAGTCGCTCGGGTTCGAGGTCGGCATGTTCGCGGGCTCGATTGCTTCGGCGACCGTCCTCGGGGCGCCCGATCTCGTCGTCCTGACGTTGACCGAGTTCGCCGAGCAGATCCGCCGTATCGCGCGCGGGAGCGATCTCCCGCTGATGGTCGATGCCGATCACGGCTACGGCAACGCGCTGAACGTCATGCGCACGGTCGAGGAGCTGGAGACGGCCGGCGTCGCCGCGCTGACCATCGAGGACACGGTGCTGCCGACGCCGTTCGGCGGGCAGTCCGAAGGCCTGGTGTCGGTCGAGGAGATGCTCGGCAAGCTCCGCGGCGCCGTCGCCGCGCGCCAGGATCCCTCGCTCGTCATCATCGGGCGCACCACCGCTCTCCGCGCCGGCGGCATCGCCGAAACCGAGAAGCGGGTCCGGGCATACCAGGACGCCGGGGTCGACGCGATCTTTCTCGTGGGCGCCACCACGCGCGAGGAAGTCGAAGCGATCCGGCGCGCCACGCGGCTGCCGCTGATGCTGGGCGGGGCCACGCCGGCCCTCTCCGACCGCGCGTACCTCGCGAGCCAGGGCGTGCGGATCGCGCTGCAGGGGCATCATCCCTTCTACGCCGCGGCCAAGGCGGTGTACGACACGCTCAAGTACCTGCGCGAGGGCGGCGCGCCCGCCGGCCTCAAGGATCGCGTCGCCTCGGAGGAGCTGCTGAACGTCGCGTTGAAGCAGGAGGAGTACAAGCGCCGGCAGGCCGCGCATCTCCGGTAGCGGCCACCATCGCTCCTGGATGGACGTTCTCGGGCACTCAACGGGCCCGGATGCTGGATCACTTCGTGCTTACCATCGCCAAGAAGTCCGACGACCTTCGAGCCCTCGCTCGCGATCGCCGGCCATCCAGCAAACCCGTGACTGTTTCTTGACGACGGCCGCGGTCGGGCCTATCGTCGCTCCACTCGTTACGAACGACGGGGCACCCGGAGGTGGAGCATGAGGACGGCGATCATCGGGACGGCCAGGGGCATCTTCGTGGTGGACGCGGCGAACGGCGCGTCGTCGACGGCGCTGGAAGGGCCGAGCGTCCGACACCTGTCGCGCGTGAACGGCCACTGCGTGGCCGGCTCGACGGCGGGGCTCTTCCGCTCGACCGACAGCGGCCGCTCGTGGCAGCCGAGCGGCATCGGCGACCGTGAAGTCTGGGACGTGGCGGCGGCGCCGGGCGATCCCTCGACCCTCTATGCCGTCACCGAGCCGGCCGGCCTCTTTCTCTCGCGCGACGGCGGCGCCTCCTGGACGGAGATCGCCGGATTTCGTGGCGCGCCCGGCTTCACCGAGTGGTGCGTGCCGGTCACCCCGCCCCGCCCCGGTCGAGCGCGCTCGATCGTGCTCGATCCCGGAGATCCGCTGCGGCTCGTCGTGGGTGTCGAGGTCGGCGGCGTGGTGCTGAGCGAGGACGGCGGGCGCACCTGGACGATGAACCGTCCCGGAGGCAATCCCGATCTGCACGTCATCGTGGCCAAGCCCGACCAGCCCGGCGTCCTGTTCGCGTCCACGGGCTTTGGCCGCATCGACCGGAGCGAGCCCATGGAGCAACGGATCGCCGGCATGTTCCGCTCGGACGACCACGGCAAATCGTGGCGCTTCCAGTGGAAGGGGCTGACACCGCCCTATACGCGCCCGCTCTGCATCGACCCACGTCGTCCTCACGCCGTGACCGTGGGCTCGTCGCCCACCGCGTTCTCGGCCTTCAGGGACGAAGGCGGGGCAAAGGCGATGTTGTTCCAGTCGGTCGACGGCGGCGAGACGTGGCGCTCGCTCGGCGACACCGCCCACTCCCCCTCGGCGGCTCAATTCCATGCCGTCGCGCCCGATCCCGACGCGGCCGGTCACGTTCTCGCCGGCACTGACACCGGCGAGCTGTGGCGGGTGAGCCCGGAGGCGCGCTGGACGCTGGTGGCCAAGGGCCTGCCGCAGGTGCAGTCGATTCTTCCGATCGGGTAGCCGAGCCGCCGACGATACGCTTTGCGTCTTGCTGCGCGCTTGCGGTGTCGGCTTATCAGGCCCTAGGGCAAGGCCCGCGCGCGCTGAGCTATTGTGGTCGCGACGACGTCTCACCTTGCCCGACAAGCAGGTCAAGCGCGCCGGCGTGAGGCAGACTGGCGTTGGTGGATTTCGTGGTTTGCTAAGCCGAGCTCACTGAGCGGGAGCAGTCACTCGATCAGGCGATTCGCCCGCAACAGCACCGCCGGAGAGGGCGAAAGCCCGAGGGCCTTCGCGGTTTTCATGTTGATGACCAGCTCGAACGTGGTCGGCTGTTCGATCGGAAGATCGGCCGGCTTGGCGCCTCGCAGCACCTTGCCCATCAGCTGACCTAACTGCCGAAAA
>CAYVHH010000395.1:0-4544 GCA_964450175.1 uncultured bacterium | reverse complement strand
CCCGGGGCGTCGTGGCGTGACGTACTCCACGCTGCGGGTCGAACGCGGGGCCGACGACCACGTCGTGACCGTGACGCTCGACCGTCCCGACCAGATGAACGCGATGAACACGGCGATGGGCGAGGACCTCCTCGCCTGCTTCGAGGCGCTCTCGGCGCGCACGCGGCAGCGCAAGGCGGCCGAGCTCGTCGAGTCTTTGCGCGGCGCCGGTGTGCCGGCGGCTCCGATCCTGAACGTCGACCAGATGCTCGAGGAGCCGCAGACGCGCGAGAGCGGCATCGTCGTCCGCGCCACCCATCCGCGTCTGCCCGACTACCGCAGCATCGGCCTGCCGCTCACCTGGGACGGCGTGCGGCCGGCGGTGCGCCGCGTGCCCCCGCTGCTCGGGGAGCACAGCGGCGACGTCCTCACCTGGCTCGGCTACACGCTCGACGACGTGCGAAGCCTCAAGAGCAAGGGCGTGATCCAGTGAGCGCCGCGAGCTACCGCCATCTTCTCGTCACGCGCTCGGACGACGCGCGGGTCGTCACGGTGACCCTGAATCGCCCGGAGCAGATGAACGCGATGAACACGGCGATGGGCGAGGACCTGCTCGCGTGCTTCGACGGATTCCAGCGCGATTCGGACGTGCGCGCGATCGTGTTCACCGGGGCCGGCGACCGGGCCTTCTGCGCCGGCGGCGATCTCAAGGAGCGCAACGCCATGACCGACGAGGCGTGGCGCGCGCAGCACGTGATCTTCGAGCAGGCGGCGTTTCGCGTGCTCCGCTGTCCGGTGCCGGTCATCGCGGCGGTGGAGGGCTTCGCGCTCGCGGGCGGCTGCGAGCTGGCGATCCTCTCGGACTTCATCGTCGCCGGCGAGACGGCGGTGTTCGGCGTGCCCGAGACGACGCTCGGCATCTTCCCGGGGATCGGCGGCACGCAGCTCCTGCCGCGGATCATCGGCGCGCCGCTGGCCAAGGAGCTGATCTTCACGGGCCGTCGCATGAAGGCCGACGAGGCCAAGGCGTCGGGCCTCGTGAACCACCTGGTTCCGGCCGGGCAGGCGCGCGCGACCGCAACCCAGATCGCCGCCACGATCGCGAAGAACGGACCGATCGCGGTGCGCCAGGCGAAGAAGGCCATCGCCTATGGCGCCGAGACCGACCTCGATACCGCGATGATCCTCGCGATCGAAGCCTACAATGCGACGGTCGTGACCGAGGACCGTCTCGAGGGTGTCCGCGCCTTTAACGAGAAGCGAAAACCCGAGTTCAAGGGGAAGTGACGATGGCGTCGATCGAGCTCTCCCTCACCGAAGAGCAGCGCGCGCTCCGCGCGGGCGTGCTGGAGATCTGCAAGCGGTACCCCGGCGAGTACTGGCGCGACCTCGACACTCGCCGTGAGTACCCGGACAAGTTCGTCACCGAGCTCACCGAGGCGGGCTACCTCGCGGCGCTGATCCCGCAAGAGTACGGCGGCGCGGGGCTCGGGATTCGCGAGGGCGGGCTGATCCTGGAGACGATCAACTACTCCGGCGGCAACGCCGGGGCCTGTCATGCCCAGATGTACATCATGGGCACCGTCCTGCGGCACGGCTCCGAGGCGCAGAAGCGCGAGTATCTGCCCAAGATCGCCACCGGGGCTCTGCGTCTGCAGGCGTTCGGCGTGACGGAGCCGAACTCGGGCTCGGACACCACGAAGCTCCAGACCACGGCGATTCGCAAGGGTGACCGCTACGTCGTCAACGGCCAGAAGATGTTCATCTCGCGCGTCCTCCAGTCCGATCTGATGCTGCTGCTCGCGCGCACGACGCCGGTCGACCAGGTGAAGCGGAAGACCGACGGGCTGTCGGTGTTCCTGATCGACATCCGCGGCCTCAAGGGCTTCGAGGTCCGCCCGCTGCGGATGATGATGAACCACTCGACCAACGCGCTGTTCTTCGACAACGTCGAGATCCCGGCCACGAGCCTGATCGGGCACGAGGGCAAGGGCTTTTCCTACATCCTGGACGGGATGAACGCCGAGCGGATCCTGGTCGCCTCGGACTCGCTCGGCGACGCGCGCTGGTTCACCGAGAAGGCGGTCGCGTACTCGAATCAACGCGTGATCTTCGGCAAGCCGATCGGCGCCAACCAGGGCGTGCAGTTCGCGATCGCCAAGGCCCACGTCTCGACCGACGCCGCGCAGCTCATGCGCGACAAGGCAGCGGCCCTCTTCGACGCGGGCCAGCCGTGCGGCGGCGAGGCCAACATGGCGAAGTACCTCGGAGCGGAGGCGGCGTGGGAGGCCGGCAACGCCTGCATCGACTGTCACGGCGGATATGGCTACGCCGAGGAGTACGACGTCGAGCGAAAGTTCCGGGAGTGCCGGCTCTACAAGACGGCGCCGGTCAACAACAACCTCGTGCTCGCGTACGTCGGCGAGCACGTGCTCGGGATGCCGCGGAGTTATTGAACTAATCGGGGACAGCGAGCGCCGCGCCCCCGATGTCCCCCCACCGGCTACCCGCTCCGATCAGGATCTAGTTCGGTTGCGCCGGCAAAGCCGGCGCTCGAACAACGATGCGCGCCCGCCATGCTACAGTCTCCACACCCCGGAGGTCTGGAGGAGGCCATGAAGCTGCCGGCACGTGTCACGATTTGCGAAGTGGGAACCCGCGATGGGTTTCAGATCGAGCCCGATTTCATCCCGACCGAGCAGAAGATCGAGGTCGTGAATCTGCTGTCGGACGCGGGTGTCCCTCGGATCGAGGTGACGTCGTTCGTTCACCCGAAGGTCGTCCCGCAGCTGCGCGACGCCGAGCAGGTCATGGCGCGCATCGCGCGGCGCCCGGGCACGCGCTACGCGGCGCTCGTCCCCAACGACAAGGGCGCGGTGCGCGCGGTCGACGCCGGGGTGGACGCGATCCATACCGTGGTCTCGGCCAGTGAGAGCCACAACCTGGCCAACGTGAACATGACGATCGCCGAATCGATGGAGAAGCTGCGCGCGGTCATGCAGGTGGCGGAGCGCGCGAAGGTGCCGGTGGCGTGCGGTATCTCCACGTCGTTCGGCTGTCCGTTCGAGGGCGACGTGCCGCTCGCGCAGCTCGAGAGCGTGGTACGCCGCCTGGCCGATTTGGGGGCACGCGCGATCGGCCTGGCCGACACCACCGGGATGGCGAACCCGCGTCAGGTCGCGCGCGTGCTCGAGCACCTCGTGCCGAAGTTCCCGGGGACCGAGTGGACGCTCCACACGCACGACACGCGCGCGATGGCGATTCCCAACATCCTGGCGGCCATGGAATACGGCGTGACGAACCTCGACTGCTCGATCGGCGGTCTCGGTGGCTGCCCGTTCGCGCCGGGCGCCTCGGGCAACGTGTGCAGCGAAGATCTCGTGCACTGTCTCGCCGCGATGGGTGTCGAGACCGGGATCGATCTGGACCGGCTGATCGCGGTATCGCGACGGGTCCAGGAGATCGTCGGCCGGGCGCTCCCCGGCCAGATCGTCAAGGCGGGCAAGTCGACGCGCCGCTATCCGGTGCCCGATACCGTCGCGGGTCGCGTCCCGGCTTCGCGCGCGTGACGAAGCAAGCCCGCCGGATGCTGGCGCTGATGGACCGCGCCACGACGCACTGGCACATCCCGAACGTAGGGCGGGCGAAGGGTCGGCTGCTGCGCCGGCTTCTCGACCGCCACCGGCCGACACGCGCGGTCGAGCTCGGCTCGCTGCTCGGCTACTCGGCGATCCTGATCGCGGGCTCGATGCCGCCGCGCGGGCGGCTCACGTGCATCGAGGCGAATCCGTTCCTGGCGTACCTCGTGCGGGCGAATACCGAGGAAGCCGGTCTGGCCCGCCGGGTGAAAGTCATCGCCGGCGACGCATTGCGGGTCATCCCGCTCCTGCCCGGTCGCTTCGACTTCGCGTTCATCGACGCCGCAAAGGAAGATTACCTCGACTATCTGCGCCAGCTCGAGCCCAAGCTCGTACCCGGCGCAGTCATCGTGGCCGACAACACCGGTATCGCGCGCCGCGAGGTGGCGCCGTACCTCGAGTACGTGCGGACCGGCGGCCGCTACGACAGCCGCGGCTACGACTTCGATGACGACGCCATGGAGATGTCGGTCTTTCGCCGCTGACCGGCCACCAGCGGTCGCGGCGCCGCGCCGATATAGTCGGCGCGGGGCCGGATGAGCCGGTTGTCGGCGTACTGTTCCAGCGCGTGAGCGCACCAGCCCGCGACGCGGCCGACCGCGAAGATCGACGTGCAGAAGTCCGGCGGGATGCCGAGCGCGTCGTAGACCACCGCCGAGAAAAAATCGACGTTCACCGGCAAGCTCGTTCGGGCCCGCATGGCGTCGTAGACGCGCTCGGCCACCTCGAAGAGCTTCTGACGGCCGGTCGCCTCCGCCATCGATTTGGCCATGCCGCGCAGCACCCGCGCCCGTGCGTCGTCCACCTTGTACACGCGATGACCGAACCCGGGCACGCGCACTTTCGGATTTCCGCGCTCCTGCCGGGACAGGCCGGCCCGCGCCCCGAGGCGCGACTCGACGTAGTGCTCCGCGCGCGACGGCTCGC
>CAYVHH010000394.1:0-5905 GCA_964450175.1 uncultured bacterium | reverse complement strand
GTACCAGGTCGGGATGGGCTGGTGTTACCTCAAGCTCGGCCAGAAGGACGATGCGCGGGCGGCGTTTCGGCGGGCCATGAAGCTCGGCCCAAGTGAGGAGGCCGCGCGCGAAGGCCTCCGGCGCGCCGGCATCTGATGCGGCCGGCGTCATGAGCACGCAGCCAGTCGCGCCTCCGGACCTGGCGCCTCGCGCCGAGCACCCCCATCGGTGCACGGCCGGTCATCGATGGCAGCACGATGGACCGACGGCGATCACCTGCAACATTCCGACTTACGACCGGGTCTCCGGCGACCTGCCGTTCGTCAGCCCTGCCGATTGTCCGGTGTGCTCCGGACGGAACGATCTGCTGATCAGAGAGCTCCACACACACTACTGCAACATGTGCGATGGAGAGTGGGACCATCACGGTCGCTGCGTTGACAGTCTGGCCGCATGCTGCCCCTGGTGTTTTCCGAAAGCCGGCTCGGAGCCGGTGGCCGGCGGGCGACGCGGTTCGCACTTCCACTTCTGCTCGGAATGCGGACAGAACTGGCGGCACCGGATCGGATGCTCCGCCCCGCTGCGGGCGGCCCTTCCAGAATGCACCGGGTGCCACCCACTGCCCGTACGGGACGCAGAGCCACGTGTCGCCGCGCCGCCCACTCAGTTCCTTGTTGCGCGAGCTCTGGGCGACCGCCTCAGGCCACTCGTTGTCCGGACCGGCATCGCCGCGATGGTGATCCTGTCGATACCGATCGCGCTCAAGGGCTATTCGACGCTCTGGGGTCCTGTGCGCGACAACAGCGTGCCCGTCCGCCAGGAGCGCGACGAGACACTATCTCCGGCCCCGGCAGAGCGGCCCCCGAGAGCGCCCAACCCGGATCTGGCGATGCCGTCGGTGGATCCGGGCGTTCCGCGGAGCGACATCGCGAGCCTGCCGCCGGCCCCGCGACCGCCCGCGCCCAGGAAAGAGGTGCGTCGCGCCGCTCCGGCGTCGCGCCCGCGAGCCGAACGTTCGCGAGAGCCCGACGTGCTGGTGCCGCCGACGCCGCGTCCCACCGGCCCGGCCGCCGTGCAAGCGCCGCCCGCGCCGCCGTCCAAGCCGGCGCCATCGGTGGCTCGATCCGAGCTCGTCCCGGAGCCGGCTTCGCGGTTTCGCGAGACTCCGCCCGCCTTGGGCGAGAGTACATCGATCGCAACACCCGTTCGGGCGGAGCTCCCGTCCGTTCCGGGCGCGCCACCGTTCAGCGGGCTGAGCGGCAGCAGCGGTCCCGACACCTCGCTCGACGGCCACCCGCGGCGCGCCACTCGATAGGCGCGCTCGGGCGGTGTCGCCGCGTGAACGACCGCGTCGTTTGCGTCACACCCCATCGCGCCGGTAAGATGAATCGTTGTTCAGTCGCTTGTGGGAGGTCCCTATGCGCGAAGCAGTCATCGTCGGTGCCGTTCGAACGGCCGTTGGGCGCAAAGGCGGAAAGCTCTCGGGCATTCGCCCGGATGATCTCGCAGCGCTCGTCCTCAAGGATCTGGTCGCCCGACTGAAGGTCGATCCGGCCGAGATCGAGGACGTCATCCTCGGCTGCGTCGACCAGCTCGGTGAGCAAGGCTTCAACATCGCGCGCAACGCCGCGCTGATCGCCGGCCTGCCCGTCGAAGTGTGCGGCACGACCCTCGACCGGATGTGTGGCTCCGGCCAGCAGGCCGCCAACTTCGCGGCGATGGGCGTGATGGCGGGTCAGTACGATGTCGTCATCGCCGGCGGAATCGAGCACATGACGCGAGTGCCGATGGGCTCGAACGCGATGGGCCCGGGCGACGGTCCGCTCTCGCCGAAGCTTCAGGAGCGCTTCAACATCGTGCCGCAGGGTATCTCGGCCGAGATGATTGCCGAGAAGTGGGGACTCAAGCGGGAAGAGCTCGACGAGTTCTCCGCGCAGAGCCATGAGAAGGCGGGCCGCGCCATCGCCGAAGGACGTTTCAAGCGCGAGATCGTTCCGGTGACTCTGCCCGATGGCTCAGTGTTCGACACCGACGAGGGCGTCCGCGTCCCGGCGAATCGCGACAAGATGGCGACGCTCACACCGTCGTTCAAGTCGGACGGCGTCGTCACGGCCGCGAACTCGTCGCAGATCTCCGACGGCGCCGCGGCGCTGATGTTCATGTCGGCCGACCGGGCCAAGGCGCTCGGTCTCAAGCCGCGTGCCCGCGTCGTCGCCACCGCCCTCGCGGGCGTGGACCCGACGATCATGCTCACGGGCCCGATTCCGGCGACTCAGCGTGTGCTTCGCAAGGCCGGGATGACGCTCGACCAGATCGATCTGGTCGAGATCAACGAGGCGTTTGCGTCGGTCGTCCTCGCGTGGGAGCGCGAATATCACCCGGACATGAACCGCGTGAACGTCAACGGTGGAGCGATCGCCCTCGGCCATCCCCTCGGCTGCTCGGGCGCCAAGCTCATGACCACCTTGCTTCACGAGCTGGAGCGGACGAACAAGCGCTTCGGCTTGCAGACGATGTGCATCGGCTTCGGCCAGGGCATCGCGACCATCATCGAGCGGCTCTGACCACGGCACGGAGGAGACATGGCCGGCTTTCGTTGCGCGAAGTGCGGGAAGGTCGCGATGGCCCAGAAGATCTGCTGCGGCCGACCGATGAAGCGCGCCTGAGCTCAGGCGGGGGTGAGCGCGTCCTGGATCGCTGAGTCGAGCTCGCCCGGACGGACGGGCTTGAAGAGGCATTTGCGGATCTTGAGCGTCTTCAGCCGTCCGTGCTCCTCGTCACGCAGGCCCCAGCCCGTGATGAGGAGGATTGCGATGTCCGCATCGACCCGACGAACGCGCTCGGCCAGCTCCCAGCCGTTCATGCCTGCCATGCCGAGGTTCGTCAGGACCACGTCGAAGCGCCCCGGCCCGTAAGCGGTGAGCGCGGCACCGCCGCTCGCCGCGGCGGTGACGGTGTGGCCCACGCTCCGGAGGATCTCGGTCAAGGTGCCCAGCACCTTGGGGTCGTCGTCCACCAGCAGCACCCGGGCCGGCCGGCGCGCCCGAGGCAGGGCCGACTCGGGCTCGGTGCCGACGGGCTCGCTGGCGACCGGGAAGGTGAGCGTGAAGGTCGCGCCTCGTCCCGGCTCGCTGTCGACGCGGATGTCACCGCCGTGCCGACGCACGATGGCGTAGACCATCGACAGACCGAGCCCCGATCCGCCCTCGCCCTTCGTCGAGAAAAACGGCTCGAAGATGCGCCGGCGGACGGCCTCGGGCATGCCGATGCCGGTGTCGGTCACCGTCAACACCACGTTCCGCCCGGGCTCCCCCCGCGTCGTGACCGTCAGGGTGCCGCCGTCGGGCATCGCGTCCAGGGCGTTCAGGAGCAGATTCGTCATCAGCTCGGTGAGCGCCGCCGGGCGGCCGTTGATGGTCTCGATCGTTCCGAGCTCGAGGTTCAGGTCGATCGGCCGGTTGTCGCGCGCGATCTTTTCCTCGAGGCGCGGCCGGATCATCGCGACCGCGTCGTGCACGCTCTGGTTCACGTCCACCCCGACCGGCGGCCCATCCGGACGCAGGCGCGCGAACTGCTGGATGCGCCGGACCGTCTCGGCGCCGTCGACGGCCGCCGCTTCCACGACATTGAGCGAGCGCGAGACGAACTGGGAGTCGTGGAGGCTCTGCTTCATGAGCTGCGCGTAGCCGAGGATCGCCTGCAGGAGATTGTTGAAGTCGTGCGCGATGCCTCCGGCGAGCTGGCCGAGGGCCGTGAGCTTCTCGGACTGGTGTAGCTGCTTCTCGACCTCGCGCTGGGCCGTGATGTCGCGCACGATCGCGATCAGGCCCTCCAGCCCTCCATGGCGTCCGTGGAGCGCCGACAAGGTGACCGCCAGCTCGACGGGCCGCGGCTGCCCGGCGGTGGCGGTCGTCTGGAATTCGTGCCGCGGCGTGCCCTCGGCCAGCCGGCGCCGTGCCTCGGCGTAGTCGCCGCGCGGCAGCAGCTCCGTGATCAGGCGTCCGATCGCCTGCGCGGCGCTGCAGCCGAAGATCCGTTCGGCCGCCGGGTTCCACTTCTCGATGCGGTCGTCGGGCGAGAGCGAGATGATGGCCTCGCCGGCCGACGAGATGGTCTGCTCGAGCCGCTGCTTGGTGTCGGTAATCTCGCCATAGAGCTTCGAGTTGCGCAGGGCGATCGCCAGATACTCCGAGAGCATCTCGAGGAGCTCGCGCTCCCGTGGATCGATGGCGCGCCGCGTGGACCGATTGTCGACGATGAGGTGCCCGAGCGTTCCCTGCATGTCGCGGATGCCGCACACCACGACGAACGGATCGTTCTTGTCGACGCCGATCGGCATCTCGAGCACGATGTCGACGCTGTCGTAGCCGAGCGCGAGCCGCAGCTGCTCGATCACCGCGGCCGTCACGTTCTGCGGATCGAGGTGGCCGACGATCGTCCGCGAGATTTCGCGCAGGATCGACAGCTGGGTGACGCGGAGCGACTGCTCCGTCGCCTCGGCCTGCTCGAGCTCCCGCGTCTTGGCGGAGAGCTTGCGCATCTCCTCGACGAGCCGCGCGACCTGGCCGCGCGTGCCGAGATCGGTCTGCCGGCGCACGAGCGCGCGATGGACGACGTCCTCGAGGTCCTGGCGCGAGAACGGCTTGATGAGGTACTCGAACGCGCCGTGGGTGAGCGCGTGCCGGACGGTCTCGAACGACGCGTAGGCCGTGATCATGACGACCTCGATCGACGGGTCGGCGCGCTTGACGTGCCGGAGCAGCTCGAGCCCGTCCATCTCGGGCATCTTGATGTCCATGATCACGACGTCCGGCTGGAACCGACGCAGCAGATCGAGAGCCGTCCGCCCGTTCTCGGCCGTCTGGATGGCGTAGCTCGGCTTCAGCAGCATCCGCAGCGACTCGCGGGGACCGAGCTCGTCGTCGACGACCAGGACGCGCCCGAGCGCGCTTGCCGTCGTGCTCATGAGGTTGCGAGCGGGAGTGTGACGAGGAAGTGTAGCTCGTGGCGGCCCTGCCGGACCGCCAGCTGCCCGCCGACCGCCTCGACGAGGCGCTGGCTCACGGCCGGCCCCACGTCGATCAGACTCTCTTGCACCATCTGGACCGGGTCGAAGACGCGCTGGAGCTTTTCGGGCGGCACCGCCGCGGTCCGCGAGCCCACGAGGATCCGCACGCCTTCGCCGCCCTCGCGCTCGGCGTGCCGCGCCACCGAGACCGACACCCGCGCCTGGTCGGGGGGTGAGTTGTGCGCCAGATACCAGATGAGGTATGAGAGCGCTTTTCTCAGCTGCGCCGGATCGATCTTCACGACCTGCGGCGTCGTCTCGCGGGTCACGTCGAGCTGCAGCGGCCGGGCCGGAACGTCGTCGACGAGCTCGATCGCGGTCACCACGTCGTCGACGACCGTGTGCACATCCACGGTCGTGAAGTTTAACTCACCTTCCGTCACCAGCCCCGCAAGTTTCTCGAACACCTCGACCAATCTGCGCACGTCTCGACGGACGACCGACGAAAAATGTCGACGGAAATCGGGGTCGTCGTAACGCTCACCGATGAGTTCGATGAAGGTGTTGATCGACACCAAGGGATTTTTGATCTCGTCGGCGATGCGCGCGACCACGCGCGTGAGGAGCTGCGTCTGCTCGACCTGTCGCTTCTGGGTCAAGAGCTCCTTCTGCGCCGTCAGATCTTCGAAGACGAGCACGGCGCCGAGCGGCGCCCCGTCCTCGCCGCGCACCGGATACGTCGAGACCTCGAGCCACAAGCCGCGCAGCGCGAGCTGGATCTCGTGTCGCCCGGCCGCTCGCCCGGTCTTCAGGGTGTCGAAGAGCATGTCGCCCAGCGGCGACGGCAGGGCACGCAGATCCTGCTTGAGGACCTCGCCGGACGACAGCTGGAGAATCTCCTCGGCGCGGCGGTTGAT
>CAYVHH010000393.1:0-4596 GCA_964450175.1 uncultured bacterium | reverse complement strand
TTCCGGCGAGTGGCGGCGCTTCTGAAGTCCCCAGAGGCCGGCACGTTGAGGAGATACCGGCCACTGATCCTACGCGCGATTCCGCACGACGCACATTTTGACAAGTGTTTCCTGCTCCAGATGGACAAGTGGGCCTGCGTGGTCAACGACTCGTGGATCCTCGGCGGCGCCCATCGCAAGGGCCTGTTCCGGCTTGCCTCTCCGCGGGTCATGGAGAACCTCTGGAACAAGGACGGGTACTTCGTGGTCACGGCGCGCGAAATCCTCGGCCTTCTGCATTTCGGATATCGCTTCGAGCAGGTCGGTCCGTGGCAGTGCGTGGTCTGCGGTAATGCGGCGCGTGCCACCACGGCCGATCTGCTCAAGTACGACAGTCTCGTCAAGTCGAGACAGACGATCGAGCAGGCTCAGGCGCTGATAGACAAAGAGGGTTCAGCGGGTCGGGTGGAGAAGCAGGTCCGCCGATCCCCTGGTCGCTGAGGTCAAGAGACTCAGGCACGTCCTTCACCGCGGGTCCAGTGCGGTAAACTCTCCTGACATGACGCCCCGTCCGGTCATCCGCGCGGTCGTGTTCGATGCGGGGCACACGCTGCTAGAGATGGACTACGCTCGACTCACCGCGTACCTCGTGTCGCGAGGCTACGATCTCGGCGAATCGGCGGTCACGGACGCGGAGCGGCGCGCGCGGGCTCGTCTCGACATCGAGCGGGCCGCGCAGGCGACTCGCGAGCGCACCGGCGAGGGACGATACGTCCGCTATCTGGCCGAGTATCTCGGCATCACGGACGACACCGAACGAAGCGCGCTCGCCGAGTGGCGGCGCGGCTTCAACGTGCCCATCGGGCTCTGTCACCAGGCCGACGGCGCCGCGGCGAAGGCCCTACGGCACGCGCGCGACCTGGGGCTCGTCGTCGGCGTCATCTCGAACTCTAACGGCTCGGTGCAGCGGGCGCTCGACGAGGCCGGGCTCGCCGCGTATCTCGAGTTCGTCATCGATTCCAAGGTGGTCGGCATGACCAAGCCCGATCCGCGGATCTTCGAGCTGGGTTGGCGAGCGGCCCGCACCGCACCGGAGGAGACGGTCTACATCGGCGATTCCTACTTCGTCGACGTCGTCGGCGCGAGGCGGGCGGGGCTCGGCGCGGTGCTCTTCGACCCCGGTCGCGTGTGGGGAGAGCGCGATTGCGCGGTCGCCACCGACCTGTGCGCCGCAGTCGAGCACGCCCTGGATCAGTGCCCGACCGCGTCCAGTCTGACAGGCGACGAATGAGCGAGGCGCGTGAGCACGCCGCACGGCTGCTGCGCGCGTACCAGGCGCAGGAGAAGCGCTTCGTCGAGCGGCGCTTTCCGCTCGAGTTCGCTCCGGAAGTGCCGGTGCTCCGCGAGCTCTACAGCCAGGGCAAGGGCCTGCACTGGAACCCCGAGACGGACATCGCGTGGGATCGCTTCGATCCGGCTCGCTACGACACGACGACGCGCGCGGCGGCCAGCCGCACGTGGAGCCGGCGCGCCTGGAGCGTCTATCCCGGCCTGACCGAGAGCACCGCGCTGCTGATCCGCTTCTGCCTGGAATCCGGATCGCTGGGCATGGACGCAAAGCTGTTCCTGTCGTTCCGCCCGGCGGAGGAAGCCAAGCACCTCGAGGTCTGTCACATGCTCGCCCACCGGTTCGGCGGCTACGCGGCGGATCCGGGTGAGCCCGGTCTGGCGCGCATCAGCAATCACGCGTTCGGGCAGGCGGCGCTCGATGGCGACGTGCCCGTCGAGGCGTACATCGCGGCGCTCGGTGCGCTCGACGACCAGCTCGATCTCAACCTGTACCTGAGCCACATGCAGCAAGCCAGGGACGAGACGGTGCGCGCCGCGCTGCGGCTCATCGCCGGCGACCGCGCGCGTCACGTGGCCTTCGCGTGGGCGTTCCTGGGGAGCCGCGTGCCGGCGCTCGAGGCGCGCGGGCGGGCCGCGGTCACCGCCGCGGTGAGCGACATGCTCACGAACGTCATCCTGGCCGGCTACCGGAACACGTGGCTCCTTCCGGAAAAGAGCCGCGAGCCCTGGCTCTCCGCCGAGGCGGAGACGGCGCGCCAGGGCCTCGGCGCCTCGACCCCGTCGCAGGAGCGCGGTGTTCTCCGCGCCACGATCGCCCAGGTCCGCGAGCGGTTCGCCGCGTGGAAGCTCGACGTTCCGCGTGTCGATCACGCCGTGCTCGGTACCATATAAAGGATAGGGGAGGCCCATCATGCTGACCGAGAAGGAGCGCACCGGCGCCTACGTCCTCGAGCAGCGCTATCCGCTGCCGCTCTCCTCGGCGATGCCCGACGTCTGGGACCTGTGGCGCCGGGCGAAGACGCTCGAGTGGGATCCCCAGACCGACATCCCGTGGGAAGAGCTCCACCCCGAGCGCTACAGCGCCGAGCAATTGCTGGCGGCGCAGATGTACTGGAGCCGGCGCACGTGGGGCGAGTACGGCGCGATCTCCGAGAGCCCGGCGCTGCTGCTACGGTTCTGCCTCGAGCGGCAGCTGCCGGACCTGCAATTCTTCTTCACCATGCGCACGATGGAGGAAGGGCGCCACGCCGAGGCGTCATGGCTGATGGCGGATCGTCTCGGGCGCTACTTTTCCCAGCCGCAGAACCCGCCGACGGCCGGCGCCGTCGGCACGCACGGGGTGCGCCGCATGGCGTTCGACCCCGAGACGTCGCTCGAAGGCATCTTCGCCAGCCTCGTCTGCGCGGCGGAGGAGATCCTGATCGACGTCTTCAAGGCCACCGTGCACAAGGCGACCAACCCCGCCGTGCGCCGGCTGATGGAGCTGATCCTGCGCGACGAGGTGCGGCACATCGCGTTCGGCTGGCAGTGCCTCGACGCCTGGGCGCCGTCTTTCACGCCGGAGACCGTGCGCAACATCGAGGCCGCCGTCACCACGATGATCGAGAACGTCGAATTCCGCGGCTACCGAAACCTCTGGCTCGCGATCGAGGGCGGCAGCGCGACGCCGGCCGAGATCGACGCCGACCGCATCTCCTGCGAGGCCGGTCTGGGCGGCAACACCCCCGAGGACGAGATGCGCGTCTTTCCCGACTTCTTGAAGAAGATCCGCAAGCGGATGGCGCCGTGGGGCGTCAACATTCCCATGTTCGCCCACCCGCGCCTGGGCACGGTCTAGCGATCCGGTGAAGTTCATCGGCGACCGGCTCCTCCGCAAGGAGGATCCGCGTCTGGTGCAGGGCCGCGGCCGCTACGTCGGGGACATCGCGCTGCCGGGCATGCTGCACGCCGCCATCCTCCGCAGCCCGCACGCCCACGCCCGCATCGGGGCCATCGACGCCGCGCGCGCGTTGAAGATTCCCGGCGTGGTCGGCGTCGTCACGTTCGCCGACCTCGGCGACGCCGCTCGCCCGCTGCCGATCGTGCCGCCCCACGCGGCCCTGCGCGGCAAGAACTTCTCGCTCCTGGCCGGCGATCGCGCGCGCTTCGTTGGCGAGGCGGTGGCGGTGGTGGTGGCGGAAAGCCAGTACGGCGCCGAAGACGCGCGCGAGCTGATCGACGTCGCGTGGGAGCCCCTGCCCTCGGTGCAGGTCGCGACCGCGCCCGGGCCGGCATGCGTGCACGACGAGATCTCCGACAACCTCGCGGGCCGCGTGACCCTGGCGTGCGGCGACGTCACCGCCGCGCTCGCGGCCGCGCCGCGCCGCGCCAGCGTCACCCTGACCATCGGGCGCGCCGGCGGCCAGCCGATGGAGACCCGTGGGCTCGTCGCCGAGTACAACGCCATGGCCGGGCTCCTCACGGTGTGGGCGTCGTCGCAGGTTCCGCACCAGGTGCGGCAGTTCATCTGCGATCTGCTCGGGCTCGAGCCGCATCGCGTGCGCGTGCTGGCACCCGACGTCGGCGGCGGCTTCGGTGCCAAGCTGATCGTCTATCCCGAGGACGTGCTGATCCCGCTGCTGGCGTTGCGCCTGGGCCGTCCGGTTCGGTGGCTCGAGGATCGCGTCGAGCACATGCTGACGGCCACCCAGGAGCGCACACAGGCGCACACGGTCGAGGTCGGCTTCGACGACGAGGGGCGACTGCTCGCGCTGCGCGACCATTTCGTGCACGACACCGGCGCGTACACGCCGCGCGGCCTGGTCGTGCCGCTCCTGAGCGCCTCGATGCTGGCGGGCCCGTACCGGATCCCCGCGGTGGAGGTGACGTTCGACAGCGTCTACACCCATCGCGTGCCGGTGACGCCGTACCGGGGCGCCGGCCAGCCGCAGGCCGTGTTCATCATCGAGCGGGTGATGGACCTGATCGCCCGCGAGACCGGCCGCGATCGCGCCGCCGTTCGCTTCACCAATCTCGTGCAATCGGCGGACATGCCGTACGACGTCGGCCTGACGAACTATCGCGGCTCCGGCCACGTGATCTACGACAGCGGCGACTACCCGGCGGTGCTGCGCCACGCGCTCGACATGTCGGACTACGATCGGCTCCCGCAGCAGTGCGTGCGCGCCCGCGAGGAAGGCCGGCTGCTCGGTGTCGGTGTCGCGTGCTACGTCGAGCTGACCGGCGTCGGACCGTTCGAAGCCGCGACCGTGCGCGCCGATGCCGCCG
>CAYVHH010000392.1:0-2823 GCA_964450175.1 uncultured bacterium | reverse complement strand
GCGATGATGACGGCCTCTTTCCTTCCGAGCTGCTTGCCCGGGCTCGGGACGGGCTTTCGCCGCTTCACGACCTCGATGATCCTCGCGTCGAGACCTTCCGCGAGCGCCGCCGGCTCGTGCGCCGTCCACTCGAACTGGTTGTCGAGCTCGCGAGCCGTCACGAGAATCGCCAGCTCAGTCAGCCGCCGGTCCAGCGCGGTCTCGAAGCGCAGATATTGATTGGCGGCGCGCAGGTACCCCGCCAGCTTCGGGGAGTGCAGCCAGATGCCGCTCGGACCGCGCAGGCCGACCAAGGTGCGACTCCCGGGGCTCACGACCACGTCGTAGTGCCGCTGACCCTCCGCGTCGAGCTCGTGCCGCTCGAGGAGCGGCAAGCGCGAAAGGGAGGCCGGGTGCACGTCCCGCGGCAGTCTCAACGCCATGATCGTGCGCCTTTCGGCCTTCACGCGCAACACGCCCGCCCGGAGTATGATCCGGGCAACGCCGACCGAACGGAGAAAGGACGACCCATGGCAGGCAACACGGACCTCTTCGAGATCATGCAGACCATGCGCGCGATGCGCCGGTTGAAGCCCGATCCGGTTCCCGACGAGCTGATCCGGAAGATCCTCCAGGCCGGCACCTGCGCGCCCAACGGCGGCAACACGCAGCGCTGGCGCTTCCTGGTCATCAAGGATCGCAAGATCAAGCAGGGCGTCCAGGTCTGGTACAAGCGCGCCTTCGACGAGGTCGTGGGCCCTCGCTATCTCAAGAGCTCGCCGCCCCCGGGCGTCACGCGCGAGCAGTACAACCGCCAGCACGCGGCGGTGGAGTATCTGACCGATCACTTCCACGAGGCACCCGTGTGGATCGTCGCATGCCTCGAAGAGGCGGCGGCGCCCACCCGGGGGTCCGGCGCGTCGATCTATCCGGCCGTGCAGAACATGCTGCTGGCGGCGCGGGCGCTCGGACTCGGCGCCACCTTGACGACGCGACACCTTCTGTACGAGAAGGAAGCCGAAGCCGCACTCGGGCTGCCGCCGGGCGTGCACTCCTACGCGATCATCCCCATCGGCTATCCGATGGGGAAGTTCGGCCCCGTCGGCCGCGGGCCGCTCAAGGAGATCGTGTACCAGGACCGCTGGGGCACCCCGTATCAAGGCGTCTAGATGACCGCCGGGGGCCCTTCAGGGGCCCCCTCCAAATCGTAAAGTCTCTTGACACAGCCGCTATTCCGCCACATCTTGGGCACGCGTCGAGCACTTTGGGTGGCATACGATCGCCAATCGGTCCACAACATGGAGGTACGTAGTCAGATCTAACGACAATTAGGGGCTTGCCGACGCGGCATTTGATGCGCCGCGGGCCGCTCTGCCGTCTCCTCTTCCGCTTCGGACATGCCGGGAGAGTTATTGAAGAGCGGTAGTCAGCTGTGGATCTGCGTGATTCTCGCGCTGGTCGCGCTCGCGCTCCTCGCTTCTCCCGAGACCGCGACCGGGGCCATCGCGCTCGTCCAATCGGTCGGCGCCACGAACGACACCGCCAGCTCGACGATCGCCGTCCCCTTCGCGGCCAACAACACGTCCGGGAACCTCATCGTCGTCGCTGTGAGCTGGGGCGATCGAACCGCGTCGTCCATCAAGGCGACCGACACCCTCGGCAACACCTACGTCGTCGCCACCAACGATTTCGACCCGCACAATCGCCAGGGCCTCGCGATCCTCTACGCGCCCAACATCCGTCCCGGAGCGAACACCGTGACGGTCACTCTCGGCGCGTCCAACGCCTTTCGGCGGATCATCGTCAGCGAGTACAGCGGCATCGCTACGACCTCTCCATTGGACGTCGTGGCCAAGAATCGCGCCACCGGAACGACCGCCACTAACGGCGTCACCAGTACCGCCGCCACAACGACGGTCAGCGGCGACCTGCTCTTCGGGGTCGCCATGGACGACTCCGGCTCCTTCGGGACGATCACGGCCGGGACCGGGTTCACTCGACGGACCGTCGTCAACAACATGGACATGGCGACCGAAGACCAGATCCAGGCCACGGCCGGTTCCGTCGCGGCGACCTTCACGTTCAGCCGAGCCGACACCTATCTGGCGCAGATGGCCGCCTTCAAGCCGGGGTCGACGGGTGGAGCGGGCGGCCCCAGCGTGTCATCGGTCGCGTGCACGCCCGCGAGCGTGACGTCGGGCGCCTCGACGACATGCACCGTAACGTTGAACCAGGCGGCGCCGACCGGCGGAAGCGTCGTCGCCCTGGCGTCGAACAACGCCGCGTTGCCCGTGCCGGCGTCCGCGACCGTGCCCGCGACGGCGACATCGGCCACGTTCACGGCCACCAGCGGCTCGGTGACCACATCCCAGACCGTCACCGTGACGGCCACGCTCGGCGCGAGCGCCACCGCGACTGTTACCGTCGCGCCTGTCCTCCGGGTGTCTTCGGTCGCGTGCGCTCCCTCCAGTGTGGCGTCGGGCGCGGCGACCACGTGTACGGTGACCCTGAATCAGGCCGCGCCCACCGGCGGGAGCGTCGTCACCCTGGCATCCAACAACACGGCCGCGCTGCCCGTGCCCGCTTCCGTCACCGTGCCGGCCGCCGCGACAGCGACCACTTTCACAGCGACCAGCGGCTCGGTGACCACGTCTCAAACCGTCACGGTCACGGCGACGCTCGGCGTGAGCGTCACCGCGACCGTGACCGTGACGCCCGTCATCCGTGTGTCGTCGCTCGCGTGCGCGCCGGCGAGCGTGACCTCGGGCGCCGCGACCACCTGTACGGTGACCCTGAATCAGGCCGCGCCCACCGGCGGGAGCGTCGTCGCCCTGGCGTCCAACA
>CAYVHH010000391.1:0-24209 GCA_964450175.1 uncultured bacterium | reverse complement strand
TTCCCCTCGTCGACGACAAAGCTGCCAGGCACGGGCGCCGCCGGAAACATCGCCTGGCCCCAGCCGTAGCCGGCCATGGGCCCAGCGATCAGCAGACCCACGAAGAGCGCGCGGCGCGCGGCGACGCGCCAGGTGAAACCTTGGAGGTGATGGTGTCTGGTCATAACACCACCATAGATGGCCGTCGAACCGGCCACCAAGAATCTCGTCGGACGCGATAGGTAGCGTCGCTCGGGGGTGGGTCCCTACCTCCAGTCGTCGACCGAGACGGTCTTCGCGTACGTCGCGCCCATGATGCGCCAGTAGGGATTCGTCTCGCCGCCGACCACCACGACGTGGATATCCTCGCGCTTGTACATCTGGATCATCTCGTCGGGGGCGGCCTTGAGCTTCGATGCCCACGGCTCCTCGCCGAACGTCGCGCGCGGGTAGAGGTAGTTCTGGACGAGCTGGTAGTCCCAGAACTCGCCGGCCGGCATCCGGGCGTTCTCGTACACCCAGTCGATGAGCGCGTCCTTCTTGGTGAACCCGCCGCGGTCGATGAACTGCCGCGCGGTGATCGGGTCGAGGACGAACACGGGCGGAATGTGCGGATCCATGCCGCGCAGCATGTTACGGACGTGCGCGCGCCAGTGCTTCTCGCGCACGCCGAGCGTGTAGGCGGTGGCGCGGCAGCCGCTGAAGACGCTCACGGTGCTGTCGGTCGCGCGGAATCCGTGCTGGACGTGGAACGGCTCCCACGGGCTCCGCTCCTCGTTCTCCGGGAACGTGATGCTGTTGTAGGCGTAGTTGTTACCCTGGGAGCCCATGTAGGTGATGCCGGGCACCGAGCTGCCCTGCAGATTCTGCGAGAGCAGGCCGTAGGCGCGACCGATCGTCGCGTTGGCGTGGTTGTAGGGCGCGAGCGCGCCGGTCCCCGCGTTCATCGTGATCTCGTTGCGGATCGGCCCGTTGACGACCGCCATCGCCGCCATCGAGCTGGTCGTGCTGCCGCGCGCGCTCACGCCGGTCGCCGCCAGCGCCAGGATCACCGGGAAATACTCCGGACGGGCGCCGGACATCACCGCGTTCACCGCGACTTTCTCGACCGTGTATTCCCACGCTTCGCGGAAGTGCGTCGGACGCATGCGCCCGACGACCTCGTCCGGCTTGCGGCGAGTGCCGGCCAGCATGGCCGCGACTCGCTCCTCGGTCGGGAGCACGATCGGCAGATAGTCGGTCCAGCGGCTCTCCATGAACCGGCGCTGCAGATTCTCCTCGGTATCCGCCTCGACCAGGCGAGGCGTGGACCGGTCGTACTCGATCGTGCCGACCCCCTGACCGTCGAACGGCACGGTCAGCCCCTCGATGACTTCCTGCATCACGGGGCGACCGGTGAGCGGATCTTTGCCGTCGACGTAGGCGCGGAGCTCACGCGGCGACTTGCCCATGACCGGTTGAGGGACGAAGACTTGCCGGAGCTCCGACATCCCGTTGACCGCGGCCACCGAGCGGGCCACGCGGTCGAACTTGTCCGTGTGCATAGCGACGGTGGGCACTCCGTACTGCGCTTCGATCGTCATCGCGTGCGCGGCGACCGCCGGCGCGCAGGTGCTTCAGTGCCCGACACCGACGATCGCGGCGTGCCCCCTCGCCTTGATCTCCTCCCAGGTCGCCGGATCGTCCTTCAGATAGACGCTCGAGATCGGCTTGAAGACCGTGCGCACGCCCGGCATGTGCTCGCCGAACCACGCCTGCATCTGCTTGAGGAAGACATCGGAGTCGTCGAAGCGGCAATCGACCAGGTAGACCGTCTTGCCCTCGAGCGTCGAGAGGCGCGGCGCCAGCGGCTTGCTGACCACTTTCGGCGGGAAACCTACTGGGTTCAGAACGGTGATCTTCTCAGCACTCATAGAGTCCTCCCTGACGGCGCTTTCTAAGACTCGTGCTCTGTCCTGAGGTTACGGCTCTCTCCTAAGGCTCGCCTCGGTCGCCGAGCCGGCCTCGGCTCGCACTACCATTCAAACCCGTAGCGGCGGCGCATGAGGTCCAGATATTCGGCGTCGGGCATCGGGCGCCCCGTCGCCACGTACTCCTCGTCGCTCAGCTTCCGTCGGCCCGCCACCAACCTCTCCGCGTCGTCACCGACGAGGTAGCGGAGCTTCGGCTCCTTCGCCGTCACCGCCTCGTGGATGACGCGGGCGACGTCGGCCGGCTGGCTTGGCGTCTTCATCTGCATCTGATAGAAGAGCAAGAGCCGGTGCACGTGAACCGCGTACGGCGAGGCGGAATCGGCGAATCGCTTCGCTTTGGTGAAGATCGGCGTGACGACGACGCCGGGCTCGACGATGGCCACGCGGATCCCGAATGCCAGCACCTCCTGGGCGAGCGCCTCGCTGATGGCTTCCAGCGCGTGCTTCACGGCCGAGTAGTGGCCGTGCCCGGCGATCGCCAGCCGGCCCGCGATCGAGCTCACGTTGACGATCGCTCCGCTCCGGCGCGCACGCATTCCGGGCAGGACGGCCTGGATCATCCGGATGGCGCCGAGGTAGTTCGTCTCGAAGAGGCTCTTCACCCAGTCGACCGGCACGTCCTCGACCGGACCGCCGCCGCCGATCCCCGCGTTGTTGACGAGGACGTCGATGCGGCCGGCCTGGGCGATCACCTCGCCGACCGCGCGGGTCACCGAGCCCTGGTCGTCCACGTCGAGCGTGATCGGGTGGATCGGAAGCTTCTCGGCCTCCATCGCCTTCGTGAGCTCGGTCGCGGTGGCGATGTTGCGGACTCCGGCGTACACTCCGTCGCCAAGGCGCCCGAAGTGGAGCGCCGTGGCGAGGCCGATGCCGGTGCTGCTACCCGTAACAAGGACGACGGACATGGAAACCTCCCGGGGCGACGATAGCATGCCCCGCTCGGACCAAATTCTGGAACGCGAACGGCCTCGTCGTCGGGAACCTTTACGATCTCAGCGCGACGACGTGCCGGCACGCACCCGGCGCGCGCACGGACGCGCGGCGATTGCCGTGGACTTTCGCGCGGTTGGTCCACGCGTTCGCCACCGAGCGTGCAGCGGGTACATCGCTTGCAGCCTCATCGCCCGCGCCCCGGTGCCGGGCTAAACCGACAACGATCCAGACACCCTGTGGGAGGGTGGCGAAACATGATGCCGGTGATCTCGCCGCTGGACCTGTTCCAGCTCGCGCTCGCCCTGATCGTCGCGCTGACCTACCGCCGCTTCCTCACCTGATCGCCGGCGCGGTCAGCGCTCCTTCTTCATCTCGGTGAAGACTTCCTTCGCCGTCAGCATCGCCTCGCGAATCAGCGGCACGCCGACATAACCGGAGAGGTGTAGCAGCACCTCGATCAGCTCGTCCTCGCTCCAGCCCTGTCGGCGCGCCATCCGCAGGTGAATGGCGAGCTCGGGCGTACGGGCGGTCGCGGCGTCGGAGACGACACAGATCAGGGTGCGGGTTTTCAGGTCCAATCCCGGGCGCGTCCACAAGGCGCCGAAGACGGTCTCGGTCGCGACGTCGATGAACTTCTTCATGATCGGATCGTTGTAGGCGGTCTGGTTGACGCGCTCGACGTATGCGTCGCCCAGCAGCTGGCGACGTACCTCGCGTCCCTTCTCGTAGGTTTCGCTCACGGCCATGGTCGGGCTCCTTTTCGAGGAATTGGCCGGATTGTATGTCATTCGGCATCGGCGGGGCGCATCTCGAGACTGTGATAGCCTCACGGACATCGAAAGGAGCTTCCCGTGACCGTCAGGCTCGGCATGTTCACCATGCCCTTCCACCACCCCGCGCGCGATTACGCCGATCTGCTCGAAGAGGATCAGGAAGCGATCGTCCTCGCGGATCGCCTCGGCTTTTCCGAGGCCTTCGTCGGCGAGCACTTCAGCTCGTGGAGCGAGCGCATCACCTCACCCCTGATCTTCCTGGCGACGGTGATCAGCCGCACGCGCGACATCCGACTCGGCACGGGCGTGATCAACATGCCGCACGTGCATCCGGCCACCGTGGCGGCGCAGGCGGCCATGTTCGATCAGCTCGCGCGCGGACGGTTCATCATGGGCATCGGTCCCGGCGGTCTCGTGAGCGACCTCGAGCTCTTCGACTCGGGCCAGGCCGAGCTGCGCCCGCAGATGCTGCTCGAGTCCATCGACATGGTGTTGAAGCTCTGGTCCCAGGACCCTCCGTACCGGATCGACGGCCGTTTCTGGAAGATCTCGCTCGAGCAGGCCATCTGGCCCGAGTTCAAGGTCGGCTACATTCCCCGGCCGTTCCAGCAGCCGCATCCGCCGATCGCCCTCTCGATCCTGACGCCGAACTCGGCGAGCGCCCGCACCGCCGGCGAGCGCGGCTGGATCCCCATCTCGGGCCAGTTCTTCCACCGGCGCTATCTCCCCGGCCACTGGGAGCGATACGTGGAAGGCTGCGAGAAGGTCGGCCGGCGAGCCGATCCGGATGTCTGGCGCGTATCGCGCAGCATCCTCGTCACCGAGACCGATGCCGAGGCCGAGGACTATCTGAGCGATCCCGAGAATGGGCTCTCGTTCTACTACCACTTCTTCATCCACAGCTTCTCCAAGGGACGCAAGGCGCTGTTCATGCTGAAGCCCGACCTCGACATGCCCGACGAGGCCGTGACGCTCGACGCAGTCAAGCGCGCGCTCGTCATCGCCGGAAGCCCGCGACGAGTGCTCGACCAGCTCGTCGCGCTGCGCGACGAGATCGGGCACTTCGGGACGCTCTTGATGTCGGGGCAGGACTGGGACCAGCCCAAGCTGTGGCGGCGCTCGATGGAGCTGCTGGCGACCGAGGTGATGCCGAGATTCTCCCGGCACACCGACGCGACACCCGCACGGTGAGGTGCTGACATGAAGGTCGCGACCTGGCAGGGCGAAGGGCGCTTCACCATCGACACGGCACCGGAGCCCTCCCCCGGGCCGGGCCAGGTCGTCGTCGACGTCCACGCCGCCGGTATCTGCGGCACCGACGTGCACGCGACGCAGGGGCTCTTCCCGTGGACGCCGCCGCTGGTCCTCGGCCACGAGTACACCGGCGTCGTGCGCGAGGTCGGCCGAGGCGTCGGCAAGAGCCTCGTCGGGCGCACCGTGGGCTGCGAGCCCTCCTATGGCTGCGGAAAATGCGCGGAGTGCGCCGCCGGACGCGTGAGCCAGTGCGCCCGGTGCGTGCGGGTCGGCGGCTTCGCCGAGCGCGTCGCGCTGCCCGCGCGCAACGTCTATGCGCTGCCGCGCGGCCTCGATCCCGTGACCGCCGCGATGACCGAGCCGACCGCGTGCTGCCTGGCGGGTCTCGAGGGATTTCGGATGCCCCGCGGCGCGACCGTGCTCGTCATCGGCGGCGGCATCATGGGGCTCGTGACGATGGTGCTGGCAGGCCGCCTCGGCGCGAAGCGCCTGGTCATGTCCGATCCGATCGAGGAGCGGCGCAAGATGGCGAAGAGCCTCGGCGCCGCCGTCGTCATCGATCCGACCCGGGAAAACCTGCGCGAGCGCGTGATGGAGCTCACCGGCGGGCGCGGCGCCGACGTGGTCTGCGAAGCGGTCGGCAAGCCCGAGCTGGTCAGGGAGGCGATCACGTTGACGCGCCCGAACGGGTTCTTCCAGCTCGTCGGCGTCAATCCCAAGGGAAGTGTCCTGCCGCTCGATCTCTGGGACGTGCACTTCCGGGAGATCAGGATCGGCGGCGCGTTCGGCCGAGGGACCGCCTACAAGCGCGCGCTCGCGATGATGCCCAAGCTCGGCTTGAAGCGACTGGTCACCGCGCGATTTCCGCTCGACCGGATCGGCGAGGCGTTCGCGCACGCGGCCGCCGGCCACGGCGTGAAGACCATGATCATGCCGGCCCGTGCCTGAGGAGCCCCGAAGTCATGACGACCACGACCGCGATCCGCCGCCCGCTCGAGGGCATGCTCGTGCTCGACCTCGGCCAGATCTACAACGGCCCGTACTGCGGCCTGCTGCTCGGCTTCATGGGCGCGCGGGTCCTCAAGATCGAAAGCCCCGAGGGCGACATCGTCCGACGCCGCAAGCGCCAGGTGGAGCCCTACCCGCTCGTGATGCTCAACTCCAACAAGGAATCGGTCGTGCTCGACCTGAAGCACCCCGACGGCAAGGCGATCTTCCTCAGCCTGGCCCGCAAGGCCGACGTCCTGGTCGAGAACTTCGCCGCCGGCGTGATGAATCGTCTCGGTCTC
Organism: uncultured bacterium; assembly: GCA_964450175.1. GTDB lineage: Bacteria > Methylomirabilota > Methylomirabilia > Rokubacteriales > CSP1-6 > AR31. Next base: position 18,008 of record CAYVHH010000391.1, on the reverse strand, counting down.
GGCTGGGAGGTGCTGCGCAAGGAGAACCCGCGGCTCGTCTACGGCAGCGGCACCGGGTTCGGGCTCTCCGGCCCGTACCGCGATCTGCCGGCGATGGACCTGACCATCCAGGCGATGAGCGGCATCATGAACGCGACCGGATTTCCCGATCGCCCGCCGGTGAAAGCCGGCCCGGCGGTCTGTGACTTCCTCGGCGGTGTTCACCTCTTCGCCGGTATCCTCGGCGCACTCGTGCAGCGCGAGCGCACGGGCCAGGGCCAGTTCGTCGAGGTCGCGATGCTCGACGCCGCGATCATCGCCCTCGCCAGCGCGCTCGGCGTCTTCATGGACGGCGACAAGTCGGTGCCGGCGCGCACCGGCAACCGTCACCCCGCGCTCGCGATGGCGCCCTACAACGTCTACGAGACGCGCGACGGCCACATCGCAATCTTCACCGCGTCCGATCGCCACTGGGAAAGCATCACCAAGGTGCTCGGGCGCGAAGATCTGCTGACGCACCCGGACTACGCCACCACTCCCGGCCGGGCCGCCAAGGTCGAGGAGATCGACACGATGGTGACGGCGTGGACGCGGGACCGCTCGAAGAACGAGGTGATGGCGATCCTCACCGAGGCTCACGTGCCGTGCGCGCCGGTGCGCACCGCCGCCGAGGTCGTCGCCGATCCCCATCTCAACGCCCGGGGCGTCTGGAAGGAGATCGAGCACCCGCGGCGCGGCAAGACGAAAGTTCCGATCTCGCCGATCCGCTTGCACGGCGCCGACCCGGCCGTCGCGCGCCCGGCGCCGCTTCTCGGTCAAGACACCGACCGCGTGCTGGCCGACATTCTGGGGCTCGGGAAGGACGAGCTGGACGCGCTGCACGCCTCCGGCGTGATCGAGCCCGTGAAGACCTGAAGCTATAAAGGGAGATCACTCATGGAGCTTTCAGGACAGGTCGCGATCGTCACCGGCGCGGGCCGCGGCATCGGGCGCGCGACCGCGCTCGAGCTGGCGGGAATGGGCGCCGACATCGTCGTCGCGGAGATGGACCTGGCCGGCGCCGAGCGCACCGCCGCCGAGGTCAAGGGGCTGGGCCGGCGCGTGAGCGCCGTGAAGACCGACGTCACGTCGCGGGCCGATCTGACCGCAATGGTGAATCGCGCGCGCGCCGAGTTCGGCCGAATCGATATCCTCGTGAACAACGCCGGCATCTACCGCGCGGCGCTCCCGCTGGACGTGACCGAGGAGCACTGGGACGCGATCATGAACGTCAACGCCAAGGCCGTCTTCTTCGCCACCCAGGCGGTGCTCCCGACGATGATCGCGCAGAAGCGCGGCGCGATCGTCAGCCTCGCGTCGATGGCCGGCAAGATCGGCAGCCGCAACAACCTGCCCTACAACGCGAGCAAGGCCGCCGTCGTCAGCATGACCAAGAGCCTCGCCCTCGCCCACGCCGCCGACGGAATCCGGGTGAACTGCGTCTGCCCGGGATTCGTCGAGACCGACATGTGGACCTCCGTGGCGCGCGAGCAGGGCAAGCTGATGGGGCTCAGCGCCGAGGAGTTCACGCGCCAGCGCGCCGGCACGGTGCCGCTCGGGCGCATGGAGCGCGCCGAGGACGTCGCGAACGTCATCGGCTTTCTCGTGTCGAGCAAGTCCGGCTACATGACGGGACAGGCGCTGAGCGTCGACGGCGGCCTCGTGATGCATTGAGGGCGGCGCAGCCTCAGTTGCCCATCACCATGCCGCCGTCCACGTTGATCGCCTGGCCGGTCATGTAGTCGGAGTCGGGGCCCGCGAGGAACGCGACCACCTTCGCGACGTCCTCGGGCCGCTCCGAACGCCCGAGCGGGATGCCGCGAATCCTACGCTTCCATACCTCGCCCTGGCCCAGCCCCTCGAGCGCACCCCATTCCTTGTCGATCTGCTCCCACATCGCGGTCTCGACCGCGCCGGGGCAAACGCAATTCGACGTGATACGCTCGTGAGCCAGCGCCTGCGCCGCGGAGCGCGTCAGGCTCACCACCCCGGCCTTCGAGGCCGAGTACGGCGTCATCAGGTGGTTGCCGCCGCGATACGACGCGATCGACGCGGTTTGGATGAGCTTGCCGCGAAGCTCGGAGCCGGCGATGAGGTCCTGAGTCAGCATCCGCCGAGACACCGCCTGCAGGACGAAGAAGACGGCGCGCAGGTTCACCGTCATCACGCGGTCCCATTCGTCCTCGGTCACATCGAGCATGGGCTGCACTCTGATGACGCCGGCATTGTTGAAGAGCACGTCGAGCCGCCCCCAGCGCCGGTATGGCTCATCGACCATGCGCTCGATGTCCTCACGCCGTGTGACGTCCGCGCGGATCGCAACCTGACCGAGCTCAGCGGCCACTTTCTCCACGCCCGGATCCAGATCGGCCAGGACGAGCCTGGCGCCGTCGGCCGCGACCCGGCGCGCGCACGCCGCGCCGATCCCGCGCGCCGCGCCCGTGATGAGCATCGTTCGTCCGTCGAGCTGTCCCATCGTCCCCACCTCCCGAATGGGTGGTATATACAGAGTTCCCGGAAGATATTCCAGCCGGACCGAGTCCAATGAGGAGGCCGACCATGGCGTTCCGCATCAACCACATCCACCTGAAGGCGCCCGATCCCCGAAAGACGGCGGAATGGTACGTGAGGGCCTTCAACTTCAAGATCCTGAGCGACGAGACGCGTGTCTTCGGCGACCGCTTCATCCGCTGCCAGAGCGAGGACGGCGGGATGGGCGTCAACATCTCGGGTGCGCGCACGGGTGAGCGCCTCGGTCCGGGCGATGCAAGCGCGCACCACGGGCTCGAGCACTTCGGGTTCGATTCGACGCACCTCGAGACCGACATCAAGCGGCTCGAGGGCTTCGGCGCCCGGCTCCTGGAAGGCCCGATCCAGGTCCCCAACGGCCCGCGGATCGCCTTCATGTGGGCCCCCGACGACGTGCGGGTCGAGCTGATCGAGCCGCGCAAGGGCGGCGGCGGAGGCGGTTGCTGAGTCGCAACGGTCGGAGCGCCGAGGTGCATCAGGCCTGGCGGGAATAGGCTCTCCCACATGGCCGGCACGCAATGGGTCTACTGGGCGCTCTGGTCCGCGGTGTTCGCGGCCCTCACGGCCATCTTCGCCAAGCTCGGGCTCGCGGGCGTCGACTCGGACCTGGCGACCCTGGTTCGCACGGCGGTCATCATCATCGTCCTCGCCGGGTTCGTCTACGCCACCGGCAAGTGGAGCAACCCGCTCGCCCTCGCGCCCAAGACGTGGCTCTTCCTGGTACTGTCTGGGCTGGCCACCGGCGCCTCCTGGGTCTGCTACTTCCGCGCCCTGAAGATCGGTGATGCATCGAAGGTCGCGCCGGTCGACAAGCTAAGCCTCGTCCTGGTGGCGGTCTTCGCGGTGCTGTTTCTCGGCGAGCGGCCGTCGGGCCGGGAGTGGCTGGGCATCCTCATGGTCGGAGCCGGCGTTCTGATCCTCGGGCTGAAGCGATAGCCTCCAGACCTACGCAAAGATTTCCCGTTCGGTGTGATCTTCCTTACACGGCATCGGGAGATGATCTGCGCCAACTACTCGATCGGAGAAGCATTCCCACGTCGCGAGGCGTCGGCACGACTTTCGCTTCCCGGAGATCTGGCAGGAGGCGACGATGGATATCTCAGTGGCAGCCGGAAGCGAGATCGTGTACTGGGCGCTCGACGGCGGCATTCACCATGCGAAGTGCGCACAACGGATGGTGCTGACCCAGCGAGACCCGCAGGAGCTCCACTTCTCCTGCCTGACGTGCACGGAGTCCGTGCGGCTGCCGCACTCGGCGCTGACGCGGATCCCGGTCGCGACATAGCCGCGACGGCGCGCGGCTAGTACGCGCGTCCGAAGATCGCGACCTGCTTGGCCGGTCGGCCCGTGCCGATGCAGGGTCCCTCCCCGCCCGGCTGCTCCAGCGGGATGCAGCGGATGGTCGCCTTCGTCTCGTCCTTGATCGCCGCCTCACGCTCGGCGTCGCCCGACCACCACGCCCGGCAGAACAGCCCGGCTTCGATCGCCTGCTTGAACTCGTCGTAGGTCCGGGGCTCGGCGGTATTCTCACGCATAAAGGCCTCAGCCCGCGCGAGCATCGACCGCTGGATCGACTCCAGCATGGTCGTCACCGCGCCGGTCAGTCCTTCCTCCGGCACGAACGACTTCCCGGCCTTGCCCGGCATGTCGCGACGGGCCAGCACGACCTGTCGCTTCTCGACGTCACGCGGGCCGATCTCGACGCGCAGCGGCACGCCGCGCATCTCCCAGTCGTTGAACTTGAAGCCGGGCGTCACGCCGTCGCGCTCGTCCAGGCGCACGCGCACGCCGCCGGTCGTCAGCTGGGTCTTCACGCGCCCCGCCGCTTCCAGTACCGTGGCGCGCTCGGCATCGCTCCGGTAGATCGGGACGATCACAACCTGATGCGGCGCCAGTCGAGGCGGCAAAATCAATCCCTGGTCGTCGCCGTGCACCATGATGATGGCGCCGATGAAGCGCGTGGAAAGCCCCCACGACGTCGTCCAGCAGTGCTGGAGCTGGTTGTCTCGATCGAGGTACTGGATGTTGAACGCCTTGGCGAAGTTCTGGCCGAGGTTGTGCGACGTGCCGGCCTGGAGCGCCCGCTTGTCGCCCATCATCGCCTCGATCGTGTACGAGTGCAGCGCGCCGGCAAACTTCTCGGACTGCGACTTCACGCCCGGGATGACCGGCACGGCGGCTTCGTTGACCGCGAAGTCGGTGTAGACGTCGAGCATCTGCCGCGTCTCGGCCTCGGCCTCGTCGTAGGTCGCGTGCGCGGTGTGCCCCTCCTGCCACCAGAACTCGAGCGTGCGCAGGAAGAGCTTGGTGCGAAGCTCCCAGCGCACGACGCTGTTCCACTGATTGATCAGCACCGGCAGGTCGCGATAGGACTTGATCCACTGGGCGTACGCGTGGCCGATGATCGTCTCCGACGTCGGCCGCACCACCAGCGGCTCGGCCAGCTCCTCGCCGCCGCCGATCGTGACCACCGCCAGCTCGGGCGAGAATCCCTCGACGTGCTGCTTCTCCTTCTCGAGGAAGGATTTCGGGATGAACAGCGGGAACGCCGCGTTCACGTGGCCCGTGGCCTTGAAGCGCCGGTCGAGCGCGCCCTGGATGTTCTCCCAGAGCGCCCAGCCGTACGGCTTGACGATCATGCAGCCGCGCACCGGCGCGTAGTCCGCCAGGTCGGCACGCAGCACCAGCTGGTTGTACCACTCGTTGAAGTCTTGCTGGCGGGTCGGCAGGCTATCGGCCATCAGGCGCGCTCGAGAATGTGAACGCCGCGTCCGCGGTCGACGAGGTACATCAAGCCGCGGTCGTCGACGCACACGTCGTTGCTGCAGACGCGCGACGAGCCCTCCGGCACCGGCGGCAGAAAGTGGCCCACCTCGCGCGGCGCGTGCGGATTGGCGATGTCCACGATGCGCAGGCCGTGGGCGAACCACGCCACGGGGATCTCGGTGCTGGTGATCGTTTCGCACGGCTGATGACAGCCCGTGAACTCCGGCTGCGGCTGTCCGTCGGTGTCCACCTGGAAGCTCGCGAAGGGCACCGGCTTCTTCTCGTCGGAGATGTCGACGAGCCACAGGAACGAGGGCGGGCCCTGTGCGAGCTTGGCGACGTCCTCGTCGGCGACCAGCATGACCTTGCGGCCGTGGAGCGGAAACGGCACGGGCAACGCGGTATGCGTCGGCGTCAGGAACGGCGGGCTCCAGTCGAGCCCGGAGATGAAGCGCGGCTTCGCCATGTCCTCGATGTCGAGAATGACGAACCCGCCGTGCAAGTAGCTGACATAGAGCCGGTTCCCCTCGCGGATCGGGTGATGGCAGCGGTGCTGCCGTCCCGACCACGCCGGCGTCTCGCCGCCGGCCGTCCACTGCCCGGGCATCCACCAGCGGCCGACCTCTTTGGGCCGGCTCGGGTCGGCGAGATCGAGGATCATCACGATATTGCCGACGTAGCCGTCCATCTCGGGCGAGATGTACGCGTAGCGCCCGTCGAAGGTGAAGCGGTGCACGCCGGTCCCGCCGCTCCGCCAGAGCGTGATCTCGCGCGGCCGGGTCGGGTTCGACACGTCGTAGATGCCGAGCCCGCGCGGCGCGTCCGGCGAAGATCCCTGGCCGCCGTGCGCCTCGCGGTTCACGAGCATGAGACCGTTGCCCGCTCGCACCTTGTGCGAGTGTGTGCCCGGCGGCACCTCGATCGACGCGAGCTGGCGCGGCCGGGACGGATCGCTGACGTCGACCAGGGTGGTGCCGTGCGGCGCCTTCATGTGCGCGACGAACGCGACGTGTCCGTCGACCGCGACCTGCCCGCCGCCGGCGCAGTCGAAGTAGCCGACCTGCCGCACGCCTCTGGCGCTGGTGCCGTTCCCGCTCATGTCGTGTCCCCTTCCCTCGGAATCGCTGCAGTGTACCAAGACTCCAAACGACGACTGGCGTATAGTACTGCGCCATGAGCCAGCCCAAGGAATTCCCACGCCCGTTCGCGACACTGCCCGAGATTCGCCGAGCCGCCCGCGCGCGCCTCGCCCGCGAAGCGTGGAACTTCGGCGACGGCGGCAGCGAGTCGGAAGCCACCCTGCGCCGCAACAAGCGCCACCTGGACCGCCTCGCGATCGCGCAGAACGTGCTCGTCGATGTCCGGGAGATCGATCTCCGCACGAGCCTGCTCGGCGTGCCCCTGTCCGCGCCGGTCGGCATCGCGCCCATGGGCGGCCTCGTTCTCTTCCATCCCGAGGGTGACGTCGAGATGGCCCGCGGCGCCGGCAAGGCCGACACGCTCCAGTGGCTCTCCGGCGCCACCGGCTGGCCCGTGGAGGACGTCGCGCGAGCCGGCGGCGCGCCGCAGATGTTCCAGCTCTATCACCACGGCGACCGCGGCTGGGTCGGTGAACTGCTCAAGCGCGTCGAGATGTCGGGGTTCAAGGCCGTCGCGCTCACCGTCGACACCCAGCACTACAGCCGGCGCGAGCGCGATATCCTCGCGCGCTGGAGCCCGCGCAAGGCGATGGAGGTCGCGCCCAACCCGCGCGGTCCGTTCCACGACTATCAGATGCGTCTGACGTGGGCCGACGTCGAGTGGCTCATGAAGACGACGAAGCTCCCCGTGGGGCTCAAGGGCATTCTCACCGTGGCCGACGCGCGCCGCGCGGCCGAGATGGGCGTGAAGCTGATCTGGGTCTCGAACCACGGCGGGCGCCAGCTCGATCACACCCAGTCGTCGATCGAGGCGCTGCCGCCGATCGTCGACGCGGTCGCCGGGCGCGCCGAGATCGTGATCGACGGAGGGTTCACGAAGGGCACGGACGTCATCAAGGGCCTGGCCCGCGGCGCGAAGGTGGTCATGCTCGGCCGCACCGCGCTCTGGGGTCTCGGCGCGGACGGCGCCGAAGGGGTCGCGCGTGTCTTCGAGATCCTGCGCGACCAGCTCCACGTCGCGATGGGTCTCTGCGGTCGCACCAAGATCTCCGAGCTCAAGCCCGACCTGATCTTCAGGGCGGATTAAGGCTATCGAGCGCAGGGGGCTTGGGGGGCCCTCGAGGCCCCCCATTACAAGGAGGCCGGTGATGGCGCAATGGACGCGTCGGCAGGTTCTCACCCAGATGGGTCTCGCGGCCGCGGCGGTGCACACCCTCGATCCCCATGAGCTCTGCTGCACGATGGCCGCGCACGCCCAGACGGCGGACAAGGATCTCTTCGAGCTGAAGAAGGTCGGCGACGGCGTCTACGGCGCCATCGCGGCGCCCCGATTCAAGACCAACTGCAACGCCGCGGTAATCCTGACCGACGACGGCGTCATCGTGGTCGACTCGCATTCGAAGCCGTCGGCCTCGCGCGCCCTCTACACTCAGATCCAGGACCTCAGCAAGAAACCGGTCATCAAGCTCATCAACACGCACTTCCACTGGGATCACTGGCAGGGCAACGAATCGTATGCGGCGACGAACCCGAAGCTCGAGATCATCGCGAGCCAGAGCACGAAGGAGAACCTGACGAAGGCGGACTCGGGGGTGGGCGGCGTGCCGTTCATCGAGAAGCAGATCGCGGCCCTGCCCGCCGAGATCGCCACGCTGAAGGCCGACATTCAGAAGGAATCCGATCCGGCGAAGAAAAAGAACCTCGAGTCGAATCTGCAGCAGGCCGAGACCTTCATGCAGGAGCTCAAGTCGATGAAGCCGGCGCTGCCAACGCGGACGGTCACCACCACGCTGAGCCTGAAAGAGAACGGCCGCGAGATCCAGCTGCACGTGCTGGGGCGCGCCCACACCAACGGCGACCTCTTCATCTACCTGCCGAAAGAGAAGGTCGTCGCCAGCGGCGACGCGCTGATCGACTGGATGCCGTTCATGAACGACGGCTATCCGGAGGACTGGATCAACACCCTGACCGCGCTGGACAAGCTCGACTTCACGACCATCGTGCCCGGACACGGCGACGTGCGGCCCAAGAGCCAGCTCGCGTTCTTCCGCGGCTACTTCGTCGACCTCATTGCCGCCGTCAAGAAGGCGGCGGCCGGCGGGGCGACCTTGGCGGAGATGCAGACCAAGGTCGGCGACGAGCTGGCAACGAAGTACGAGGCCGGCATGTCGAAGTATCCGATCGGACGCTACCGTGACCGCGTCGGACAAAACGTCGAGATGATCTACAAGAAGGTGGTCCAGAAGGCCTGAGGATTCCCATGGCGACGACCGCAGCGGTTCTGAACGAATCGGCACCGGCATCGGAATACGCCCGACTCGAAGAGCGCATCCTCGCACGCGATCAGAAGGGCGCGAGTGACGTGCTGTACCGGCTCATGAAGCAGGGCCGCCCGCTCACCGAGATCACGCGCGAGACGGTGCGGATCCACGCGCCGTACACGCACGTGCCCTACCATCAACGACTCGACGACGGCATCGTGAAGTTCGTCAACAACGACCACTGCCTGCTCAGCGAGCGGGTCGGTCTCCCGCTCGCGTCGATGATCCGCCCGGAGCTTCGCTGGCTGCCGCTGGCCCAGACCGTCTGGTACATGCCGACGGGGCTCGATCCGTGGAATCAGCTGCTCGGCAAGGCTCCGGGCCACTACACTCGCCTCTACGACATCAAGGTCAACACGACGCCGCCGATGCCCGAGCGACACTGGCCGGACCAGGAGCCGCTGCAGGTCGACGGCACCCTGCGCGAGCGCCTGAATCACTGGCTCACGCTCGTGCAGCGCGGCGACGTGCTGCAGTCGTATCGCGTCTTCCTCGGACTGATGCAGGACGTGCCGAACCGGCGGCACATCCTCGCGCATCTCGCATTCGCCGGTCTCATCGACGTGCAAGACCGCATGTGGCACAACCGCTCCTACACCACGGGCCACAAGGGCTACCGCGCTCGCGCCACCATCGAGCTCGGCGAGGCCATCGGCTGGGATCGCGCGCACGACGTGCTCTACGCCGGCGTGCCGGACATCGCGGTTGGCCCGCGCTGGTATTCCGGCTACGAGCTCGGCTGCAACGTCATCCAGAACCAGCTCGAGGGCCGCGACCAGGAGCTCCTCGCGCAGGCCACCCCGCTGACGGCGGCCGAAGAGGCGATGCTGATCGACGTGATCACCCGCCAGCGGGAATTCTCGGTGGTGGATGCCCTGGTGGCCCTGCTCCGGGCCGGCCGGAACCCGCGGCGCATCCTCGACGCCATCCAGATCGCCGCGGCGCAGGTCATCCTCGAGACGGGCGAGCCGAACAACTACTCGATGGCGCAGCACGGCTACGAGTACTGCAACACGGTCGGCTGGTTCTACGACACCTTCGAGCATCCACATCGGCTCAAGCTCTTGTTCCTGGCCGCGCTGTTCATCAATCGAGGCTCCGAGCACCAGGCCAATACTCCGGGCAACGGACGGCGCACGATCGCGCCGCCGCTGGGCTCGGAGGCGTGGTCGGCGGCACAGATCCTCGAGAAGCTCGAGACCGCGCTCCTCGCCAATCGTTATGAAGAGTCGGTCGACCTGACCGCCGCGTACCTGAAGGGTGGCTACGACCGTGCTCCGCTCGTCCAGACCCTGGCCACCGGCGCGAGCATCATGGGCAACGACCCGCACAATCAAGAGCTCGGGCTCTGCACCCTGGAGGACTATCTCAAGACGCAGGCCCACGACCGCGATCGGCTCCTGCTGGCGAGCGCCCAGCACACGGCGGGACACCGGAAGTACGGCGATCCGCTGGAAGCGTATCGGCGCTTCGCCGACGCAATGGATGTGGACGCGCGCTAGCCGGCGCGGGCCTACTTCGACTTCTGCTGCTTGATCTCGGCGATCTTGCGATCGCGGTCGCTGGCGAGGCGATCGCGGTCGCGCGCCAGCTCCCCTTCGAGCTTCTCGACCTCGTCCCGGCTTTGCGCCTTGTGCAGCGCGTCCCGGTGGAGGATCTCGCGCTCGGCCATCCTCGCCTGGTAGACCTGCCGCGCCTCGGCGATCGCCGACTTTTGCTGTTCGGTCAGCGGGCGTTCTTCGACCCCGGCCTCGCGATCCTTCTGCCGGAGGCGCTCCATGGCCAGCTCGTACGCGCTCTTGGGTCCGTCGGAGGGCATCGACCTAGAGTCTACCGCAAGGCCTCGCCGCAGCCTCGATACGTCTTGCCGTCGAGCTCGACCTCGACGGAGGACACGAACTGATCAAAGCTCATCGTGTCGAAGCACGGCCCCGGGAGCACGCGCGCGGTCAGCCGATGAGCCTGGGCGACGCCGGTGTAGACCGCTCCTTCGGGTGCCGTGTCGCTCGGAGCCTTGGCGCGCGGAGTCGTGACACGCTCGGCGCCATAGGTTCCGATGAAGACCATGCGGTCGGCCAGGAGTTCCCACACCCAGCCGGGTTCGTTGCCGGATGCTCGGAACTCCACGCCGCGAGCGCGCGCGTCCTCCAGGATCGAACGCCGCCGATTCTCACGGCAGGTGGTGACGCGCCCCTGCACCGCGAGCATGGCCTCTCCCTCTTTCGTCCAGACCGAAATCCCGTCGGCCGCGTACTGCGCGCCGGACCCGGTGCGTACGTGCGCCAGCCGGTAGCGGCGATCGCCGAGGACCAGATCCATCGCGTCCGGTTGCCCGGCCGCTCGGGACAGCACGAATTTTTGCTCGTCGTCACACTCGAACGCGTACGCGACGAGCGGCGCCAGCGGCTCGGCGGGAGGAGGTTTGCTCGCGCCACACCGCATCGTCAGCCCGGCGACGATGGCGATCGTCGCCAGCAGCTGGCCGACTCGGAGCCGCGACGGTCTGACGTTCCGGCGCACTCGCTACGGACGGTTCAGGTAGTCCAGGATCTCGTCCCGGTGCTCCGCGACAAGCTTGGTCGCCGCCGTATAGATGAGCTGGCGATCGCACTCCGAGGACAGGCCCAGCCGTGTCGGGATCGCCTCGATGCGGTTCTCGACCTCTTCGCTCGTCTTCATCGGCTCCGGCTCGGCCTTGCACGCCGGCGGCAAGTCACTCAAGTCCGCCGCAAACTTGGCGTCGGTATGGCGGAGTGCGATGACGTTAAAGGTCTTCGAATCCGGGAAAACACCCTCGATCTGGAGTGTGCGGAAAAAGAGTGCCTGATAGGTGATGGCCCGCTCCTCCATGATGCTGGGAATGCGGGTGAAGTCGAAATTGAGCAGAGAGAACGGCAGGGAGCGACGAAAGAGCCGCTTCTCACCAACCGAGAAGGGGAAGGAGCTGTCGAAGGCGATGATCAGGGCCCGCTTCGCCTGCTTCGCCTGGAGCTGCTTGAGATAGAGCAGCAGGAGCGATTCGACCCCCGAGTTCTCGTAGAGTCCGCCGTCTCCGACGTGCCAGTACGCCTCCTCGTCACCGATCCTCATCGTGATCGGGCCGATGAGCGGCGCAAAGGACGCGGACGCGGTGGCCGAGCCCGATAGCAGCAACACGCAGGGGTCCATGTGGACCTCGACCGGCGTGATCGGCCGGAGAAGCTTCCAGCGCTCGCGGATATAGGGCGCGTCCTCCATCACCCGCCCGCGTTGCGCCAAGGCGCGCTCCAGATCCGCGAAGAAATCGTAGTCGAATGCCTCCGACGGCAGCGGGGTTATCGCGAGGCGCCGACCGTTGTTGTAGAGCGTGGTGTTGATGATCAATCCGGGCGTATCGCCGGCCTTCTCACGCGCGGCGAGGTCCTCGATGCGGGCTTTGCCGTAAAGCCGCTCGCCGAGAATCTCGGCGAGTGTGCGCGCGGCGAGCGCGGAGTTGAGCCACCGGAACGACAGGAGCTGGCGCCAGATCAGGGACGTCTCGAAGTCCTGACTCAGCTCGGTGCGGTACTGATCGAAGAAGGCCCGGTAGGCCTCGGACAGGGTTCCATCGGCGTTCAGAACGGGCACGTCCCGGCCCGGCTTCTTGAGCATGTAGTAGGTCGCTGAGAGACTGCCCCCAGAGACGCTCGACACGTTCGCGATCTTGTTGATCACCGAGACGCCGTCCGCCGTGCGCAACCCGGCCAGCGCCTCGAGCCCTGCTTCGGCGAAAAGCGCGGCGCGGCTTCCTCCGCCCGAGAGCGCGACCCCAAGGAGGAGATCGCGGGAGGGCGCGGTCGTCTGGCACGTCCCGGGCCCGTCCACTCGCTTCAGGGTGTAGTAACTGGAGCTTGCGCATCCGGCCAGGAAGACCGCACAGATGAGCGCCACACGTATGCCGATCATGGGTTCTCCTCGGACGAGCCTGCCGATCCCGTTCGCGCCCGTCCCGGCGGGCAGTCTACGAGCAGCGAGCCCGCGCGCACCTTGAGACGAAGGTCCTAGTCGCAAATTCCTTCGGTCGTGGCAGTCCCTCCCCGGGGTGAGGCTAACTCCAACCATGCTAGCGGGCCCTCGGCCTATCTCGACAGCTTTTCGGCTCGCACACCGATGAGCCGAATCTTAGTCCCGCGCGGGTTCTCTCTCGCATCAAAAAAGGGCGCGAACAGCTGGGCGGCGACGGCCAGGAGCGCCTCCGCGCTCGAGATCTCATCTCGAGCCGTGTGCGCCCGCGTGACGGTGCGAAAGTGCGCGAAGCGGACCGTGATGCTGACGGTCCGGCAGGCGCGAAAGCCCTGACCCCGGAGCCTCCCGAAGACCTCGCCGGCCAGCGCCCGGACGCGGTCCAGGATGAACTCGGCGTCGAGCGTATTCACCTCGAACGTCTCCTGCTCGCCGACCGACTTCGGCTCCCACTCGTTCGAGACGACGCTGTCGGATCGCCCGCGCGCCCGAGCGTGGAGATCCTCGCCCCAGCGGCCGAACCACTCGACGAGCTGCGCGAGCTCGAGACCGCGAAGATCCCGCACGGTACGGATACCCCGCTCGTTGAGCTCCGCCTCGGTCTTCGGGCCGATACCGGGGATGACTCGGATGCTCATGGGATCGAGGAACGCCTGCACCTCGTCGGCGGTGACGACCGTCAGGCCGTCGGGCTTCTTGAAGTCCGAAGCGATCTTCGCCACGAGCTTGTTGGGGCCCAGGCCCACGGAGCACGTGAGCCCCTCGCGGTCGGCGATCTCACGCTTGAGGGTTCGCGCGCGCTCCACCGCCGTCTCGAAGCTCCCGAGGGACGAGAGGTCCAGATACGCCTCGTCGATGCTCGCCTCCTCGAAGGCGTCGCCGGCAGACGCGAGGATCGCCATGATCCGCTGGGACATCTCGACGTAGAGTCGGCGGTTGCCGTGGGCGAACACCACCGGCTCCTCGCCCCGACGCCGCGCCGCCTCCGACAGCTTCCAGGCGCGCGAGATCGGCATGGCGGCGCGGATGCCGTAGCGTCTGGCGGCGTAGCTCGCGGCTTCGACGACACCGCGCCCGCGGCCCTCCTTGGGGTCGGCGCCCACGACGACGGGCTTGTCGCGCAGCGCAGGGTTGTGGTGCGCCTCGACCGAGGCGTAGAAAGCGTCCATGTCCACGTGCGCGATGATTCGCACGCCCGAAGGGTACCTCACCGTGGCGACGGGTGACGGGCGACTAGTGGTTGCTCCCGGGGCATCGCGGCGGTAGCGTGGCATCGGTGCGTTCCCCCAGCGTGCGTAGCTTCCGCAGTTTTCGCGGCCAGCTCGTCGTCGTCTTCGTCGGGCTGTTCGCCGTGATCCTCGCGACGTGCTTCCTGGTCGTCGCGGCCGCCGTGCGCGCGAGCGCGCGCAGCGAGATCAACGAGGAGCTTCGCCTCGCCGGCACCCTGTTCGTGCGACAGCTCGAGGTGCGCAGCCAGCAGCTCCTCACCGCCACTCGCCTCCTCTCGGGTGACTTCGCGTTGAAAACGGCCGCCGCCACGGCGGATCAGGCCACGACACGCTCCGTCCTCGAGAATCACCGCCAGCGGATCTCGGCCGACGTCTTGATGCTCCTCACGCCGGACGGCACGATCAGCGCCGACACCCGCGACCCCGGGCGCCTGGGCGCAGCCTTCCCGCTGCCGCGGCTCCTCGAGGCCGCGGAACAGTCCGGTGAGGCGTCCCAGACCGCCGCGATGGACGGCGGGCTCTATCGTCTGGCGATCGTGCCGTTGCTGGCGCCCGATCCCATCGCCTGGCTATGCGCCGGCTTCGCCATCGACGATCACACTGCCGCCGATCTGCGCAGGGTGACGAACCTGCACGTGTCGTTCTTCCGCCGCGAGGAGTCCGGCCTCGTCGTGCAGGCGTCGACGCTCGACGGCGCCGATCGAGACGAGCTCCAGCGAGGACTCGGCGGCATCCGGCGGGACGGCGTGATCCAGCTGGCCGGCCAGCCGCACGTGGTGCGAGTCGAGCGCATCAACGACGACGTGGCCGTCGTGCTTCAGCGTCCGCTGGCCGAGGCGCTGGCGGCCAGCCGGGGCCTTTTCCGGACGCTGTTCGCCGTCGGAGGGGCGGGGCTGATCCTGGCCCTCCTCGGCGCGATCGTCCTGGCCCGACGGACGAGCCGTCCGGTGCTGGAGCTCGTCGGCGCCGCGCAGCACGTCGCCGCCGGTGACTTCAACGCCACTGTATCCGTCGGTCGGCGTGACGAGCTCGGCGAGCTGGGCACCACGTTCAACGCCATGCTCGCGGGACTGCGCGATCGCGAGCGGGTTCGTGCCGAGCTCGCGCGCGCCGAGCGCCTGAAGCGGTTCTTCTCGCCGCAGCTCGCCGAGCTCTTGTCGACCGGCGACGAGTCGATGCTGGCGTCGCACCGGCGGGAGATCACCGTGCTCTTCTGCGATCTTCGCGGCTTCACCGCCTTCGCCGAGAAAGCCGATCCCGAAGACGTGATGCGCCTGCTCCGCGACTATCACGCGACGGTCGGTGCCCTCATCTCCCGCTACGAGGGTACGCTCGAGCGGTTCACTGGCGACGGGCTCATGGTGTTCTTCAACGATCCCGTCCCCTGCCCCGACCCGGCGGCGCGCGCGGTGCAGATGGCAATCGCCATGCGCGACGGCGTCCAGGCGCTGCTCGACGAGTGGCGCCGCCGCGGATTCGCCCTCGGCTTCGGAACCGGCGTCGACATGGGCTACGCCACCGTCGGACGCATCGGGTTCGAAGGCCGGTTCGACTACGCGGCGATCGGCACCGTCACGAATCTGAGCGCGCGGCTCTGCCAGGAGGCGAGCGACGGCCAGATTCTCGTGTCGCAGCGCGTGTACGCCGAGGTCGAGAACCTGGTCGAGGCCGTCGCGCTCGGCTCGCTCGCGCTGCGGGGCTTCGCCCGGCCGCTGCTCGCGTTCAGCGTGCTGCGGCTGCGGGCAGCGAGCCCGGAAGCCGCCCCAGTCGACGCGCAGTCCCGACAGCCCCTGACCAAGGACGAGCGGCGATGACGCGGCGGCTCACGGTCGCCGTGCTCCTGGCCTTGCTGGCGATGGTCTTCACCGCGCGGACCGGCGTGAAGGCTCAGGCACCGAGCGGCCCGGTCGAGGCGACGGTGGCGGACGAAAAGGGCAAGCCGATCGAAGACGCCGTGGTGTCCCTGACGCCGCTCGGCGCGACGCCGACGGCGCCCCCGCCGGCCACCGCCGTCATGGACCAGCACGACAAGGAGTTCGTCCCGTACGTGCTGCCGGTCTACGTCGGCACGCGCGTGAACTTTCCGAACCGCGACAACATCCGGCATCACGTCTACTCCTTCTCCTCCGCCAAGAAATTCGAGCTGCCGCTCTACATCGGGACGCCCGCGGCACCGGTCGTCTTCGACAAGCCCGGCGTCGTCGCGCTGGGCTGCAATATCCACGACTGGATGCTGGCGTACATCTACGTCCTGACGACGCCGCACTTCGTCAAGACCGCCGCCGACGGCACGGCGCGGCTCGAGGGTCTCGCCCCCGGCACCTACGAAGCGCGCGTCTGGCATCCGCGCCTGCGCGGCGATACGGAGAAGACGGGCAAGCCGCTGCCGCTCGCCGCCGGCGAGCCGGCGCAGGTCGCGTTCGTCGTGTCGCTCAAGTCGGAGTGGCGAGTCCCACGCAGGCTCGTCGACCCGTACAAGGGCTCCTGAGACTTAATCAAGCATCGTATTGACTATCAACCTATGCGTTGATAGTCTCGCTCGCGTGGGCACGCTGATTCGCCCGCTCCCGTTCGCCGCCGAGGTCGACGATCCACACGAGGAGCTCCTCGACCGCGTCTTCTTCGCGCTCTCCGACCCCGTGCGCCGCGCGATCCTCAAGCGCCTCGGCGAGGAGCAGCGTCTGGTATCCGAGCTCGCCGCGCCCTTCGACATCTCGCTGCAAGCCGTCTCGCGTCACGTCCAGGTCCTCGTGCAGGCCGGGCTCGTGCAGCAGGAGCGCACGGGGCGGATCGTGCGCTGCAGCCTCGACGTCGGTGCGATGTTCGCCGCCGCGGTGTGGATCAACGAGTACAGCCAGTACTGGCAGGCCCAGTTCGACACTCTGGCCCGATGGCTGAAGACGCTGGAACGCGGCCGCCCGAAACCCGGGCGCCGACAACGAGGCAAGAAATGACCTATACGCAGGCCACGCGCCGGCTCGAGCACTATCGGCTGGGCATCGCCAAGCTTCGCCAGAAGATGCGCGGCGTCCAGAAGCACATCGAGCCCGAGCCGGTGGACGACTACACGTTCTCGACCGTCCGGGGGCCGAAGCGGCTCTCGCAGCTCTTCGGCTCCATGAAGGACCTGTTCGTCATCCACAACATGGGATCGGGATGCCCCTATTGCACTCTGTGGGCGGACGGCTACAACGGCATCTACGACCACCTGACGAGTCGAGCCTCGTTCGTCATCGCGAGCCCGGATTCTCCGGCGGTGCAGCACCGGTTCGCGCGCAGCCGCGGCTGGCGGTTTCCGATGGTCAGCCATCGAGGCACGACGTTCGCCGAAGACATGGGCTACCGCTCGAAAAACGGCGGCTGGCGCCCCGGGATCTCCGCGTTCCGGCGGGAGCGCGATCGGATCGTCCGCGTGTCCGATACCGGCTTGAGTCCCGGCGACGACTTCTGCGCCGTGTGGCACCTGTTCGATCTGCTCCCGGAGGGCCGCGGCCGCTGGCAGCCGAAATTCCGCTACGGGCGGAGCTAGCAATCTCCGCCGGCAGGAGGCACTCATGACGACCCACAGAATCGTCTCGCGCGACGAATGGATCGCCGCCCGCACCGAGCACCTGGCCAAGGAAAAGGAGCTCACCCGGCTGCGTGATCAGCTGAGCCAGGAACGGCGGGAGCTCCCCTGGGTCAAGGTCGACAAGGCCTACGTCTTCGAAGGACCTCAGGGGAAGGAGACGCTCGCCGACCTCTTCGAGGGCCGCCGCCAGCTGATCGTCGAGCATTTCATGTTCGATCCGAGCTGGGACGAGGGTTGCAAGAGCTGTTCGTTCTGGATCGACAACCTCGACGGCATCGTCGTCCATCTGAGCCACCGCGACGTGAGCTTCGTGGCGATCTCGCGCGCGCCCTACGAGACCATCCAGGCCTACCGCAGGCGCATGGGCTGGCGGGTCAAGTGGCTCTCCTCGTTCGCCAACGACTTCAACCGCGATTACCACGTGACCTTCACCCCGGAAGAGCAGGCGAGCGGG
>CAYVHH010000390.1:0-7708 GCA_964450175.1 uncultured bacterium | reverse complement strand
GTGGGCGATGTCGCGGAGCGATTCGCCATGACGCCATCGTCCCCACAGCTCGTTCCTTTCACTCCACGACATCCTCGACCAACGCACGCCCATAACGTCTCCGTTCGCTTATGGTGTTGCGTCGACCGATTGAATTCACCTAACAGTTTCGGACCGAAGGGATAATCGATCGGCTCGAGGCGGCACGTCTCGTCGTCGAAATATCCCAAGTCGTAATCCATAAAGGTCACCAGCCAGATGTGGTCGTCGGTCTGTTTGACGCCCCCGGTCTGGCCCGCAAAGACCTGACTCACGTTGATCTTCCGGCTCTGGTGGCAGATGCGGCCGCAGCGCGTGACGACGGCCGTCCAGTCGTGGGCCGGATATTCGAGCGCCTCCAGCCCCTGATACGGGCGCCGAGACCCCTCATACCGACGACTGGCGGGCGTCGCCATGTCGAGCGCCTGATGCCGCCGCTCGTGGTTGTACTGATGGATGCAGGTGCATCCGCTCGTGTCGACCGCTTTGTTGCGGATGGCCTGGCGCGATGCGCTCGATCTGGATCCCTAAGCGCAGCCACGAGACGGCGAGTTTGCTCAGGCCGTAAAGCGCATGGGCCGAGGCGAAGGGGACGCTCAAACACGGTGAACGCGTAGCGTTCCTTCGTGGTCGACAGCGCCTCGCAGGCAAACAGATAGCGGCAACACGCGTATTTGATCGATCGGCCGGATTCTCCGCATTGACTTGACGCGGGGGGAGTGGTTGGTCATATGATTTAGTCATATGACTAAGTCGCGCGCAGGCGCGGCCGGCGACGAGGCGTCCCGCACGCGCCAGCGGATTCTCCGGGCGACCATCGCCCTGATGGCCGAGATCGGCATCGACCGCGTGCGGACCCGCACCATCGCGGAGCGCGCGGGCGTGAACCCCGCGCTGGTCCACTACCACTTCGGATCGGTGTCGGCGCTCGTCCTGGAGGCGGCCGAGGACGCACTGCGGCGGGAACTCGGGCCCTCGATCGACGTGCTCCGGTCGGGCGCGACCATGAAGGCGTCGCTTCGCGCCGTCCTCGCCTGGCTCGAGCGCTACGGCGAGCGCACCGCCGGATCGACGATCCTGGCGGAAGCCATGGTGAAGGCGACGCGCGACCCCGCGTTTCGCCGGTGGACGAAACGGGCGTCGGAGCGCTTCCGGGCGGCCATTCTCGAGCGGCTCGAGGCGGCGCGGGACGCAGGCGAGCTGGACCCGAACCTGGATCTGACCGCCGCCGCGGTGCTGCTCGCCGCCTCGCTGGACGGATTGCTGTTCCACCGCCTCGTCGATCCGACGCTGGACGTCATGCGGACCGCCGCGCCGCTCGAGGCGATGCTCGGGTCGACGCGCCGCCCGCGCGCGCGCCGGACGGCGAAGCGGGGCGCGAAGTGAGGCCGAGGGGACGCGACCGGAAGGAGCGTCGGCAATGAGGAAGATGAAGCAGATCCTGTTCGTCGCGGCGCCCGCGCCGGTGCTGGCGCTGCTGCTGGGCATGGCGGCCGCACCGCCCGCCGGCGCGCCACCGCCCGACGCGGCGGCCATCGTGAAGCGCGCCATCGACTACTGGCGCGGGCGCAGCTCGTACACCATGATGGCCATGACGGTCCACCGGCCCGACTCCGAGCGCCAGTCGGTGACGCGCGCGTGGACCCGCGGCTCCAAGGACGCCCTGGTGCGCTTCATGGAGCCGGCCCGCGACGCCGGGAATGCGACGCTCAAGCTCGGCGACGACATGTGGGTGTTCACCCCGCGCCTCAACCGCGTGGTGAAGATCCCCTTCAGCATGATGGCCTCGAGCTGGATGGGCTCCGACTTCTCCTACAACGACCTGGCCAAGTCCGACCAGCTGGTGGTTGATTTCGACGATCGAGTGACCAGCACCGAGACGAGTGACGGTCACGTCGTCTACGTCATCGAGGCCACGCCGCACCGGTCGGCGCCGGTGATCTGGGGCAAGGAGGTCGTCAAGATCCGCGACGACGATCTGCTGCTCGAGCAGACCTTTTTCGATCAGGACGGCAAGCCGGTCAAGCGGCTGAGCGCGCAGGCGATCGGGATGCTCGGCGGACGCCGGTACGTCACCCGGCTGCGCATGGCCAAGCTCGAAGCCGCCGACGAATGGACCGAGCTCGACTACCGCGACGCGCGGTTCGACCTCGACCTGCCGGACGGCCTCTTCACCCAGTCGAACCTCCGCAATCCTCGGTCGCAGTGGGAGCGGCCGCCGAAATGAGGCTGGTGGCGCGCCTCGCCTGGCGCAGTCTCTGGCGGAACCCGCGACGCACCGTCATCACGCTGTCGGCGGTCGCCTTTGCCGCGACGATCCTCATCTTCATGAGAGCGACGCAGCGCGGCGGCTACGGCGCCATGATCGACAGCGCGATCGGCGTCTACACCGGGGATCTCCAGGTGCAGCACGTCGGCTACCACGCCAAGCCCCGCATCGAGGCGACGGTGCCGGACGCGGCCGCGCTCGCCGCGCGGATCGCCGCCGTGCCGGGCGTGGCCGCGGTCGCCGCGCGCGCGGAGGCCGAGGCGCTGGTCAGCTCGCCCTCGCGCACCTTCGGCGCCGCCGTCGTCGGCGTCCAGCCCGATCGCGAGCCGGAGGTCTCCACCATTCCCGGCACCGTGCGCACCGGCCGCTACCTGGCCTCGGGCGACACGGAGACCGCCGTGATCGGCGACGCGCTGGCCCGGAATCTGTCGTTGAAAGTCGGCGACGAGCTGACCGTGCTCGGTCAGGGCGTCGACGGCTCGCTGGCGACCCTCGTCTGCACGGTGGTCGGCGTCTTCTCGAGCGGCTCGGCGGACCTCGACCGTCAGATCGTGGAGATCCCGCTGCCGGCGCTGCAGCGTGCCTTCGCGCTGGACGGCGCCGCGCACAGCCTCGTGGTTCGGACGCGCACGCTCGAGGACGTGCCGGTCGTCACCGGCGCGATCCGGACGCTGCTCGCGGGTCGCCCGGCGTTGACCGTCCTGTCGTGGAACGACCTGCTCGACGGGCTGCAGCAGGGCATCGCGATCGACGCAGCCGTGGGGTGGTTCCTCTACGCGATGCTCGTCCTCGTGGTGGTCTTCAGCATCCTGAACACGTTCATCACCTCGGTGCTCGAGCGCACGCGCGAGTTCGGCGTGCTGCTGGCGCTCGGCGTACGGCCGCGTTTTCTCGGCACGGTCGTGGCCACCGAGTTCGTCTTCCTGATTGCGGCGGGCCTGGCCGTCGGGATGAAGCTCGGCCTCGCACTCACCGGGTACGCCGCGGCACACGGCATCGTCTTCGCCTCGAACGAGGCGCTGCTCGCCCAGTGGAACCTGCCGGCGCGGATCTATCCGGAGATCAGCCTCGCCACGATCGCGACCGGACCGCTCATCGTCCTTGCGGCGACGTCGCTCGCGGCGCTGTTTCCCATTTTTCACGTTCGCCGGCTGCGTCCGGTAGACGCGATGAAGGCCGTATGAGCGCCGGCAGCCTTCGGCTCCTCTCGCGGCTCGCCGCGCGCAACGTGATGCGCTACCGCCGCCGGACCGCGGTGGTCGTCCTCGCGGTCGGCGTCGGCCTGTGGGCGATGCTCGTCTATGTCGCGTTCAGCCGCGGTTGGGAGAACGGCGTCGTCGACAGCGCCGTCCGGACGCTCACCGGCCACGTGCAGATTCACGCCCCCGGCTACGTCTCGGATCCATCGGTGGACTACCTGATGCCGGCCCCCGACGGCCGGCTGCTCGACGCGCTTCGCGCGCCGAACGTACGCGCGTGGGCCAGCCGCATCCGCGTGCCGGCTGTCGTCCAGAGCGAGCGCGAGACCGCCGGGGTCACGCTGGTCGGCATCGACGACGCGGCCGAGCGCGGCCTGTCGTTCATCGCCGGCGCGGTGACCAGTGGACGCGATCTCGACTCGCCGGACGCCGACGGCGTGCTGCTCGGGCGCGACCTGGCCGACCGGCTGAGCACGGGACTGGGAAAACGGGTCGTGCTGATCAGCGAGGCAGCGGACCACCAGGTGGCCGAGCGGGGGTTCCAGGTCGTCGGCATCTTCGACGCGGATCGTTCCGCGACGGAGATGACCTACGTCTTCGCGGGACGCGCCACGACCGCCCGCCTGCTGGGCGTCGGCACGCGGGTGTCGGAGGTTGCCGTCGAACTCGGCGACCCGGCCGGCGCCGATGCCGAGGTGTCGCGCCTGCGTGCCGCGGCGCCCGGGCTGGACGTCCAGCCGTGGACCGCGCTCGAGCCAATCGCCGAGGCGACGGTGTCGCTGGCCGAAATGTGGATCTGGATCTTCTACGCCCTCATGTATGTCGCCATGGCGTCCGGGCTGGTGAACACGCTGCTGATGGCGGTGCTGGAGCGGACGCGGGAGTTCGGCCTGCTGCAGGCGCTGGGCATGGCGCCGGGCTTGCTCCTGCGTCAGGTGCTGATCGAGTCGATCTTCGTCCTGCTGCTCGGCGTCGGCGTGGGCGTCACGCTGGGGTTCGTGACCGTGGGGCTGCTCCACGGCGGCATCGACTTTTCGGCCTACGCGGCGGGCGCGGAGATGTGGGGGATGGGGAAGGTCATCCATCCGGCCCTGGGGCCGCGCGACGTCGCCTCCGCCGTCGCGGTCGTGATGGTCCTCGGCGCGCTCGCCAGCCTCTACCCGGCAGTCCGGGCGGCCCGGCGCGTGCCCGTGGAGGCGATTACGCGCGGGTAGAGGCCATCGCGCAGGAACTCGAGACGGGAGCGAGGCTGCAGGGGGGCGGTGGGGCGAAGCCCCTCGGATAAGACAAGGAGCTGGACGTGCAGGACGAGATCGTGATTTGCGACGGCGTCTCCAAGGTCTACCGGACCGGTACCGTCGAAGTGCAGGCGCTCACCGACGTCGATCTCCGCATCCGGCGGGGCGAGTTCACGACGCTCATCGGGCCGTCCGGATCGGGCAAGACGACGCTCCTCAATTTGATTGGCGGCCTCGACCGGCCGACTGCCGGTCACATTCGGGTGGACGGCCGCCCGATCGACGAGCTGTCGGCGGCCGAACTGGCCAACCTGCGGCTCGACCGCATCGGCTTCGTCTTCCAGGCGTACAACCTGGTGCCGGTCCTCTCGGCGCGCGAGAACGTCGAGCTCATCATGGAGCTGCAGGGGGAGGGCGCGTCTGCGCGCGCGGCTGCGTCGGCGGCGGTGCTGTCCGAGGTCGGACTCAGCGACCTCGCCGATCGCCGGCCCGCAGCCCTTTCCGGCGGGCAGCAGCAGCGCGTGGCCGTGGCGCGCGCGATCGCGTCCCGGCCGGCCATCGTGCTGGCCGACGAGCCGACGGCCAACCTCGACTCCCACACCGCCGCTGACCTGCTGCGGACGATGAAATCGCTCAACGAGACGCGCGGCATCACGTTTCTCATCTCGACGCACGATTCGCTGGTGATGGAGTTCGCCCGCCGCCTCGTCACCCTCCGGGACGGCCGCATCGCCGAGGACCGGGAGCGCGCGTGAAGACCGCGGCGCTGCTGTTCCTGCTCGTCGCGCCGGTCGCGCGGGCCGACGCGCAGTGGACAGTGCACGGACACGTCAAGTACCAGTTCTTGCTGCAGCACTTTCCTCCCGCCACGTTCGGCGCGGACGCGATCGCGCCAACGCCGCAGGACCAGACGCTCGAAGGTCGCCTCAACGTGAAGTACCGCCGCGGGCGGGTCGACGTCACCTTGAACGGCCAGCTCTTCCTGCTGGCCGGCGACACGGTGACCGCCGCGCGGAGCGGGGCTGCCGGGACCGACGGCGCGTATCTCCTCGGGCCGCCGGTCCTAGACGATGCCAGTCAATGGCTCAACCAGACAACGCGGACGTGGATAGGCGACCGGGCGGAGCTGATCGCCCGTCTGGACCGGGCGTCGATCGGCTACACGGGGGATCGCCTCGTCGTGCGGCTCGGCCGCCAGGCGTTGAGCTGGGGCAACGGCCTGGTGTTCCAGGTGCTGGACCTGTTCGACCCGTTCCCGCCGAATGTGCTCGATACCGACTACAAGCCCGGTCGCGACATGCTGACGACGCAGTGGCTGCTGCCGGGCGGGGACCTGCAGGCCATCGTCGTGCCGGGCCGGCCGCAGGGCGGCGGCGCGCTGGCGGCCGATGAGAGCTCGGTGGCCGCGAAGTGGCACCATACCGCCGGCAGCGTGGACGTCGATGCGCTGGCCGCCCGCCACTATGGCGACGTCGTGTTCGGGGGCGGGGCGAGCGCCGGACTGGCCGGCGGCGTCTGGCGGATCGACCTGTCGCACACCCGCGTGAACGCGGACGGCGTGACGTCGCTCGTCACCAATTACGACCGCGCGTGGTCGCCGGGCGGCCGGACGCTCTACGCGTTCGCCGAGTACTTCCACAACGGGTTCGGCCTCGCCGACGACGGCGGGAGCGCGGCAGTGCTCGATCCGGCGTTGCTGGCGCGACTGCAGCGCGGCGAGCTGTTCAGTCTCGGGCGCCACGAGTTCGCGTCCGGCGTGCGGTTCGACTGGACGCCGCTCGTCACGATCTCGCCGACCGCGCTGGTCAACCTCACCGACGGCAGCGTGTACGCGCTGGCACAGGTTCAGTACGACTGGGGGCAGAATCTGACGCTCTATGCCGGCGTTCAGGTGGGCCTGGGCCCGCACGGGTCCGAGTACGGCGGCTTCGCGATCCCAGGCTTCGCCGGCGAGCTCGCGCCGGGCACCCGGGTATGGCTCCGGCTCGCTCGGTACTTCTGACGGCCGATGCTGATCGTCCTGTGGACGACAGCGATGGCTCTCCGATCTCGCTGCAGTACGCTTGCCGGCGCGAACAAGCATCTTCACGCCGGCAGCCTCCGCGCTTCGCCAACTGACCTCGCGAATTTCCGAACACGCCGGCACAAGACCGCACTCGACCTGCTCGTCGCCGAAGGCCGGCTCGAGAAGCCGGCGTTCGTCGATCCGCTAGCAGATATCCTGCGCGACCGCGGTGATGCGCACGAGAAGCGTTACGTCGACTCGCTTCGTGCCGAGGGTCTGGGCATTGTTGAAATCGCGGACGGTCCATCGGATGAACGCCGGGCCGCAACGCTTTCCGCGATGCGCGCCGGCGCCGACGTTATCGTGCAGGCGGCGCTCGGGAACGATCTCTGGCACGGGTATGCCGATGTGCTGCGGAAGGTGAGCGTGCCTAGCCCGGCGCTGGGCGCGTGGTCGTACGAGGCTCAGGACACGAAGCTCGCGCGCGAGACGCGCGGCGGCACGATCCTGCAGTTGTGCGTCTACTCCGAGCTCATCGGTGAAATACAAGGCCGTGCACCAGAACACTTCCACGTCGTCACGCCCGCCGGCGCGCATGAGTTTCGCTTCGACGACTTCGCGGCATTCTATCGTCAGGTCGAGGCACGCTTCTGGCAGTTCGTCGAGGACGGCCGCGTGGCCGACGGTCAGACGACGACCTATCCCGATCCCGTCGAGCATTGCGCGGTCTGCCGATGGTCGGCGCGATGCACCACTCGGCGGCGAGAGGACGACCACCTTTGCTTCGTCGCGGGGCTCGGGCGCCTTCATGCGATAGAGCTGGCCGGCCATGGCGTCACGACGCGAGAGCGCCACTGATTTCGCGGTCCGCGCCGGCGCCGATCTCGACGATAGCGTGCTCGCGATTCAGGGGCCGCCCGGAGCTGGGAAGACGTTCACCGGCGCGAAGATGATTGCTCATCTCGCTGCCGCTGGCCGC
>CAYVHH010000389.1:0-12725 GCA_964450175.1 uncultured bacterium | reverse complement strand
CTGGCCGGTCAGGTTGAACCAGACCGTGAACGGCGAGAACGCGAAGACGCGCCGCCAGTACTCGTCGACGTCGCCCATCATCATGTCGATCCAGCCGAGCTTCACCGGCACCGTCGCGAGCCCGGGGGTGAGCAGCACGTCCCAGTCGGCGTGGAACGCGGCCATCTGGCGCCCGAGCCGGTGCGCGGCCTGCGTCGCGCGCACGTAGTCGGCGGCGCTGATCTTCTCCCCGAGCTTCGCGGTCGCCCACGTGACGGTCTCGACCTCGTCGGCGTGCGCCGAGCGGCCCTTCGTCGGATGGCTCGCCAGGTTCACGACCGTGTTCGCCGCGGCGAACGTGAGGAAGGTCGGCACGACCGCGCCCCGCTCGATCGCCGGATCGGCTTCGGCGACCCGGTGGCCGAGTTCCCCGCACAGCTTCGCCGCGTCGGCGAGCACGCGCAGGCTGTCCGCCTCGACCTTCGCGCCGTTCGGCGCGAGGCTCGTGAACGCGATGCGCAGGACGCTGGGATCGGCGCCGACTTCCTGCCCGAACGGCCGAGCGCGCGGCGGCGCCACGTAGGGATCGCCGGCGCCCGGGCCGCACGTCGCGTCGAGGAGCGCCGCGGAGTCACGCACGGACAGGCTCACCGCGTGCTCGATCGAGCAGCCGCCGAGCCCCTCACCGAGACCCGGCGCCATCGTGTTGCGCCCGCGGGTGGGCTTGAGCCCCACCAGCCCGCAGCACGCGGCCGGCGCGCGGATCGAGCCGAACCCATCGGTCGCGTGCGCCATCGGGAGCATGCGCGCGCCGACCGCCGCGGCCGCGCCGCCGCTCGAGCCGCCGGAGATGCGCGTGGGGTCCCACGGATTGCGCGTCGGCCCGTGCATCTGCGGCTCGCACGTGAGCGAGAGACCGAGCTCGCACGTGTTCGTGCGGCCGAAGATCACGAGCCCGGCGCGCTTGAGCCGCGCGACGTGCTCGCTGTCGGCGGTGGGCGCCGGCGCGTCGGCGAAGAATCGCGAGCTCCGCGTCATGGGAACGCCGGCGATCGACGCGCTGAGATCCTTCATGAGGAACGGCACGCCGGTGAATGGCCCGTCGGGCAAGCCCCTGGCGATCGCCGCCCGCCCGTAGTCGAAGAGCGGCATCGTCACGGCGTTCACCGCGGCGTTGCGCGCCTCGACGCGCTCGATCGCGGCGTCGAGAAGCTCGCCGGGCGATATCTGTCGCCGCCGAACGAGGTCGGCCAGGCCCGTCGCGTCGTACCGCTCGTACTCTGCGAATCTGCTCATGAAGGTGTCCCCCGTCTCAGGCGCGCCATGTTAGCCGAATCGGTCGAGCCCCGCGCCTGTAAACTATCGGGGCGCCGTCATGAGTGACCTGCAGGAGATCGACCGGCACAGTCACAATCCGCTCGTCCGCTATTTCAGGATTCTCGGGCCGGGGCTCGTGACCGGCGCCGCGGACGACGATCCGAGCGGGATCACCACGTATTCCGTCGCCGGCGCCTCGCTCGGGTACGGAATGCTCTGGATGGCGCTGGCGACCTTTCCGCTGATGGCGGCGGTGCAGCTCATCTGTGCGCGGATCGGACTCGTCAGCGGTCGCGGCCTGGCCGCCGCGATCCGTCAGCATTATCCGCGCCCGTTTCTCTATCTCGCGTGTCTCCTGCTGCTGGTCGCCAACGTGTTCAACATCGCGGCCGATCTGTCGGGCATGGCGGGGGTCACCCACATGCTCACGGGCGTGCCGACGGTCGCGTCGGTGCCCCTGTTCGGGCTCGTCATTCTGTTCGTGACGATCTACACGAGCTACGCGACCTTCGCCCGGTCACTGAAGTGGCTGACGGCGGTTCTGTTCGCGTACGTCGCGACCGCGTTCCTGGCTCGGCCCGACTGGCGACAGGTGGCCGTGGCGACCTTCGTGCCGCGCCTCAGCTGGGACTCGCTCTACATCACGACCATGGTCGCCGTGCTCGGGACGACCATCTCACCGTATCTGTTCTTCTGGCAGGCCTCGCACGAAGTCGAGGCGGAGAAAGCCCGGGGCCGGCGCACCGTGGCGCAGCGGCGGGGGGCGACCGCCCACGAGCTCGCGGACGCGCGCCTCGACGTCGGGACCGGGATGTTCTTCTCGAACTTCGTCATGTTCTTCATCATCCTCGCGACCGGCGCGACCCTTCACGTGTCCGGTCAAACTCAGATCGAGAGCGCGCGTCAGGCGGCGGAGGCGCTGCGGCCACTGGCCGGCGACGGCGCGTACCTCCTCTTCGCAACCGGGCTGATCGGCACCGGGCTCCTGGCCGTTCCGGTGCTGGCGGGCTCGGCGTCGTTCGCGATCGCCGAGGTCTTCGGCTGGCGCTCAGGGCTCGATCTCCCGCCCGGGCGCGGCCGCCGCTTCTATCTGGTCTTCGCGGGCGCGGTGGCCGCCGGCATGGCGCTGAATCTCGGGGGGACGAACCCGATCCGGATGCTCTTTCTCTCCGCGGTGCTGAACGGGCTCCTGGCTCCGCCGCTGCTCGTCCTCGTCATGCTGGTCGGCAACAACAAGGTCATCATGGGCTCGCACGCGAACGGGCTCTGGCTCAACGTGCTCGGCTGGCTGGCGACCGCCATCATGTTGGTCGCCGCCGTCGGCTGTTTCGTGACCTCGCTGTGACGACGACGGAGGATCGCCCGGCGCTTGCCGCGATCGGCGGGCTCTCGCTCGTGATCGTGCTGGTCGTCGCGTATCTGTTACTGGGCCACCGGCCCGAGCCCGGGGCGGGCGCGCTGGTGGCCGCGCTGCCGCTCCTCAACGCATGTCTCAACGCGACGAGCGCCGCGCTGCTCAGCGCCGGCTGGGTGTTCATCCGAAGCCGGCGCGTGACCGCCCACAAGGTGTGCATGGTGTCGGCGCTCGTGATCTCGATCCTGTTTCTGGTGTCCTACGTGACCTACCACTCGCTCGCGGGCTCGCGTCGCTTCACGGCCGAGGGCTGGATCCGACTCGTGTATTTCCCGATGCTGCTCTCGCACATCGTCCTCGCCGCCGCGATCGTTCCGCTGGCGCTCACGACGGTCTACCGCGCGCTCCGAGGACAGCTCGGGCGACACGTGCGTATCGCTCGCTGGACGCTTCCGATCTGGCTCTACGTGTCGGTGACGGGTGTGCTCGTCTACTGGATGCTCTATCGGCTGTGAGCCGACGGCTCCGCAACAGGCGGGCGGAGCTCGACGGCGTCAGAGTCCGAGCAGCTCGCCGCGGAGTACCGTGACCGCCTTGCCCCCGAGCTTCACCCGATCGCCCGCGACACGCACGCGCACGACACCGCCGCGCGGCGAGGCCTGATAGGCGACGAGATCGTTCTTGCCGAGGCGGGACTGCCAGTACGGCCCGAGCGCGCAGTGGGCCGAGCCCGTCACCGGATCCTCCGGAACGCCTGAGCCCGGCGCGAAGAATCGCGAGACGAAGTCGTAGCCCGCGGAGTCCGCCCGGCTCGTGACGATCACACCGCGCACCGGCAGGGTCGCCAGCATCGCGTGGTTCGGCGTGAGGCGCCGGACGGCGACCTCGCCGTCGACCTCCACGAGGTAGTCGAACTGATTCTTGCCGACGTACTTCGGCGTCACCCCGAGCGCCTCGGCGAGACCGGCAGGCGCCGGCGACGGCTCTTCGCGCTTGGCGGGGAAGTCGAGCTCGATCCACTCGCCCACGCGATCTCCGGTGAGGAGCCCGCTCTTGGTGTGAAACCGCGCCTGCCGGGCCGACGGCAGGTGTCCGTCCTCCCAGAGGACGTGGGCGCTCGCCAGGGTCGCGTGACCGCACAGGGCGACCTCGACCGACGGCGTGAACCACCGGAGATCGTAGCCGTCGGCCGTGGAGACGAGAAACGCCGTCTCGGACAAATTCATCTCGCGCGCCACGCTCTGCATCCAGCCCTCGTCCCGAGGCGCGGGCAGCAGGCACACCGCGGCGGGGTTGCCCGTGAATGGCGTATCGGTGAACGCGTCGACCTGCGTGATCACGAGGCCCATGGCGTCGAAAAGTGTAGCAGCAACGGTGGTAGAGTCCAGGCATGATCGCCGCGGGAACCGGGCTCGCCGTCGGCGGCGCGGCCGACAACGCTGCGCTCGAGGCCGCGCTCGAAGCCGTCGAGCGGAGCGGGTCGGATCGCGCCGACCTGGCGCTGGTCTTCGTCACCGGCGACGCGCACACGCGCGCCCACGAGGCGCTTCACGCCGTCCGTCGCGTGACCGGTGCGCCGGTCGTTCTCGGCTGCAGCGGAACTGGCATTCTCACCGAGCGGCGCGAAATCGAGGACGATGTGGCGGTCGCGGTCCTCGCAGTGCGGTGCGAGCACCTGGTCGCGACGCCGTTCTCGTTCGAGCGGCAGGGCGAGCGCCGCGATCTCGGTACAGAGCACGCCCAGCGCAACGGCGCGACCCACGCCGAGGGCGGTTGCGCCCTGGTGCTGCCGGACGCGATGGGCTGCAACCCGCCGGCGCTCCTCGGCCAGCTTCACGACGCGCTCGGCTTCGTCCCCGTGCTCGGCGCGGTCGCCGCGGGCTCGCCGATGTTCGAGCTCTACAACACCGACGCGATGGAGGCCGCGCTGGTCGGCGTCGCCCTGTCCGGGCTCGCCCCGGTGATCGGCGTCACGCAGGGCTGCCGGCCGATCGGCGAGCCCTACGTCATCACGCACGCCGAGGGCAACGTGATCCAGCGGATCGGCAGCCGCCCGGCGCTCGAGATGCTCACCGCGGCGATCCGCGCGAATCCCGACACGGAAGCGCGCATCCGTCACGCCGGCGTATTCGCCGGGCTGGCGATGGATCCCGCCAAGTCTCCGCTCGAGCGTGGCGACTTTCTGGTGCGCAATCTCGTCGGCGCCGATCAATCGAACGGTGCGCTGGCGGTCGCCGAGCGCGTGCGGATCGGGCAGACCGTGCAGTTCCAGATTCGCGACGCGGAGGCGTCACGCCAGGATCTGCGCGAGATGCTCGACGAGCTGGCTGGGCGCCTCCACGGTCGACGGCCGGCCTTCGGCTGCTACTTCGACTGCGCCGGCCGCGGTCGCGGGCTCTTCGGCGTCCCCGACCACGACGTGACCCTGATCCGCGAGCGGCTCGGCGAATTTCCGCTCGTCGGATTCTTCGGCAACGGCGAGTTCGCCCCGATCGGCCGGCGGAACTTCTTCCACAACTATACGGGCGCCCTCGTGATTTTTCCGGAGGCCTGAGTGCGCGGCCTCGAGCACATCCCGTGGCTCTACGACGGGCTCTGCGCGGTGCTGGAGCGCACGGGTCTCGGACCCTGGCGGCGATGGCTGGCCAGCGGCGCGCGCGGACGGACGCTCGACGTCGGGTGCGGAACGGGGCGCGGCCTCCCGCTGTACGGCGCGGATATCCGCGTGATCGGCCTCGACCCGACGTGGGATTCGCTCCGCCGCGCACGGCGCCGCGTGCCGGGGGTGCCGCTGGTGCAGGGGAGCGCCGAGGCGCTGCCATTCCGCGACGGCGCGTTCGACACGGTGGTCGCGAGCCTGGTCTTCTGCAGCGTGGTCCAGCCCGCGCGCGGGCTCGCCGAGGTCAAGCGTGTGCTGCGGCCGGACGGCCGGATGCGTATGCTCGAGCACGTCCGCTCGCGCCGCGCGTGGAAGGCGGCGTTCCAGGACCGGGTGCAGCCGCTCTGGACGTGGGCCAGCGGGGGCTGCCGCCCGAATCGCGACACGGAGCGCGCGGTGGAAGCCGCCGGCTTCGTGATCGAACCCGAAGGCCGATCGGAGATGGCCGACATGCGCCGTTTCTCGGCGCGCGCCCGCCGGTAGCCCGTCGAGCTTCGCGCTCCTACAGATCGTTCCCCGAGTAGGAGAGATTGAAGGATTTGTTGCAGAGGGGAAAGTCCGGCACGATGTTCTTCAGCACCGCGTACTCGAGCGCGGGCCAGTTCCGGAAGGACGGATCGACCACCTTCACGCGGCCGAGGGTCGCGGGGCCGGCGGCTACCACCCAGTGCCAGACCGGTCCGCGCCATGCCTCCACGAGGCCGAGCGCGTGGGCACCCGCGGTGAGCGGCGGGATCGGGGCCGACACGGCGCCGCCGGCATCGCGCGCCGCGACCTCGCGAATGAGGCGCGCCGCCTCGCGCGCCTCGTCCAGGCGCACCATCGTCCGCGCCCAGACGTCTCCCGTGCCGTAGACCGGCACATGCACACTCGTCTCGCCGTACGCCGCGAAGGGCGCGTCGCGCCGCGCGTCGGCATCGATCCCGCTGGCCCGCCCGACCAGCCCGACGACCTGCATCTCCGCCGCCGTCTGCGCAGTCAATCGTCCGGTACCCTGGAGCCGCTCGAGCACCGTCGTGTTGTCGAGGCAGAGCCGCGCCATCGCAGCGAACTCGGCGACGAGATCGTCGATCCTCGCGGCGGCCTCGGCCAGCGGTGTCGTCGCGATCGGTCCCGTCACGCCGCCCGGCACCACCGCGCCGCGGAGCAGCCGATGACCGGTCAGACGCTCGTTGAGCCGGAGGAGCTCCTCGCGGATCCGGAAGCAGTGCGCGTGGCCGAAGGCGAATCCGGTGTCGTTGACGATCATGCCCACGTCCCCGACGTGGTTGTAGATCCGCTCGAGCTCGAGCAGGACCACTCGCAGCCGATGCGCCCGAAGGGGCACGCTGCAGCCGGCGAGTGTCTCGACCGCCTGACAGTAGGCGAGCACGTGGCCGACACTCGTGTCGCCCGAGATGCGTTCGGCGAGCGCGGGCGCCCGGTCGACAGCGAGGCCCTCGAAGAGCTTTTCGGTACCCTTGTGGACGAAGCCGAGTCGCGTCTCGAGGTTCACGATCGTCTCGCCCTCGACGCTGAAGCGGAAGTGGCCGGGCTCGATGATCCCGGCATGGACCGGGCCCACGGTGATCTCGAAGATGCCCTCGCCCTCGACGTGCCGGAAGGGAAACGGCTCACCCGCGTCGACGAAGTCCGCGCGCGGCACCGCGTCGCGGCGCAACGGGTGATATCCGTCCGGCCAGTACTGATGGAGCGCGAGGCGCCGGAGATCCGGATGCCCTTCGGGGACCAGGCCGAACAGGTCGTGGATCTCGCGCTCGAAGCGGCTGGCCGCGAACGAGCGCGTCGCGAGCGAGGCGAAGCGGGCCGCCGTCGCCGGAACGGCGACGACCACCGTCACCGCGGGTGCCAGCTGCGGCGGCGCGAAGACGTAGACCAACGTGAAGTCGCCGCTTGCGGCACGGGTGTCCGCGGCGGCGAGGAACTGGCAGCGGGCTCCGAGCGGCGCCAGCCGGTCGGCGAGCGCCGGAATCTCCCAGGCGGGCAATCGGCACTGGATCGCGCCCGCGGACGCGGCGGCGACACTCGCGGCCCCGGACGCCACGACGCTGCGCCGCAGCGACTCCACCGTGATCGACGCGGTCGGCATCTCAGCGCGCCACGATCGCGACGATACGGTCGAGGGCCGCGCCGAGCCCCGGTGGCCATGCGAGCCCGGTCAGCAGCAGCAGAGCGAGTGCGGCGCCCACCGGCAACGCGGGGCGCCACCCGGAGGCCTCGACCGGCGGCTCGCCGGCCGCTGGTCCGTACAAGATCGCGTGGACTCCGCGGAGGAGGCCCGCGAAGGCGATGACGAGCAGGAAGAGCGCGACGCCCGCGACGAACGGGAACCCCTGCGCGAAGCCGGCGGCAAAGATCATCACTTCGCTGACGAACAGCCCGAACGGCGGCAAGCCGACGAGCGCGAGCATCGTCGCCAGGAAGGCTCGGCCGGTCCGCGGCATATCCCGCATCAGGCCGCCGACCGCGGCAATCTCGGCCGAGCCGTATGCGGCGCGGATACGACCGGTGAGCAGGAAGCCGAGCGACTTGGCCAGGGCGTGATTGGCGATATGCAGGAGCGCACCGGAGGTGCCCAGCGTGCCACCGAACCCGAGCCCGAGGCACACCAGACCGATGTGCTCGACGCTCGAGTACGCGAGCATGCGTTTGTAGTTGGGCGAGGTCCACAGGAACGCGGCGGCCACGCCGACCGACAGCACGCCCAGCGTCAGCATGATGCCGCGCGCGAACCCGGGCCCGGCCGCCGCGTCCACGGCCGGCTTGAATCGCAGGATCGCGTAGACACCGACGCTCAGCAGCACGCCCGACATGAGCGCGCTCACCGGCGCCGGCGCCTCGCTGTGGGCGTCGGGCAGCCACGTGTGCATCGGCGCGAGGCCGGCCTTGGTGCCGTATCCGACCACGAGGAACACGAACGCGAGCTCGATGACCCGGGGCGAGAGCCCGGGCGCGAGGCGCAGGAGCGTCGTCCAGCGAAGCGCGTGGACTTCGTCGCCGAACTGCTGGATACCCGCGAAGTACACGAGAACCGTCCCGAGGAACGCGATGGCGATACCTACCGAGCAAATCAGCAGATATTTGTAGGACGCCTCGAGCGAGGCGCGCGTGCGCTCGAAGTTGACGAGGAAGACCGACGCGAGGGTCGTGCCCTCGACCGCCACCCACATGAGCCCGACGTCATCGGTGGAGACGGCCAGGAGCATCGTGAACACGAACAGGTGGAAGAGCGCATAGAAGCGGCCCGACGTCGTGAGCGCGACATAGCGCGGGGCCTCCGAGGCGGCGAGCGCGCCGACGATGCCGATGAGAGCGATCATCCACGCCGAGAGCGCGTCGGCGCGAAGGAACCCCTCCAGCGCCACCCGCGGCTCGCCGCGATTCCCCGTCACCGTGACCGCGAGCGCCCCGGCCAGGGTCAGCGTTGCCGTCACCGCGTGGAGGACCGTCGCGAAGCGACCGACCGCGCGCCACGAGAGCGCGGCCCCGAAGAGCGGAATCGCCAGGAGCGCGGCCAGCATCATCCGCGAAGCTCCCGCAGACGGTCGACGTCGATCGAGTCGTGCTCGCGACGCACCTGGACGACCACGGCTTCCATGATGAGCACGATCACCAGGACGTCGAGAAAGACGCCCGCCTCCACGATGCCGGGCAGGCCGTAGGTCGCGAGGATCGCCAGGCCGAAGATCCCGTTCTCGAAGACCAGGAAGCCGAGGATGTGGCCCAGCGCATCGCGGCCGGTGACGCACAGCGCGAGGCCGATCAGCGCCATCGCAAAGGCCAGGGGGATGGCCCCCTCGGTCGGCAGCTCCACGACCGTGGTGACCGGCCGCATGATGACGTAGGCCGCGACGACGAGGCCGCCGGCGACCAGGAGCGTGATGCCCGACGACCGGCCCGGCGCGATCGGCCGTACCGGAGTCCCCGCGCCGATTCGCGCGAGCACGCGCGGGATCACCAACGCCTTGATGACGACGACGACCGCGGCGACCAGTAGAAGACCGCGGCGGTGCGCCAGGACGCCGACGGTGCTCGCCAGGGCCGCCAGCAGGAGCGATTGAGCGACGAAGAGCCGCAGGCGCGCCGGCCAGCTCTGCCGCCAGACGATGAGCAGGGTCACCACCAGTCCCAGGAACGCCAGGAGGTTCGACGCGGTCGTCATCGGACGAGGAAGACCGCCATGAGCGAGAGAAAGGCGAGCGCGAACGATCCCGCCAGCAGCTCGGGAACCCGGAACAATCTGAGCTTCGCCACCGTGGTCTCGAGCACCGCGACGGCCGCCGTGAGCACGGCGAGCTTGGCGACCAGCGCCATGACGCCCAGGAGCACCGGAACGGGACCCGTGGGCTCCGGCAGCCCCCACGGGACGAAGAGGTTCGCCAGCAGGGTCATGAACACGAATAGCTTCATCGCCGACGCCCACTCGACGAGCGCCAGATAGCGGCCGGAGTACTCGAGCACCATCGCCTCGTGGATCATGGTCAGCTCGAGGTGCGTCGCCGGGTTGTCGACCGGAAGTCTCCCGGTCTCGGCGAGCATGACGATGAAGAACGCGGCGAACGCGAGGAGGTGGGCGGGATTGGCCGCCAGCCACGGCTCGCCCCCGAAGCGCTCCACGATGCGCCCGAGGTCGATCGTGCCGGCGCGCAGCGCGAGCGCGAACACCGCGACGATGACCGTCGGCTCGGCGAGCGCGGCGACCGCGACCTCACGGCTCGAGCCCATTCCACCGAACGCGCTGCCGGCGTCGAGTCCCGCCAGCGCCAGAAAGAACGTGCCGAGCATGAAGAGATAGACGAGCAGGATGATGTTGCCGGCGAACGCGAGCGGCGGCCGCGCCGTCACGACCGGGACGATGAGCGCGGCGACCAGCAGGGTCGCCACGAGCACGTATGGGGTGGCGCGAAACACCCAGGAGGTCGTCGTGGAGACGACCGCTTCTTTCGCGAGCAGCTTGCGAATGTCGGCGTAGGGCTGCCATGGGCTCGGCCCGCGGCGACCCATGAGACGCGCCTTCAGTGTTCGCAGCGTGCCGACCAGCAGCGGCGCTCCCGCTCCCACGATCAGGATCTGCACGATGGCCACCGCGACGCCGGCGATCACGCGAGCACCAGCATCAGCAGCAGAGCGGCGAGGATGTAGGCCAGATACTGGTTCGCGCTGCCCGATTGCAGCGATCCGACGGCGCGCGCCCCCGCGTGGAGGAGATCGAGCGCGGGCCGGTAGAGCCAGTCGTCGAAGATCGAGCGCGTCGGGTTCTCGTACTCGATGCGCTCGACGAAGAAGCGCGACTCGGGATGGAACTCGATGTCGAGGTGTTTCGTCGGCCGATAGAAGAAATCGAAGACGCGCTTGAAGGGGTTGGCGAACGCGGTCGCCGTGTACTCCATCCGCGCGGTCTGCACGATGCGGCCGCAGCCCCACGTCTCGTACCCGCGTGTCCGGCGCGACGCGCCCACGAGCCGGAGGACCGCAAGCGGTGCGAGGAGCGACAGGGCGAGGGCGACGGCGATCGCCGCCGTCGAGAGGCTCGCGAAATCGCCCGAGACGCGAAGCGTCAGCCAGTCCCCGCCGGCCGCCTGCGGCGGCATTCGCAGGACGGCCGCGGCGACCGATCCGAGCGCCGGAACCACGAGCGTCGGCAGAAGGCCGAGCGCGACGCAGGCGGCCGCCAGGGTGAGCATGCCCAGCCGCATCGGCGGGCTCGCCTCGTGAGCGCCGGCCGCGGCGTCGCTCCGGGGCAGGGCCAGGAACGTGATGCCGAACGCCTTGACGAAGCACGCCATCGCCAATCCGCCGGTCAGCGCGAGACTCGCGATCCCGAGGGTGAACACGAGATTCTGTCCGACCGCGTCGAGGTGCGCGTTCTGAAAGAGAGCCAGAAACGTGAGCCACTCGCTCACGAACCCGTTGAGCGGCGGCAGCGCGGCGATCGCCGCCGAGCCGATCAGGAAGCAGGCGGCGGTCCACGGCATCCGCTTGATGAGCCCGCCCATCGCTTCCATGTTCCGCGTACCCGTCGCGTGCACGACGGCACCGGCGCCCAGAAAGAGCAGCGCCTTGAACGCCGCGTGGTTGACGGTGTGATAGAGCGCCGCGACCAGGCCGAGAATCGCGAGCGCGTCCAGACCGGCGACGCGATAGAGCGCGGCGCTCCCGACGCCCAGCAGGATGATCCCGATGTTCTCGATGCTGTGAAACGCCAGGAGCCGTTTGAGGTCGTGCTCGACGAGCGCGTAGAGCACGCCGATCACCGACGAGGCGGCGCCCGCGATCAGCAGGGCCGCGCCCCACCAGGCCGGACCGGGGCCGAGCCAGTCGAGGCTCACGCGCAAGAGCCCGTAGATCCCGAGCTTGATCATGACGCCCGACATGAGCGCCGACACGTGGCTCGGCGCGGCCGGATGGGCCAGCGGCAGCCACACGTGCAGCGGGATCACGCCGGCCTTGCCCGCGAAGCCGAGTGCCAGGAGCACGAAGGCGGCGTTGCGGGTGGCGGGCGCCAGGGCCGGCGCCGCCGATCGCCAGTCGGCGAAGCGCAGACTCCCCGCGTCGGCCCCGAGCAGGAGCATGCCCGCGAGGAGGCACGCGAGCCCCGCGTGGGTCATCACCGCGTAGATCCAGCCGGCCTGGATCGACTCCCTGGATTCCCGGTCGTGGAGAACCAGAAGGTAAGACGCCAGGGACATCAGCTCCCACGCGATCACGAAGGTCATCATGTTCGCGGCGAGCGGGACGAGGCACATCGACACCACGAAGACGACGTATGCGGAACGGTCGCGCCCGCCGCTGTCAGTGTCGCCCATGGCGTAGACCGACGCCGGAACCGCGGCGAACCCGATCAATGCGAGGAAGAGTCCTGCGAGGGGATCGAGCGTCAGCTCGAGACCCCCGAGCGGCACCAGCCAGGTCACCCGAAGCGTGCCGGCGCCGCCCACCATTCCGTAGCCGCCGAGGGCCATGGCGGCGACGCCGACGAGCACGACCAGCCCGTACGAGACCCGGCTCACCGGGGGAGCCGCCCGATCGCCTCGAGCAGGCCGGCCAGGAGTGCCGCCGGCGACGGCGGGCATCCGGGGATGACGGCGTCGACCGGGATGACGTCGGCAACGCCACCCACGACCGCATAGGATCCGCGGAAGAGACCGCCGTCACGCCCGCAGTCGCCGACGGCCACCACGAACTTCGGATCCGGCGTCGCCTGCCATGTGCGCCGCAACGCCTCGGCCATGTTGCGAGTCACGGGGCCCGTCACGAGCAGGCAGTCGGCGTGGCGGGGGGACGCGACGAAGTGCACCCCGAATCGCTCGAGATCGTAGTGCGGCCCGGTGAGCCCGCCGATTTCGAGCTCGCACCCGTTGCAGGAGCCGGCGTCGACCTGGCGGATCGCGAGCGAGCGGCCGAAGAGCCGCGCGA
>CAYVHH010000388.1:0-14611 GCA_964450175.1 uncultured bacterium | reverse complement strand
CGTCAATCCGCTGCACACGCACGGGTTCGAAGGGATGGCGAAGGACGATGCCTGGCAATTGATCGAGGAACTGGCCGAGCATTCGACCCAGGACCGGTTTGTCTATTACCACGCCTGGCAGGTCGGCGACGTCCTGATGTGGGACGAGCTGGCAACGATGCACCGCGGTGCCGGCGACTATCGACCGGATGAACGTCGAGTCATGCTGCGCACGATCGTCTACTCGAGCTAGGACGCGCTGACCGGGCAGCGGATCGCCATGCGGCGGATCCGGCTCACTTGAGCTTCGGGTCCAGGAAGTCTCGCAGCGCATCCCCGAACAGGTTCACGGCGAGGATCGTGACGGTGATCGCCGTCCCGGGGAAGACGACCATCCACCACGGGGGCTTGAAGGCCTCGGCGAGAACGCCGCCCAGCATGTTGCCCCAGCTCGGCGTCGGCGGCGGCACGCCGACCCCGACGAAGCTCAGCGCCGCCTCGATGAAGATGGCCGCGCCCAGATGCCCGGTGGTGATGATCAGGAACGGCGCCACGCACTGGGGCGCCACGTGCCGCGTCATCACGCGCGCGCGCGACGCCCCCAGCGCGCCGGCCGCCTCCACGTAGGCGAGCTCCTTCACCGAGAGCACCATCGATCGGACGACGCGCGTGCTCAGCGGCACCCGGGTGACCGCGATGGCGATGATCACCGTCGACAGCCCGGCCCCCAGGCCCGCCATGAGCAGCAACGCGAGAATGAGAGCGGGAAGTGACATCAGGACGTCGAGCACCCGCTGGCTGATCAGGTCCACCCGGCCCCCGAGGTACCCGCTCGACACGCCCCAGAGGAAGCCGATGGTGTCGCCGAGGAGCACCGAGCTGATCGCCACCAGCAGAGTCACGCGCGCGCCGAAGATGATGCGGCTCAGCACGTCGCGCCCGAGATGATCGGTGCCGAGGATGCGCTGGCCGAGCGGCGGATTGCGCGTGAGGGCGTAGTTCGCGGTCAGCGGGTTCTCGGGCGCCAGGCGCTCCGCCATCACCGCCACCGAGGCCAGCAGCAGCAAGAACACTGCACAGACACCGCCCAGCGGCGAGGAGCGGAAGAAGCGCGCCACGGCCATCGACGCGGAGCGCCTACTGGTAGCGGATGCGGGGATCGAACCAGCCGTAGCTGACGTCGACCACCAGGTTGATGAGGACGAAGATGACGCCGTAGAGCAGCACGAGGTTCTGGATGAGCATCCAGTCGCGCTCGGCGACGGCGAACACCAGCGCGAGGCCGAGGCCGGGGACGCTGAAGGCGCGCTCGACCGCCACCGAGCCGCCCAGGAGCGCGCCCAGCGCCGTCCCCGTGACGGTCAGGATGGGCAGCATCGCGTTGACCAGCGCGTGGCGCCACACCACGACGCGCTCGCGCAGCCCCTTGGCCCGAGCGGTGCGCACGTAGTCCTCGCCGAGCACCTCCAGCACCGAGGAGCGCGTGATGCGCGCCATCATCGCGGCGAGCGCGACCCCCAGGGCCAGCGCCGGTCCCGCGGTCATCTGGAGATTGCGAACCGGGTCGTCCCAGAAGTACACGATCGTCAGCGGCGGTCTCCACGTGAGCGTGAGGACCAGAGAGAGGACGATCATCAGCCCGACCCAGAAGCTGGGAATCGCCATGAAGAGCGTGACGACGAGCCGGAAGCCGTAGTCGGTCCACGAGTTCCGCCACAACGCCCCGATCAGGCCCACCGGCAGACCGATCACCCAGGAGAGAATGATGGCCATCAGCGCGATCTGCCCGGTGATCGGCGCCCGGCGCACGATGACCTCGCGGATGGGCTCGCCGCGCCAGAACGATTTGCCCAGATCGCCGCGCAGGACGTCCTTGACCCAGTCCAGGTACTGCACCACGTAGGGCCGATCCAGGCCCAGGCTCGCCCGCGCGGCCCGAAGCTGCTCCGGGCTGAGCACGTACGTGCCCCCGCCCTCGCCCGAGATCGCCGAGAGCGGATCGCCCGGCAGCACGCGCATGGCGATGAAGATGAGCAACGTGACGCCGAAGATCGTCGGGATGGCGATGAGCAGGCGCTGAGCCAGATACTTGCGCATGGGT
This sequence comes from uncultured bacterium, assembly GCA_964450175.1. Classification (GTDB taxonomy): domain Bacteria; phylum Methylomirabilota; class Methylomirabilia; order Rokubacteriales; family CSP1-6; genus AR31. Next base: position 12,531 of record CAYVHH010000388.1, on the reverse strand, counting down.
TCGCCGTCGCCCGGGTGATCCCCGTCAGACCACCCGCCCTGCCGCTACCGATCCAGCCAGAACGTGTCCACGCGACCGAGCTCCGAGAAGACGCGCGCTTCGCTGTTGTGGCCCTTGACGGTGTTCCGCCACATCGGCAGGTGGTCAGTGAACCCGATCAGGTAGAGCGGCGCCGTCTGGTCCAGGAGCACCATGCCCTGCGCGAAGAGCTGCTTGCGCTTGCCCTTGTTCGTCTCGCTGTTGACCTGCTTCAGCAGCTTGTCGAACTCCGGACTGGAGTAGCGAGAGAAGTTGAGCGAGCCGCCCGTCTTCAGGCACATCTCCCAGCCCGGGCCGGGATCTCCGATGGGCGAGCGGTATTCCGTCTGCACCATCATGTCGAAGGTGCCCTTCTTCAGCTCCTCGATGAGGAGCGCCCGCTCCATCACGCGGATCTTGGTCTCGATGCCGAGTGTGCGCTTGAGCTCGTCCTGGAAGGCGGGGGCCAGGATCTCGGCGTGAGGCGCGACCGAGGCGGACACGAAGTCGACGTTCTTGACCCCGTCGGCCAGGCCGGCGGCGGCCATCAGCTTCTTCGCCTCGGCGATGTCCGCGGTCTTGTCCGCGCGATATCCGGGAAGAGTCTCGATCTCCTTCAAGGGCGTGGCGAACTCGCTGGCGTGACTCATCCAGCGCGTGAGCATGATCGGCTCCTGGGTGCCGAACGCCTTGATGAGATTTTGACGGCTCACCGCCAGGTTGATCGCGCGCCGCACCCGAGGGTCGTTGAAGGGCTTGCGCTCGTTGTTGATGTGCACCTGGTACGAGTTGAACTCGCCCGGATAGCGCACGGTCCCGACGATGTCCTTGCGCTTGAGCCCTTCCTGGTGCGTCTCGAGCGAGACGTTCGGAGAATAGTCCGCCTGCCCCGTGAGCACGGCCGTGCCCCGGTCCGTCCACGCGGGAACGTGCAAGAGCTCGATGCCGTCGAGGTACGGGATCTCCGGATCCCAGTAGCTCGGGTTCCGCACCATCACCCACTTCTCGGCGGCTTTGCGCTCCTTGAACATGAAGGCGCCGGTGCCGGGCGCGATGACCTTGCGGAGATCCTGATTGTTCTCGTCCAGCGCCTTCTTGGAGTAGACGACCATCGACGAGGGCGTGAACAGCTCGAGGAAGTACGGCTGCGGCTCCTTGAGCACGAACCGCACGTTGAGGCGATCGATCGCGTCGAGCTTCGCCACCGCCGAGAACTGGTCCTTGTAGATGCTGGCCATGCCCGCCGGCGGGAAGATGATGCGCGAGAACGTGGCCACCACGTCGGCCGAGCCGAACGGAGTCCCATCGTGGAACTTCACCCCGTCGCGCAGCTTGAACGTGTACGTCTTGCCGTCCGGCGAGATCTTCCAGCTCTCCGCGAGATCCGGGATGATCGTCTTGAGGCCGTCCGCGGGGTTGAAGCGCACGAGGTTGTTGTACATCTGCCCGAGGACGAAGCGGAACGCCCCCTGGTGCACGTCGAAGTGCGCGACCTCGGCAGGCCCCGCCCACTTGAGCACGCCCCCGCGCTTGGGGTTCGCCTCGGCGGCGCGAGCGCGGTCGGAGCGCACCGCGGCCCGGGCCGGCTTTGCGCGCTTGAGCGACCATGCGGTCAGTGCGGCGCCGGCGGTCGTCCCGGCGGCTGCCTTGAGGAATCGCCTGCGATTCAGCTTTCCGCTTCCGGCAAGATGGGGCTGGTGCATGTCGCGAGCCCTCCTTTGGGGTGGCGCGCGGCTACCGTACGCGGATGGCTGCACGGTCGTCAACCCAGGTGTTTGAACTCTCACCGGTCCCTCCCTGCACGATCTCGTCCGCGTGAGCAAAGATCGAGGGATCGCGAGCCCGTGTGCCCAGCCCCTGGGGCCTTCGCGAACCTGGTTTATCCTGCCGTCATGAAGGGATCTCCTCGGTGGATCATGAGCTTCGTGCCGATGCTGGGTGCTCTGGCCGGCTTCTCGGCCGCTCCCGTGGACTCCCCGATCCTGTTTGCCGGTGGCACCAACGTACCGCGGCCAGTGCAGCAGTTCGCCTGGCGGGTGATCGAGACACGGTGCAACTACCAGCGATACGAGCTCGAGCAGCGCCGCTTCTGGGCCTACGACACGGAGGCAAAGAAGATCGACGCGGGCGTCGCCTATTCGATCAAGATCCTCTCAGAGACCTGGAGGAAGACAGAACCTCCGGCGTTCATCGAGATGACCATCGAGGCTGACGGAGCTACCCGGCTCACGGCACTGAGGTCTTCGTTCGTCGTCTGCGCCGCTCCAATCAAATCGAACTAGTGGTCCAACGGGATTCCTTCGCCAGGCCCATTTCTGGGCGGGCCAGCGGTTAGCCTCGGCGGCGCGAGCCCGCCGCACACCTGATCACCTGAACAAGGCCTTTGCCTTGACACTCGCCGCCGCTCCCGCCTAGTCTCCTGCTCGCGGAGGATCGCGACGAAGAGCCTGCGGCGGGCGGCGCGCAGCACCGTGGTGGTGGTCGGCGCGGTCTTCGCGCTGGTGATCGTCGGCATGGCGCTGTTCGCCGGCGGGCTGGCGCCGCATCCCCCCGATGAGCAGAACTTCGACCTGATCGAGGCGAAGCCGGGAGCCCAGGCACTGTTCGGCACCGACCGGTTCGGTCGCGACGTGCTGAGCCGGGTGATCTACGGCGCGCGCGTCTCGCTTTACGTCGCGGGGACGTCCATCGGGCTGGCGATGCTGGTCGGCGGGACGCTCGGGCTGACGGCGGGCTACGCCGGCGGCCTGTGGGACAACGCGATCAACCGGGTGATGGACGTGTTCTTCAGTATCCCCGGGTTGCTCCTGGCGGTCGGCGTGGCGGCGCTGCGCGGGCCGGGCGTGAACAGCGCGGTCGTGGCCATCACGATCGTCTACACGCCGCTCTTCGTCCGCGTCATCCGGGGGCCGGTGCTGGCCGAGCGCGAGAAGGAGTACATCGAAGCGGTGCGGGCGCTCGGCGCCGGCCGCCTGGTCGTGGCGCTCAAGCATTTGCTGCCGAACGTGCTGTCGCCGTTCGTGGTGCAAGGCACCGTTGCCTTCTCGCAGGCCATTCTCATCGAGGCCTCGCTGAGCTACCTCGGACTGTCGGCGCAGCCCCCCACGCCGTCGTGGGGCAACATGCTGAACGAGGGACGCACGTATCTGGAGACCGCGCCGTGGATCTCGGTGTTCCCGGGCGTGGCGATCATGACCGCCGTGCTGGCGTTCAACCTGATCGGCGACGGGCTCCGCGACATTCTCGACCCGAACGCATCGTGAGGCAGTGCGCTGAAAGAGAGGAGATGTGCATGAGCCAGCTGACTCGCCGCCAACTGCTGAAATCCGCGGGCCTGACCGCAGGCGCCTTCGCGCTCCCGCGTCGGGCCGGCGCCCAGACGAAGCCCGGCACCCTGATCTCGGCCCAGACGACGGAGGCGACCGGCCTCGATCCGCAGCTCGTGCCAGCGCTGTCGCGCAGTCGCCGCTCGCCCTTGACCTACAACCAGCTCGTGCGCTTCGAGCCCGACATGACGCCGGTGCCGGAGCTGGCCGAATCGTGGCAGGTGAGCCCCGACGGGCTCACCTGGACGTTCAAGCTGCGTCAGGGGGTGAAGTTCCACGACGGCCAGGAGTTCACCTCCGCCGACGTGAAATTCTCCTTCGATCGCCTGCTGGAGAAGTCGGCAGCCGGCAAGTCGGACTTCAACGCGGTGGACAAGATCGAGCCCGCCGGTAAGTACGCGGTGAAGTTCGTCACCAAGGAGCCGTTCGCTGCGCTAGTGGCCGCCCTGGGCGGCTTCTGGGGCTTCATCGTCAGTGAGGCGGGCGTCAAAAAATACGGCGACCTCAACAAGGCGGCGCTCGGCACCGGCCCGTTCATCCTGGAGGACTGGAAGGTCGAGCAGCAGATGGTCTTCAAGCGCAACCCCAACTACTGGAAGAAGGGGCTGCCGCACGCCGACGAGCTGATCGTGCGCGTCATCCCCGACGAAGCCAACATCGTCGCGGCGCTGCGCACGGGGCAAGTGCACCACGCGTTCATCGAGGACAACAAGAACTACAACCTCCTGAAGGACGAAAAGTCGCTGACCGGCTATCGCTCCTCGCGGCTGGGCTACGACTACCTCAACATGAGCGCCAACCGGGGTCCGCTCGGAGATGTCCGCGTGCGCCAGGCCATCTCGTGGGCGGTCGATCGCTCGCAGGTGATGCGCGTCGCTACCGCCGGCTTCGGGCGCCTGACCGCGCCGTGCACGGCGCCCATGAAGCAGTGGCAGCTGCCCGAAGAACAGTGGATGAAGTACTACAAGCCCGACCTCGAGCGCGCCAAGAAGCTGATGGCCGAGGCCGGCGTGCCGAACGGCTTCAGCGTGAAGTGCTCGGTGATCCCGACGTTCCCGACCATGGTGTCCGGAGCGCCGGTCATCGCCGCCCAGCTCAAGCGCATCGGCATCAACATGGAGATCGAGAACGTCGAGTACGCCGTGTGGATCAAGCGTTGGCTGGCCCACGACTTCGACATGACCATGAACAGCACGCCCGGCTACGCCGATCCCGACGTGGCGTTCTTCCGCCCGCTGCATTCGACGAAGGGGCAGAACTGGAACTCGTGGAGCGTGCCGGCGGTCGACGCGCTGCTGGAAGAGGGCCGGCGCACCATGGACCAGAAGAAGCGCAAGGAGATCTACGACCGCGTGCAGATCGCGATCCTCGAGAACGTGCCGCACCTGTGGCTGTACTCGGCCGATCTGATCGACTTCACGCAGGCCACCGTCAAGGGGTTCCGCCAGCACCCGACGGCGTTGCTGTACGGACTGGAGGGCGCGTCGGTCGACAAGACGTAGCCGGCGCGGTGGGACGCTACGTCGTCGTCCGGCTGTACTCGATGGCCGTCACCCTGGCGGGCCTCTCCGTGCTCGTGTTCCTCATGCTGCGCCTGGTCCCCGGCACCGTCGTCGAGCAGATGATCGGCGCTGACGCCGTCGCGAGTCCGGCGATGGTGGCGGAGCTGAAGCGATTCTTCGGCCTGGATCAGCCGTGGTGGCAGCAATACGGACGCTGGGTCGCGGCGCTCGCCCACGGCGATCTCGGCACCTCCTGGCGGACCGGCAAGCCCGTGGTCGCGCTGATCCTCGAGCGGCTGCCGGTAACGATCGAGCTGACCTCGCTGGCCGTCGGCTTCGCGATGCTCCTGGGCATCCCCGCCGGGATCCTCTCCGCGATCCGTCGCGACCAGGCGATCGACAACGTCACTCGCGTGGGCACGTTGCTCGGGCTGTCCGTCCCCGTGTTCTGGCAGGGCACGATGCTGATCCTGTTCTTCTCGATCTACCTGCGGTGGATGCCGCCGGTCATGTGGGTCGGCTTCTTCGCCGACCCGGGGCGCAACCTCACGATCATGGCGCTGCCCGCGCTGTGCCTGGGCACCGCCAGCGCGGCCAACATCGCGCGGACGACCCGGGCCTGCATGCTCGACGTGCTGCGCTCGGAGTACATTCGCACGGCGGCAGCCAAAGGTCTGGCCGACCGCCTCGTCGTCCTCAAGCACGCCCTCAAGAACGCGCTGATTCCGATCGTGACGGTGGCCGGGCTGCAGATCGGGATCCTCCTCGGCGGCACCGTCGTCGTGGAGGAGGTCTTCACCCTGCCCGGCATCGGGCGCCTGGTGCTGTGGTCGATCTACCAGCGCGACTACCCGCTGACCCAGTCGACGATCCTGTTCGTCGCGGTGATGTTCATGGCCATCAACCTCGCCGTAGACGTGCTGTACGGATATCTCGATCCGCGCATCCGCTACAGCGCCTAGCGGACGACGCCTCAAAGGAGACGCCATGCGAGCCTCGGTCCTGTTCGAGCAAGGCAAGCCGCTCTCGGTCGAGGAGCTCGAGCTGGAGCCCCCGCGCACCGGCGAGGTGCGCGTGCGGATGGCGGCGAGCGGCGTCTGTCACTCCTGCTTGCACGCCGCCGACGGCTCGTGGAAGGGCGTGCCGGTGCCGATCGTGCTCGGCGACGAAGGCGCCGGTGTGGTCGAGGAGATCGGACCCGGCGTGGATGGGCTCGAGCGCGGCGACCATGTGATCCTGTCCTGGGCGCCGACGTGCGGCCGCTGCCACTACTGCGTGATCGGCCGGCCGAACCTGTGCGAGCGCCGGCAGCCAGGCCGGGGCGTGCTGCCGGACGGCACCACGCGGATGTCGCTGCGCGGCCGTGCCGTCTATCACTACGGCCACGTGGCGACGTACGCGTCGTCCACCGTCGTGCACGAGTCGTGCGCGATCAAGATCGACGAGAACGTGCCGATCGACCGCGCGGCGCTCATCGGCTGCTCGGTGATGACGGGCGTCGGCGCCGTCATCAACACGGCGGCGGTGCCGCCGGGCGCCAGCATCGCGGTGTTCGGCGTGGGCGGCGTCGGGCTCAACGTCGTGCAGGGCGGCGCCCTGGTCGCCGCGCACCCGGTGATCGCGGTCGACGTCAAGGCCGCCAAGCTCGAGCACGCGCGCGCGCTGGGCGCCAGCCACGGGGTGGACGCCTCGCGCGAGGACGCGGTGGCGGCCATCCGCCGCCTCACGCGGCTCGGCGCCGACTACACGTTCGTGGCGGTCGGCGACACGCGCGCGGTGAGCCAGGCCATCGAGGCCCTGGCACCCGGCGGCACCTGCGTACTGATCGGCGTGCCGGAGACCGGAGCCACGGTGCCGATGGATGTGCGGCCGCTCGTGACCGCCGAGCGCGTCATCCGTGGCTGCAGCTACGGTAGCGCGCGCACCCGCGAGGATTTACCGCGGCTGGCCAACCTCTACCTGGCCGGCAAGCTGAAGATCGATCAGCTCATCACGCGCCGCTATGGTCTGGACGAGGCCAACGAGGCCTTCCGCGCGCTCGCCGCCGGCGAGCTGGCGCGGGGCCTGATCGTCTTTTAACAATCTCGACGATCCACCGCCGTTGACTGACCGGCGAGATTCCCATCGCTGGCGGTTGGCGTGAGGCTACCGAGGAGGTGTTCCGATGTCCGAAGCGATCATTAACCCGCTGCGCGAGTCCAGGCCGCCCTCACACTGAGCGCCCGAAGATTGTGCCTCGCGGGCCGAGGCCACCGGCGTGTTCGTGTCCGGCACGGATTGGTTCCTCTCTCCCGGCGTCGATCGTCGGACGCTCCTCAAGGGCGTGAGCAGCGCGGTGCTCGGCGCGCTCGCTTCCGCGTGGAGCCCGCCAACGCCCACCGGCGCGAGCCAAGCCGGCTCGAGTCCTTCGGGGCCGAGCGTGGCCGCCGCGGAGCCGGCCCCGGCGTCCGGCTCGCTCGAGGGCCGGGAAACCGTCTACGTCTTCAACGTCGGCTCGAAGGACGTCACCTTGATCGATGCCGTCAGCCGCCAGGTGCGCGCAACCAGGCCGCTGGGCGCCTCCGTGCGCTGGCTGTCCAACGAGCAGACGTACTGGGACGGCAGCCGGATCTGGACCTACGACTTTCCCGACAATGAGGTGCAGGCCATCGCGATCGATCCGAAGCAGGTGGCGGTCACTCGAACGATCACGGGGCTCGGCAAAGGGCCCGGTCACAGTCTGGTCGTGCTTCCCGGCAAGAAGAAGGCCGCCATCAACGTAGCCGGTGACGACCTCATCGCCTTCCTCGACCTCGAGGCCGGCCAGGTCGAGTCCACGCTCAAGACCGGCGCCTTCCCCTGAGATCTCCACCTCTCGCCGGACGGTCGGTTCGGCTATACACCGGAGCGCGAGGCGGACACGGTCTCGAAGATCGACATGATCAGCCGGACGCTGGTCAAGACCGTCTCGTTCCCCGCCCGCAGCAAGCCGCACATGCTGCGTGTGTCCCCCGATGGCAAGGAGGTCTGGGTCCAGACGGCCGAAGCGAACACGAACGTGGTTCTCGGCGCTGACGACCTGTCGGTGCTCTCGACCGAGCCGACCGGCAGCTCGCCGGTGACGAACGCGTGGACGCCCGACCGCCGGTACTCGATCGTCACCAACGGCAAGGACACGATCGCCCAGGTCTTCGACGCGAGAACGTTCAAAGAAGTGAAACGACTCACCATCGGCCCGGGCGGCACCAACATCGGATTCAGCAAGGACGGGAAGACGGCGTTCATCGCCGTCACCGGGGCGAACTCCGTGGCTGTCGTCGACGTGCAGAAGCTCGTGCTCGAGGGCCAGATCAAGGCGGGGAAAGAGCCTCAGGGGCTGATCGTCCGGTAGTCGCTGTCGGAACACCGGCGGAGGCCACGACCCCCGGATCACCGGGATGTGCCGCGATGCCGTCGACCAGCGACCGGATCCACACCACGTCCTCCGGATGGCCGCGCCGGTACGCGAGTTGATCCGCGCGTAGCTGTGCGAGCGTGAGGTCAATGGTGGCCGGCGTGAGCCGCACTCCGAAATCGGCCGGTACTTCTCGCCGTGGGTGGCTCAGACCGAAGAGTCGATCGAGCACGAAGTCGCCCACGATGTCCTTGAAGTGGGACGAATCCCAGTAGAATTCCATCTCGGCGTGACTACCGGGCCTGGGAAGGGCTTCTGTCGTTACGGATGAGTATCCGCTAAAATCCCACAAAGGGATCGGCGGCGCACCCGGGTATCGCACGGCGTCCTCGGCCAGCAGCCGGACGAGCGCGCGCTTGGCATTCTCGAGGGTCGCCCATTCCCCGATGGCCGCCGTGATCTCCAGCTGGTGCGCGTGCTCGGGGGCGATGAAGATGCGCAAGTCCACGCCCTGCGCGCGACAGAAGGCGACGATGCGCCGGATGTAGTCCAGGGATGTCTCGCCGGCCGCCGTGGGTACCTGGGCGGTGCGACCTGTCTCGCGAGTATTCGCGGCGAGCTGTCCCTCCCGCTTGAATCCAACCTCGAGTCGATCGATCTCTTCGAAATACCCTCGCGGTCCGAGCTCCTCGAAGTGCTCGCCGGCCCGGCGAAAGAACACCTCTCCGAGACGCTGGCCGTCCGGCGCGAACCACTGCGGCTGGCGATCACGTTGCGATCGGACCGTCGCCACACTGGCGCGCAGCGTATCGAGACTGGCGAGGACCTTCAGGTCGGCCCGTACGAGCGATGGCAGGGCCAAGGCCCCGGGCGCGTCCAGCAAATGCGGATCGAAGTCTGGGCGGGCAGTCGCCGGAGCCAGGGTGGCGTGGTAGGTGTCGAGGCCGAGCACGACCTGCCGAAGCGGCCGCACGGCGTGAGCATGAAGGAGGTACTGGTACATCTCCTTGGTGGTCGCACCGTCGAAGGCAAGGTTGTATACCGGCTTCGCCGCCGGGTCCCACCCGTCATGTGAAGGCCGTAGCCCCAGGTGACTTCTGGACGTGCCGAGAATGATCCCCCGGGGCTTGAGGCGCCGCACGTCGTAGGCCTTGACCAGACGGACGCGATGGTCGACGGCGGGCTTGTCTGTGTTGAAACCCTCGAGCTCGACAAGCCGATACGTGCCGAACGGATCCACGACGCAGTTGACGGCTGCGATCGCGGCGATCAACAAGATTGTCGTCGAGAGCGCGATCCGACAGTACGTAGTGGCCGCCTCAGAATTGAAAATAGATGAACTCCGAAACCTTCGACATCAGCATCAGCGCGATCCCGAAAAGGCACCCGACGGCCACCGCCCAACCCGCGGTCGGCTGCCATCTGAGTGGCGGTGGCCGATGCGGCACCGCTGCCGCATACGCGCCCTCCGGGCCCACGTAGCCCGTCAGCTCCTGGGTGTTCGGCGCGAACCAGGCAATGGCCAGGAGCGCGGAGGAAACAACGAGCGCGGCAGCGCTATCGACCGACGCCGGTCCTGCCGCGCCGTTGCTTCCTGCCATCGCCCGCAGCATCTGAACGGCGCTCCCGACGCTCTCCGAACGGAAGAACACCCAGGCGACGACGACAGCGAGAAACGTGATCGCCTGGCCCAAGCGACGCTCGAGCGGGCTCGAAGACGCGGAGCTCCCTCCGGATTCTCCGCGCAGCGCACGCCACAGATGATTGACCACGAGATAGAAACCGTGCAGCGAGCCCCAGATCACGAACGTCCAGCCCGCGCCGTGCCAGAAGCCGCCCAGCACCATGGTGATCAGGACATTCACGTAGCGTCGCGCACGGCCCTTTCGGTTGCCCCCGAGCGGCACATAGAGATAGTCGCGAAGGAAGCGCGACAGTGTGATGTGCCAGCGATGCCAGAAATCGATGATGCTCTCGGCCTGGTACGGCGACGCGAAATTGACCGGCAGGCGAATGCCGAACAGAAGGCCGGCGCCGATGGCCATGTCGGAGTAGCCGGAGAAGTCGAAGTAGAGCTGCGCCGTGTAGGCCAATGCCGCGCCCCAGGCGGCCAGCGCGTCGGGACGGGCGCCGGCGGCGACGGCGTCGAAGAGGGGGGAAGCGTAGAGCGCGGCGGTGTCGGCGAGCATCACTTTCTTGGCCAGGCCCACCGCGAAAATGGTGACGCCGAGCGCGATGGTCGGCATCGACACCGTCGTCTGCTCTCGAAACTGTCGGATCACCTCGCTGTGGTGCACGATCGGGCCGGCGATGAGCTGCGGGAAGAAGGTCACGAACAGCGCGTAGTCGACGAAGTTCAGCCGGTCGACCTTGCCCCGGTACGCGTCCACGAGGAAGGCGATCTTCTGAAAGGTGAAAAACGAGATGCCGATCGGCAGCACCACCTTGCCCAGGACGAGGTCGAGGCCGGCGACCGCATCGAGGTTGTCCACGAAGAAGTTGGCGTACTTGAAGTAGCCCAGCGTCGCGAGGTTGAGCGCGATGCCGATGATCAGCAGCGGCTTGGCGGCGCGCCGCCGCCGGCCGGCCCGAGGCACGATACGGGCGGCGAGCGCGAAGTTCGCGACGATCAACGGCACGATCAGCAGCAGGTACATCGGATTCCACCAGCCGTAGAAGCCCAGCGACAGGAGCGCGAGGACGCAGATCGAGCCACGTGCCAGGCCAGTGGCGCGTAATCCGTGGAACAGCAGCAGCGTCAACGGCATGAACCCGAGAATGAAGGCGTACGAGTTGAACAGCATGCTCAGCCCGTGGGGCATTCTTCGCGCGGGAGCGGCGGTCGCGGACGGGGCCGGCCGGTAGCGCGCAGCAACTGCGTCAGAAAGTTCTCCTGGCCTTGCCAGGTGACTCTCGGATCGATCCCGTACACCGGGTCCTCCAGCGCGTCCCGCACGGATATGAAGCGGACCCCCCGCGCCTCGTAGGCCGACAGCAGGTCGTCGAGCGTCAGCGCGACGAGAGCACTGACGTGGAGGAGAAGGATCTGTTTGATCGGCCGTCGCACGATCGTGTCCGCGGTCTCCTCGGACCAGTCGAGCGCGCGAAGCGATGCCTCCCGGAATCCCCGCGTCAGCGCGTCCATCGCCCCAGGTCTGCCCGCGCACCGCGCATACATCTCGTTCCACGCCCAGTCGTAGAAGTCGACGGTGACCGGCACGATCTGGTATCGCCGCTTCCGGAGTGCGCGCCGTACACCTTCTCTCTCGATCAGCGTGGCCCCCTCGTGCAGATACGGATAGCGGAGCATCCGATCGGGATCGGTTCCGCCGTACTGCGCGATGACCGGCTCGTTGCGCTCGACGTCAGCGAGGAAGGCATCCGACCCAGTCCGATCGAGGTCGACGTGACCGAACGTGTGATTGCCAAGGCGGTAACCCGCAGCGATCCAGTGCTCCAGGATGATACCGTGCTCGGGCGCGTCGACGATCTGTCCTCCGTTCACGAAGCCGACGGCATCGCGAATCTTATGGCGCCGCAAGGCCTCGATGACCTGGTCGGCCACCGCCTGGCGCGTGAGACCCGGCGGCAGCGGCCCGTGTGTGGGAAGGTCGTCGATCGTAATGGCGAGGTCGGTCCCGGTCACCGCGGAGGGGAAGAGCAGCGCCAGGGCGACGACAAGGGGTGCGCCGAACCGCCTCAATGCCCACGCGAGCCGCGGCGTGCCGAGCACGTGAGCGGTGTGTGCCACGAGCGGCTGCAGGTCCTCGCACGCCTCCCGTAACCCGACGAACCGGACGAAGGCGTACATCAGGAACGCCGCGTTGGCGAAGGCAAAGAGTCCGTTTAGCCGGTGCCCGGCCTCAAGTTCCATCAGCGCCCCGAACGTCCACCAGCCAAGCAATCCGGCCTCGGCCAGCACGTAGCCAGCGGGCGCTGCGGTCCGGCCGGCGACTTTCGGCGTACGGCCGAACGTCGAGCGCCGGCCGGTGAACGCCTGCTGCACCGAGCGCAGGACACCGCCGAGGTTTACGGGGATCAGCAGCAAGTTCAGCGCGTATACGCGCAGCACATCGCGCCACTGATAGCCCATGCTCCGGAGATCGACTGCATAGAGGAGGTAGTAGGGCGCCGCCGTGAGTGGTAGCCACACCGACGTGAGGCGTTCATCGAAGGCGAGACCGAGCAGCACGAGGAGGGCGACGTTGGCCACCGCGAGGGAAGTCAGATAGTGCAGGCGCAGCATCACCTCGGACACGGCCGCCCGTCGGCCTCCCGAGGTCAATAGGAAGCGCCAGAGCTTCGGTACGAT
>CAYVHH010000387.1:0-23624 GCA_964450175.1 uncultured bacterium | reverse complement strand
CCAGCCGGGACCGATGAACAGATCCTCCACTCACATGAAGTCACCTAACCCGCCAGTGGAGCGGACGCGCCAGAGGCGCGCCGCTCACCGGCAGAGTTAGGCCAACCACTAGAATGCGCGTGACGGATATCATGATCTGGCGTGACGGGGGCACGATCACCTTTACCGTCGATGACAGCATGATGGCGGGTAAGTATCGACTACAAACACCCTTTCGAGGTGAACTCCGGCCTCTCTTTCGGGACGAACAAGAACTCCCGCGCGGTGGCTCCGACGAGAGAGCCTTGATTGAGGAGTTGCGAGCCTGGCTCGAAGCGTCGATGACGAGCGACATCGTGAAGGCGCTGAAACGACTGGATTCGGTTCGCCCGTGGCGAGATCTCCCTGGTGAGCTCGTTGCGGTAATTCCATTTCACAGGATGCGAGACGTCATCAAGTGCCTTGAAGCGAGATGTGCGGCCTGACAATGCGTTGAAGCGGGCCAGCGCGCGAACGGTCCGTCTCCCCCGACAGGGCGAGTGCCGCCGGCCGCTCAACTGGAAATATCGGAGGGGCAATACAAATGCTAGAACCTGATAGCCTTCGCTATACGAAGATGCCCCTCAACAACGGATCCGGTGCGATCCCCGCGCTCGGTTTTGGCACGCTGATTCCCGACGTCATCGCAACCAAGAACGCGACCAAGGCCGCGCTCGAAGCAGGATTTCGTGAGCTCGACACTGCGGAACGTTACCGGACTGAAAAAGAGGTCGGCGAAGCGATGCAGGAGGTGTTCAAGGCGGGGAGGATCAAGCGGCAGGACGTGTTTATCGCCACGAAGCTCTGGAACAACAATCATCGTCCTGAACGCGTCGCACCCGCCTTCGAGGCGAGCCTCAAGAAACTCCAACTCGACTACGTCGATCTCTATCTCATCCACACCCCCTTTGCCTTCCAACCTGGAGACGAGCAGGACCCGAGGGACGCGAACGGCAACGTGATCTATGACAAAGGGGTGACCTTGCTGGATACATGGAGGACGTTGGAGGGCCTTGTGGACGAGGGCAAGTGCAAGGCCATCGGATTGTCTGACGTCAGCCTGGAAAAGGTGAAGGAGATCTTTGAAGCCGCGAGAATCAAGCCTGCGGTTGTTCACGTCGAATCCCATCCGTATCTCCCGCAATGGGACCTCTTCGACTATTGCCGAAAGAATGGCATCGTGCTGCAAGCGTTCGCGGCGCTGGGGCATAGTAGCGAGCCCAAGTTGCTGGAAGATCCTGTCATCACCGCTATCGCCAAGCGCGTCAACAAGACCGCGGCGCAGGTCTTGCTCGCCTGGGCAATCCAACGCGGGACGGCCCTCCTGACCACCTCGAAGACCCCCAGCCGGATCAAGGAGAACTTTGACATCTCCACCATTCCTGAGGACGCCATGCGGGAGATCAGCGAAGGAATCAAGTCGCGGGTGAGATTCAATACCGTTGTGGAGACCGGCGTTCCCGGGTTCATTCCGAGAGGAAAGTGACGTTTCTGGGAGCTCGCCGCCACCTGAGCAGGCCGGGCCCATCGCCCCGGCCACGGACCGCGAGCGTTAGCCGTATTGCCCATATAGATCGAGTGATCCTCAGAGCACCTTGATCTTGAACACCTCGTACGGGCGATTGACCCGCAGCGCCTGCGAATTGGGGAAATAGTAGAAGCCGTCGCGCCCGAGACTGCCCTCGTTGGGCCCGCTGATACGGTCGTCGCGGATCAGCGTCTGCAACCGGCGATCGGGTCCGAGCTTGAGCACGCCGTCCTCGGTCAGTGCCGAGAGATACAGATTGCCCGCCGCATCCGCCGTGATGCCGGTGACCGGTGGGATCGACGCGACTGACTCCACGCGCGCCGCGAGCTCCGCGCTGGTCAGCCGCGCGTCGTGCAGGTACTTCGTCTCCACTCGCCAGAGCGTCGGGCCGAAGAGCGGCGTGAAGTACATCCACGCGCCGTCCGGGCTCAGCTCGAGATGCGAGAGATTGATCACCAGCACCCGGCCGTCCGGATGCAGCAGCGGCTTGCCGTGGATCAGCGGCGTGATCGTCCGGTCCGCGCGCGAGCACGGCGCGCCCTCGAGCACGCGGTGCCCCCGCCCGGTGTCGCGATCGATCACGAGAATCGCCCCGAGACCGGCGTCGGTCACGTAGAGGAAGCGCGCATCGACCCGCATGTGGCTCAGCACGGCGCCCGGCGGCGCCAGATCCTTGCCGAGGGCATAGACGCGGCGCACGCGGTCGGTGCCGAGATCGATCTGCACCAGCTTCACGCCGCCCTCGATCATCGCGCCGTGATGCGGCGAGGCGTCGTCGATGACCCACAGGTTGTTCTCGCGGTCGGCGTGGATGCCGTGCGTGCACACGAACCGGTCGCCGGGAGGCAGTCCCGCCCGCCACTCGTTCCAGGCGCCGCCGGGAAACGGGCGGAACCCGCCGTCGGCCGTCGCCTCGCCGACCGAGGGCGTGGGCACCTGGGTCCATCGCGGGAAATTCCCGAAGAGCCGTCCTTCGGGTGAGATCGCCGCGTTGGTCATCATGACGTTGCCCGACGACGCGACAGTGATCAGCTCCATGGCTCTCCCCCAGGCCACGACGCTACCACAGCGCGAACCACCACCCGGACGGATGCCAGAGGGCCGCCTGGGCCCGGATCGAGGCGAGCTGGAGCGCGCGATAGCTCTCGGCCGTTGGGGCGACGCCGTGATCCCAGAACTCGAGCATCTGCTCCACTCGCCGCCGATCGCGGTCGAGCGCTCGGCGGAGCAGCCACGGCACGCGCCCGCTCGTGTCGATCGCCCGATAGAGCCTCAGCAGCGAGCGCGCGTCCGAGCGCGCGTCTGCCCGCCCGTCACGCCAGCCGAGCTCGACGTCCGTGTCGGCCGCATGAACCGCCAGTTGCGTCACCCAGCGCGTCAGCGTGCGGAGCCGATCGTAGTCGACGGTGTCCGGCGTGTCGGCCGCTGTGTGATAGGTCTCGGTCCGCCCGGTCGTCAGGAACAGGAACGGCCGCCCGACGTGCTCGCGCAGACCATGATAGTCGCTGCGGGCGAATCGCGAGCCCGGCCGGTACGGCATCACTTCGATCATCGGCAGGCTCAGCTTGATCGGCTCGACGCCCGGCGCCGGACCGACGTCGTTCACGAGGGCGGCCAGGCTCGGGTCGGCCTCGGCGCCCAGGACGAACAGCGCATTCGCCAGCCCGGCCGCCCGCACGTCGGGCGACGCGCGCCCGCCCATGAGATCGAAGACGAGCGCCAGGTCGAGCCGGTCGGCCGGCAGCGGCAGGTGGCGCCAGAACCACGACGACCCCATCCGCTCCGTGCGAACGTCGGGCGGCTCCTCGGCATCCGGGAACAGCAGCACGACGTGACGGCGAAGGGGCGACCGAGCGCGGCCGAGCGCGTGGCCGAGCGCCAGGAGGAGCGAGACCGCGCTCGCGTTGTCGTCCGCTCCGGCCTGGACCTCACCGCCGATCACGCCCCGGTGATCGTAGTGCGCCACGAGCACGATCCAGCGCGCGTCGCCGTCGGCCGCGCGATGGATCGCGCCGACGTTGACGGCATAGGCTTCGGCGTCGCGGCCGCTCGGGTACGTGGGCTGCTCGAAGCCGTCGCCGAAGAGCGGCGCCAGGCCCGCGGCCTTCAGGCTCGCGACGATGTACGCGCGCGCTCGGGCGCTGCCCTCGCTGCCGCGAAGCCGTCCGTGAAGCGCGGGCGCGGCCAGATAGCGGACGTCGGGCTCGATCGTGGAGACGTCCACGACCGCAGCGACACGGCTCGCGGTCTCGGAAGGGCGCGACGGCGCGGCGGTCGTCGCGGGCGCATCGACGAACTCGTAGGGCAAGAGCCTGAACGGACCCGTCGCGCACCCCGCGATCGAGACGACGAGGACGACGACGACCGCCGCGACGCGTCGGGAGCTGCCGCGCGGCCGGGCGGTCGCGATCGACTACACCGTGCTGAGAATCTCGGCCAACGCCATCTCGGGCGTCAGGATCTCGCGCCAGTCGGCGTCGCGCGGCACCACGCCCTCGGAGGCGCGCAGCGGGTAGTACGTCGGATTGATCCCGCGCGGCACACCGCCCTCGCGCACGGTCCGGACCGCGGCGAGCAGCAGGCGACGCGCCTGGATGATCGCCTTGTCGGCCGGGCCCAGGTGCTCCTTGCTGCGATCGACGATGCGGCCCATGCTCTCCTGAATTCCACGATCCTGCGTGTTGATGCCGTCGATCCCGGTGAACGTCTCGGTCTTCTGCACCTGGCGATCGAGCAGATAGTTGTTCTGACGATTCGCCTTCGAGCGGAACGTGGCCTGGTCGACGTGCGCCGGGCCGTTGCCGGAGCGGCGCTCGAGGCGATCTTCCTCGTCGAGCGGCTGCTCGGTGGTGCTGTAGTGCCAGTTGTAGACCATCGTGTTGTGGTCGTCCATCGGCACCCAGATGTGGCCGGCTACGGCCGGAAAGCCCTGGCCGGTCAGATAGGGGCGGATCTGATGGAACGGCATCACGAAGTGATACGTGCGAATGTGGATCTCGCTCTCGCCGAGCGGCCGGATGCCCGAGTACTGATAACCCCAGTCCGTCAGATCGACGACCAGCTTCGGCGCCTTGCCGCGCACGAACGCGGTCGTGGGATTGAGCCCGCCGCGCTTCGAGTTCGGCACGAGCAGCCGGTGCAGGATCGGCGCGTGCGAGGTATCGATGCCGCCCTCGAGCGCCTGGAGCCAGTTGCACTCCTCGATCACCTTCGACACGTGCCGGTGCGTCGCAGGGGCCTGGGTCCAGGCGAACTTGGGCAGTGGTGGCTGCAAGTCGGGCGGCCCCATGTAGGCCCAGATGACCCCGCCCACTTCGACCGTCGGGTACGACGGCTGGCGGATCTTGTGCTTGAAGCTGAGCTCTTCCGGCTCGTTCATCATGTCCATGCACTGGCCGGTGACGTCGAACTTCCAGCCGTGGTAGACGCAGCGGAGCCCGCACTCCTCGTTGCGGCCGAAGAAGAGCGAGGCGCGGCGGTGCGGGCACAGCTCCTCGAGCAGACCGATACGCCCTTCGGTGTCGCGGAAGGCCACCAGATCCTCACCCAGGAGCCGCACCCGAACGGGCGCGCAGTCAGGCCCGGGCAGTTCCGAGGCGAGCAAGGCCGGGAGCCAGTAGCGCCGTATCGTAGCTCCCATCGGCGTGCCGGGCTCGATGCGGGTGATGAGCTCGTTCTCTTCGTGGGTCAGCATGGCTCTTCCTCCCACCCGAAGATCTGGCCGATTATACTGCGGACCGAGATGCCGCGATCGGTCGGAGTTCCCGTGTCCCTCGTGCGCATTGCAACACGAGACGGCGTCTGGCTCGACGGCGCCGTCTGCGAGCCGAGAGGCCGTCGCCGCGCGGCCGTCGTCTGGGTGCACGGTCTCGGGTCGGTCTTCTCCTCGGGTCAGCCGCTCACGCGGGAGCTGTCGGCGCGCCTCAACGCGGCCGGCATCGCCTACTTCAAGCTGAACAACCGCGGTCACGACGTCGTCGCGGGCCGGGGCCGACACCTCGCCGGCGCCGCGTTCGAGCGCTTCACGCAGAGCGTCGCGGACATCCGGGCGACGGTCGCCTTCGTCCGGCGGTGCGGCTACCGGCGAATCGTCCTGGCCGGTCATTCCACCGGCGCCAACAAGGTGCTGCACTATGCGGCCCGCGCTCGAGATCGGCGTGTCAGCGGGATCGTGCTCGTCGGTCCGGTCTCCGACGTGGCCGCCGAGACCAAGCGGGTTGGCGGGCGCGAGCTGCGTCGCCGGGTCGCCACGGCCGAGCGGATCGCCCGGCGCGATCCCGACGGGCTCATCCCGCGCGCGTGGGGCTTCTGGAGCGCCCGGCGCTACATCAGCCTCTACCGTCCGGGCGAAGTCGAGGACGTGTTCCCCTACTATCGGGACGACGCGCGGTGGACGACGTTCCGAGCCGTGTGCCTGCCCATCGCCGCGATCCTCGGCAGCCGCGACGAGTTTCTCGACCGTCCGGCGCCCGAGGTCGTGGCGACGTTTCGCCGCAACGCAGTGCGCGCCCGATCGTTCACCGGCACCGTCGTCCCGCGGGCCCGTCATGGCTTCCAGGGACACGAGCGCGAGCTGGCCGAGCTCGTCGTCCGGTGGGTCGGCGGCCTTCCCAGAGCGTAACGATTACCCGGTAAGTTCGCCGGATCGAGTAGGCCCGCGCGGCCCAGTCGCGGGTCGCTTCACCGAGCTCGACGTCCTCGCTGCCCCGAGAGCACACGAAAAGCCAAACGAACGCTCGCGGAGCGGCACGCCTCGATCGCGACGGCACAGCCTTTGCCAGCACGAGGCAAGTCGGCCGACGACGAAGTCGCCGACCAGGAGGGATCGTGTGAAAAACGAACAGATCGCAGAGCTCTTGTACCAGGCGCTGGAGACCGAGCGTGGGGGGATCGAGGTCTACACGACGGCGCTCAGCTGCGTCGTCAACGACGATCTCAAGAAGGAATGGGAGGAGTACCTCGAGCAGACGCGCAACCACGAGCGCATCGTCCTCGCGCTGATGGACAAGCTCGGGCTCGATCCGGCCATGGAAACGCCGGGGCAGATGATCGTCCGCCACATCGGCGAGTCGCTGGTCGAAGCCATGGAAATGGCGCTCGAGGCCGGCCCGCCGGAGGCCGCGCAGCTCGTGGCATGCGAGAGCGTCGTGCAAGCCGAGACGAAGGACCATCTGAACTGGGAGCTGATCCACGAGCTCGCCGAGAAGTCGAAGGGCGAGCTGCGGCAGACCCTCACCGCCGCCTGCGAGGAGGTCGAGGACGAGGAGGACGAGCATCTCTATCACTCCACCGGCTGGTGCCGCGAGCTGTGGATCGAGTCGCTCGGCATGCCCGCCGTGCTGCCGCCGCCCGAGGAAGAAAAGGAAGTGAAGACCGCGATCGGAGCCGCGCGCGCCAAGAAGGCGCGCAAGGAAATGCTGTAGCGCGCGCCGGGGGCCTCGAGCCGTCGAGGCGAGGCCCCCCTGCTCTACGCCAGGCTCTCGAGCTTGAAGCGGCGCCGGGGGGCCAGCAAGGGGGCGAACAGGTCGCCGCGCTCGGCCACCCGAGCCGGCACGTTGTCGATCCGGAAGTCCTCGATCGTGAGCCCGCGCTCGATCTCCGACCACTCGACCGGCGTCGATACGGCCGCCGCCGGGTGCGGGCGCACGGAGTAGACCGAGGCGAGAGTCCGGCCCCAGGCATTCTGGTTGTAGTCGGCGAGCACGCGCTCGGTCGGCCGCCGGGCCACGCGGTATTCGGCGGTGAGCAGGCGCGGGTAAGAGCCGGCCAGCGAGATCGAGATGGTCTTCGCGATCGACCAGACGTCCTTCTGCGTGGGCCCGCGGACGATCGGCACGTACACGTGAATGCCGCGCGAGCCCGTGGTCTTCGGATAGCTCGGCATCTTCAGCGAGTCGAGCGTCTCCTTCAGGATCAGCGCGGCCTCGCGGACCTGGGCGAAGGTGGCGCCCTTCACCGGATCGAGATCGAAGTGCAGGTAGTCGGGCCGGTCGACGTCGTCGCACCGCGCGTACCACTGGTTCAGGTCGATGCAGCCGAGGTTCACGACCCAGAGCAGCGCGGGAAGGTCCTGGATGATCGGGAAGTCGATCACGGTGCCCGACTCGTGCTCGATCGCGCACGTCTCGATCCAGTCGGGGCGCGGCGACGGCGCGCGCTTCATGAAGAAGAAGTCGCCGGCGGCGCCGTTCGGATAGCGCTTCATCACCATGGCCCGGTCGTGCAGGTGCGGCAGGAGCACCGGTGACACGTCGACGTAGTACTGCAGGAGGTCGCCCTTGGTGAGGCCGAGCTCCGGCCAGAACGGCTTGCGGAGATTGGTCAGGTGAACCGAGCGCGGCCCGGCGCGCAGCTCGACGCCGTCGACGTCGGTCGGAATGACGCGGCCGGTCGGCTTCGCCGCGCGAGCGCGCCCGGCGCGGCCACGGCTCATCGAGCCGGCGGCGGCAGTCGAGGCGGTCGCGGCCCGCGGCGCACCGCGTCGCGCACGCCGACGTAGGGGAGCTCGGTGCCGGCTCGTGCGCAGCGGAGCAGCAACCCGCCGCGGCTCATGTCGCCTCGGCCGACGAAATCCGCCGGAAAGCGCAATCGCTCGCCCAGCACGGCCAGCAGCGGCTCGACGTACTTGCCGGTGGCGATGCTCCCGAGCAGCACGACCTCGCCGCCAGGTCCGATGCGCCGGGCGAGCCGGCGCGCGTCGCGGTCGAGTGGCTCGCGATAGCGCGGCTCGTCACCCGCGATGTCGACGCTCGCAAAGCGCCGGAGCCGCGCCAGATCGACGCGCTCGTCGGCCGGGCGCAGGCCGTCGGTCGGCGTGATGACGAAGACCCCGGCGCGGCCGTCCGACGGGCTCGCGAACGCGCGCGCGTAGGTCAGCTTACCGCGAAAGTAGAGGCCGCTCAGGAACGAGAAGACCTCGCCGAGCGGAGCGCCCGCGACGCGAACGCGCTGGGCGAGGTCGAACGACGCGCGCTCGCTCAGTACCATCCGGGCGCGCACGCCCCCGCAGTGGGCGGGCGAGAGCAGGAAGACCCGGCTCACGCGATGCCTGTCGGCGCGACCGACTTCACGAACTCCTGGGCGCTCCGCGCGTTCAGCACTTCTCCGCGCTCGATCCAGCCCCGGCGGGCCATGGCCACGCCGTAGCGGACGTTCCGGAGCTCCGGCACCGAGTGCGCGTCGGTTGAGATGACGAAGCGGAGGCCGCGCTCACGCGCGGCCTTGAGCCAGCGTGGCGGGAGATCGAGCCGTTTCGGATCGCCGTTGATCTCCACGGCCGCGCGGCCTCGGGCCGCCGCGTCCAGGACCTCCTCGACACGGCACTCGACCGGCGGCCGCGACAGGATCAGGCGCCCGAGCGCGTGGCCCCAGATCTTGAAGCACGGCAGCGCCATCGCGCGGACCAGGCGCTCCGTCATCTGGTCGGCGTTCATGCGATGGCGGCGGTGGATGCTCGCGATGACCACGTCGAGCTGCTCGAGGATCGCGTCGGGATAATCGAGGCTGCCGTCGGCGAGGATGTCGGACTCCGTTCCGCGCAGGAGCCGCACCGACACGCGCTCCTGGACGCGCGCGATCTCCTCCCACTGGGCCTTCAGCCGATCGATCGTCAGACCACCCGCGTAGGCCGCCGCCGGCGAATGGTCGGTGATGGTCATGTACTCCATGCCGAGCGCATCGGCGGCGCGCGCCATCTCCTCGACCGTGTGCTGGCCGTCGCTGAACACGGTGTGGCAGTGCACGAGCCCCCTGAGATCGTCCGCCGTCACGAGATCGGTGGGCAACGAGCCCGAGAGCGCCGCCTCGATCTCGCCCTGGCCCTCGCGGAGCTCCGGCGAGATGAACGGCAGCCCGAGCTCGCGGTAGATGTCGCCCTCGCTCACTCCGCTGAGCTCGACGCCACGCTCGCGCGCCAGGCGCTCGAGATGCTCGACGTGGGCCGCGGAGCCGGTCGCCTTCAACAACGTCGAGCCGTACGCGGCGCGGGACACGATCTGAAGGCGCAGCGGGAGACCACTCGCCAGACGTCCCTCGAGCAGCTGCTTACCCCGCGAGGTCACTTCGGCGAGCAGCGGCGCCCGCTGCGCGTGCTTCATCGTGTCGGCGGGCCGATCCGACGCGACGATCATCGCGAGCTCATCGACCGATTCGTTCCAGCGGCGCAGCTCTCCGGCCGCCTCGACGCTCCCGGTGTCGGGCGCCTTCGCGAGGTGCTGGCTCATCGCCTCGGCGATGGCGATCGCTTCGGGCAGGAGCACGCGCTGCGCTTCGGGCGCTCGGAGCTTGCGGATCGCCTCGAGGATCCGGCGCTCGGTCTTCTCGGTCAGGCCCTTCACGGCCCGCACGCGGCCCGCCACGCAGGCCGCCTCGAGGTCGTCGAGCGTCCGGATGCCGAGCGCGGCGTGCAGCGCGACGATCTTGTCGAGCCCCAGGCGCGGGATCCGGGACAGCTCGACGGCGACGGCCGGCACGCGCCGGCGCTGCTCCTCGAGAGTCTCCGAGCGGCCGGTCTGATAGAGCTCGGTGATCATCGCGGCCAGCGCCGGGCCGATGCCCGGCAACGTCGTGAGCCGGCGCGCCTCGACGAGCTCGCCGAGGTCGGCATCGAGACGCTCCAGGACCTCGGCGCCGCGAGCGTACGCGCGCGCCTTGAACGTCTCCTGACCGGAGGCGTCGAGAAGCCCGGCCATCTCGCGCAGGGCGCGCGCGATCGTAAGACGGTCGGCTCGCGGTGAGGCCTCGGGCTTCTGTTTCATCGACGCCGGTCCCCGCCCGCGCCCTGGATCACACGGTCGCGGGCTGGAACTCCAGGGTGTTGCCGTCGGGGTCGTTACACAGCATCTGCACGCGGCCGCCGGGCTGGGTGTTCTCGACGTACTGGATGCCCTCGCGCTCGAGCGTGGCCTTCATCGCCTCGTAGTCGGCCACCTCGAAGCACGTGTGGCGGCCGAGCGGGCTGATTGGCGCCGCGGAGCCGGGCGGCTGCATCTGCGACTGGATGATGTGAATCTGCGGAAAGATCCCGGGCGTGCCGAGCCAGTAGCCGCCGGACGTGAACGCCGGCCGCGGCAGCACCTGGAACCCGAGCACCCGGCAGTAGAAGTCCTTCGACCGCTCGGCGTCGGCCGTCGCGATCCCCTCGTGTTGAACTCGGACCACGTGGGTGCCCGTCACCGGTCGAATCGGCTCGCGTGAGGTCTGCACCGCCATCGTTGGCCTCCAGAGCGCGTCGAATTCTGCGCTGGTCAGATTATACGTGCGGAGCGGCGGCCCGGCGACATCGCCGAAGGTGCCGGCTCCACGCGTTTGCGGTCGGCCGGGCTAGTAGCGCATCATGAGCGCGCGTGGCGCCCGGACATCACCAGCGACGCGACGCAGGGAGACGACCTGCCATGACGGCACGCTCGAAGAATCACGACTGGCTGGCTCAGACCGTCGAGACCGCGCTCGAACCCGATCTGCCGATCTGCGACCCGCATCATCACCTCTGGGACCAGAACACCGCGCGCACCGCTTCGCGCTATCTGATCGACGAGATCGTGGCCGACGTGAGCGCCGGCCACAACATCGTGTCGACGGTGTTCATCGAGTGCGGAGCGATGTTCAAGCAGGACGGGCCGGAGGCGCTGCGCCCGGTCGGCGAGACCGAGTTCGTCAACGGGATCGCCGCGATGAGCGCCTCGGGGCTCTACGGCAAGACGCGCATCGCGGCCGGCATCATCGGCACGGCCAATCTCCGCCTGGGCGATGGCGTCGGCGCCGTGCTCGACGCGCAGATCGCCGCGGGCGGCGGCCGATTCCGTGGCATCCGGCTGGGCGCCGCGTGGGATCCCAATCCGTCCGTGCCGAGCCATCGCACCAACCCGGGCCAGGGCCTGTTGCTGCGCGACGACTTCCGCGCGGGGTTCAAGCAGCTGGCACCGCGCAAGCTCACGTTCGAGGCGTGGCTCTATCATCACCAGATCCCCGACGTGACCTCCCTGGCGCGCGCGTTTCCCTCCGCCACGATCATCCTCAACCACTTCGGCGGCCCGCTCGGCATCGGCCCGTACGCCGGCCGCGCCAAGGACATCTACGCCGAGTGGAAGAAGTCGATCAGCGAGCTCGCCACCTGCCCCAACGTCGTCGCCAAGCTCGGCGGGATCAACATGGAGATCAACGGCTTCGGCTGGCACGAGCGCTCGCGCCCGCCCGGCAGCCAGGAGCTCGCCGACGCCACCCGGCACTACTACGACTTCACGATCGAGAAGTTCGGCGTCGACCGCTGCATGTTCGAGTCGAACTTCCCGGTCGACATGGCGAGCTGCAGCTACACGGTGCTCTGGAACTCGTTCAAGCGCTTGACCGCCGGCTTCTCGGCCGCGGAGAAGGCCAAGCTCTTCCACGACACGGCCGCGCGCGTCTATCGGCTCTGAGCGCCCGCGGCTCGCGCGTCCTAAGGGTGGATCACCGTCTCCGCGCGGCTGATGACGAACGCTTCGTGTCGCTCGAGGAAATCGACCACGACCTCCGTGAACGCCTCCGGTCGATCGGTGCTGATGGCGTGCGCCGCGTCGTACACGAACACGAGATGGCAGTTGGGCATCAGATCCTTGTAGATCCTGCCCATCGACGGGGCGATGACACCGTCCAAGGTACCGAACAGCACGAGCGTCGGCGTCGAGAGTTCCTGGAGCCGGCTCTCGAGATCCGCGTCACGATGCGGTCCGAGCAGCCGCTGGACCAGGGGCTGAGCCTTCGCCCGCGCCGCCGGATCGATCGGCGGGATCGACGCCATCCGCTCCGGGTGCGCGTAGAGGCGCCGCGCGATCTCCTCGGGCGTGCCCGACGGCGGCGCGGCACCCTCCTGGCGAATGGCCGCCGGCGCCTCGAGCACGAGCGCCGGCACGCGCCCGGCGGCCTGGAGCGCGACCCACAGCGCCGCCTTCCCGCCGAACGACGTACCCATCAGGTTGAAGGAGTCGAGGCCGATCTTGTCGACCGCGCGCACGATCGTCGACGCCATCTCGGCCATGGTCTCGGTGCGCGTGTTGACGGGCGAGTCGCCGAAGCCCGGCATCTCGAACGCCACGACCCGGAAGCGGCGAGCCAGGAGATCGTGCGCTTGTGTGAGCCGCAATCCGCCGGCGCCGTGCAGGTGCACGAGCGGAACGCCGTCTCCGGCCTGCATGTAGCGGATCCGGAAGCCGTCGGCGTCGACGTGTCCTTCGCGAAATGCGGTGTCGGCCATGGCGGCGCTCGCTAGATGTCGCGGATTCGCGGGAGCACCTTCTTGCCGAAGAGCTCCAGCGCGCGCATGAGAGGATCGAGGCTGCTGGACCCGGGCGGGTGCAGCGACAGGTCGAGCACGCCGGCCCCCACCACGTCGCGACAGCGGCGCACCTGCTCGACCACGGTGTCGGGACTGCCGACGAACGTCGTCGGCAGGGCGCCGCTGACGATCGGGGCTCGCGCCTCCCCGGCGATGTTGCGCGAATCGAGAGTCATCATCGCGTCGCGAACGCCGGGCCGCATGGTGAACGGCGCCTGGCCCGGCAGCTTGCGCAGCGCCTCCTGCGCTTCGTCGTCGGTGTCGGCGACCAGCATGTTCGCCCGGTAGATGATCTGCTCCGGCGACGGCTGCCAGCCGTAGTGCACGCACCGCTCCCGATAGTAGCGCGTGGCCTTGCCCACGCTCTCGAACGAGCCGTAGGAGACGCCGCAGCCGAGATGGTGACGCGCCGCGAAGTCGCACGACTCGCGGCTCGTGCCGAGCGCGAACGTCGGCGGATACGGCTGTTGCCACGGGCGCGGCCAGATCGAGATCGTGCGGTAGCGGTAGTGGCGCCCCTGCCAGCCGAACGGCTGCGGCTCCGTCCACGCCTTGAGGACCAGCTCCATGCCCTCGTCGGTCCGCTCGCGCGCCTCCGCCGGATTGAGATCGTAGGTCAGCGACTCGTTCGACGTCCCGCGCAGCAGGCCGACGACCAGGCGCCCCTGGGCCATCGTGTCGAGCATCGCGATCTCTTCGGCCACGCGCACCGGATTGCTCTGCGGAATGATGGGGCCGAGCAGCGCGATCTTGATCTTCTTCAGATGCGCGGCGAGAAACGCGGCCGACACGATCGGCGACGGCGTCAGGATCCGCGGCGAGTAGTGGTGCTCGGAGACGCTCACCCAGTCGAAGCCGAGCTCCTCGACGAGCTCGAGCCGCTCGATCATCCCGCGATAGGCCCGGGCCCCCGCCTCGGGATCGTACGAGCCGGACGGCACCGGCCACTCGGACGGCAGGGGCTTCGATGCCTGGTAGCGCGCGGTTTCGAAGAACGAAAGCTTCATGGCCTGATCGCTCCTCGCGCTGGACGTTAGCACGAGCTGGCAGCGAAGGCTACGTTGCCTGGGGCTCGCCGGTGACGTCGCGTTCTCGTTCGCGTCGAAATCCGCGGTGATCGTGGCAGAATGACGCCATGCCGGCAACGGAGCCAGCGCGCGTCCCCGGGTTCCTCTACGGCACCGCCTGGAAGGAAGACCGGACGCCGGCGCTGACCGAGCTCGCGCTCCGGGCGGGCTTCCGCGGCATCGACACCGCGAACCAGCGGCGCCACTATTTCGAAGCGGGCGTCGGCCAGGGGCTCGCCGCCGCGTACCGCGCGGGCGTCGTCACGCGCGCCGATCTGTTCCTCCAGACCAAGTTCACGTACGAGGGCGGTCAGGACCACCGGCTCCCGTACGATCCGGCTGCGCCGCTTTCGACCCAGGTCGCGCAGTCGATGGCCAGCTCGCTCGAGCACCTCGGGACCGACCACGTCGACAGCTACGTGCTGCACGGTCCGGCGTCCGGCTACGGCTGGAGCGAGCACGACGCCGAGGTGTGGGCCGCGATGGTGAAGGAGCGCGACGGCGGCCGCACCCGGCTCCTCGGCGTGAGCAACGTGTCCTTGCGCCATCTCCAACAGATGGCGGCGACTGGCGCGGAGATGCCGGCGTTCGTGCAAAACCGGTGCTTCGCGCGGCTCGGCTGGGATCGTGACGTGCGCGCGTTCTGCCGCGAGCGCACGATCGTCTACCAGGGCTTCTCGCTCCTCACCGCCAATCTGGAGGTGCTGCAGAGTCGCCGTGTCGGCGAAATCGCCGCGCGCTTGCGGGCAACCCAAGCGCAGGTCGTCTTCCGGTTCGCGCTGGCGGTGGGCATGCTGCCGCTGACGGGGACGTCCGACGACACGCATATGCGCCAGGATCTCGCGAGCCGCGATCTCGCGCTCTCGGCCGACGACGTGTCGGCCGTCGAGCGTCTCGCCGGCTGAGGCCGTAGCCGACCCTGCTCCCCGCCGCGTTCCGCGTCCGCAGCTTCCGCTTCCAGTGGCCCGCCGACCTCCTCACGTCGCTGGCGTTCGAGATGGAGACGGTCATCCTGGGCTGGTACGTGATGGTGCAGACCGGCTCGGTGTTGCTGCTCACCGCCTTCGGTTCGCTGCTGCTCCTGGGCACCCTCGCCTCGCCGATGTTCGGCGTCCTCGGCGACCGGCTCGGCGGACGGGTGATGCTCTCGGCGATGCGCGCGACCTACGCCGTCTTCGCCGCCTGTGTCCTGGTGCTGACCCTGACGGGACGGTTGACGCCGGGCTGGGTGTTCGTGGTCGCGGCGCTCGCCGGCATCGTTCGCCCCAACGACCAGGTGCTGCGCAACGCGCTCATCGGCGAGACGATTCCGCCGCCGCACCTGATGGGCGCGGTCGGTCTGTCGCGCGCCACGATGGATCTGGCGCGCGTGGTCGGCGCGCTCGCCGGCGCCGAGCTCTCGACCTTGCTCGGCCTCGAGCGCACCTACGTCCTGGTGACGAGCCTCTACGCGGCGAGCCTCGCGCTCACGTGGCAGGTGGCGCGACGGCGGCCGGCGCCCGATCCCGGCGGATTGCTCGGCGAGGCGTCCGCGGAGGGTCACGACGTCGCGCTGGTTCCGTCGCGGCGCCGTGAGCTCAAGGACGGTCTGCTCTACGTCCTGAGAACGCCCGAGCTCCTGGCGATGATGTGGCTCGCGTTCCTGATCAATCTGACGGCGTACCCGATCTCGAGCGGCCTCCTGCCCTATGTCGCCAAGCGCATCTTCCTCGTGGGCGCGACCGGGCTCGGCTGGCTCGCCGCCAGCTTCGCGCTCGGCAGCCTCCTCGGCTCGATCGCCACGGTCGCGACCGGCGGCCCGCGCCGGCTCGCGCGATCCGTGCTGGTCTACACGGCGATCTGGTACGCGATCCTGTTGGCCTTCGGCCACCTGCGGAGCATGGGCCCGGGCGTCTTCGCGCTCGTGGTCGCGGGCTTCGTCCAGAGCATCGCGATGATCGCGATGACCGCCAATCTGCTCAACGCCTCCGACGAGCGCTTCCGGGCGCGCGTGATGGGCGTGCGGACGCTCGCGATCTACGGCATGCCGCTCGGCCTGATGAGCTCCGGCGTCCTCATCGAGCGCATCGGCTACCCGATGACGATCAGCGTGCTCGCGCTGATCGGGCTGGTGTTCACCTTGCTGATCGGGATCAAGTGGCGGGCGAGCCTGTGGCACCGGCGGCGCCGGCCGGCCGCGACCACCCTGCCGCAGCGCGGCTGATCGCCGTGTTGGTCTAGAATCGTGACGGCCATGCCGTCAGCGCCGCCCCGCATCCTGGATCCCAGGACCCTGCGCGTGATGTGGACTGTCCTGGTCGTCATCGGCGCTCTCGCGCTCGTCTATCTCTTGCGGACGGTCCTGCTCATGCTGGTCTTCGCCGTGGTGTTCGCGTATCTGATCTTCCCGCTGGTGAAGCTCGTCGAGCGCGGCCTGCCGCGCTCGGGGCGGCGACCGATCGCCATCGGCGTGATCTATCTCGTCCTCGTCGCCGCGCTGAGCACGCTCGTCGCGCTCGTCGGCCCGCGGCTCGGCCGCGAGCTGGCCGCCCTCGGTCAGAAGTTCCCGGAGATCTCGGCCCAGATCAAGAGCGGCCGGGTGATCAGCAACGTCTTTCCGCACTGGGGCGGCGCGGAGATCCTGGACGACGTGGTCCGAGCGCACCTGCCACAGGTGGTCGAGTACGCGCAGCATGCCCTCACCGGCGCCCTGGGCTGGCTGTCGGGCGCGTGGGTCGTCATCATGGTGCCGATCTTCGCGTTCTTCTTCCTGCGCGACGCCGAGCGGGTCGCGGGTGCGGTGACCGGCGCGATCGCCGATCGGGGCGGGCGGCGCAAGCTCTCGGCGACGATCATCCACGATCTGCACAGCGTGTTCGGCGAATACGTCCGCGCCCTGGTCCTGCTCTGCGCTTTGACCTTCGTCGTGTGGACCGTGCTGTTCCTGATCGCGCGCGTGCCGTACGCCGTCGTGCTCGCGGCGATCGGCGGGACGCTCGAGTTCCTCCCTCTGGTCGGCCCTGTCGCCGCGGGGATCACCGTCGTCTCGGTCGCCCTGTTCAGTGGTTTTGAGCACCCCTGGCTGCTGGCGCTCTTCATCGTGATCTGGCGTCTCGTGCAGGACTACGTGTCGAGCCCGCTCATCATGGGGCGCGGTGTCGAGCTGCATCCCGCGCTCGTGATCTTCGGCGTGCTGGCCGGCGGCGAGCTGGCCGGCGTGGCGGGGATGTTCCTGTCGGTCCCGGCGATCGCCGGCCTTCGAGTGGTGTGGCGACGCCTCCGCGATTTTCGAGCGGAGTCCTAGCCCGGACTCGGCCGTCGTGCGTCATGGATCGCCCGCCACACCAGCTCCGGTGTGGCCGGCATGTCGATGTGCGTCACGCCGAGCGGCGCGAGCGCGTCGAGGAGCGCGTGGATCACCGCGCCCGGCGCGCCGACCGTGCCCCCTTCGCCCGCGCCCTTGACGCCGAGGGGGTTCGTCGGGCTCGGCACGTCGCGGCTCGTCACCGAGATCGACGGCAGATCGTCGGCGCGCGGGATCGCGTAATCGAGGAACGAGCCCGACAGGAGCTGCCCGCTCGCCGGATCGTAGACGCAGCGCTCCGTCAGCGCCTGGCCGATCCCCTGGGCCACCGCCCCGTGCATCTGGCCGTGCACGATCATCGGATTCACCGAGCGGCCGGAGTCGTCGACCAGGGTGAGCGCGACGATCTCGATCGCGCCGGTCTCGGGATCGACCTCGAGCTCGCATACCTGGCAGCCGTTGGCGAAGGCGAACGCGGGATTCTCGTGCATCGTCGCGGCGCCGAGCGTGGCACCGAGCGCCGGCGGGAGCCGGCCGGCGGCGGCCGCGCGCGCGAGATCGAAGATCCCGATCGCGCGATCGGTCCCGACGACCCGGAACGCGCCGTCCTGGTACTCGATGTCGCCGGCGGCAGCTTCGAGCAGATGCGCGGCCATCGTCCGGCCCGCCGCAACCACGCCGTCCGAGGCTTCGACAGCCGCGCTGCCCGCCCGCACCATCGAGCGCGAGGCGAACGTGCCGATCCCCTTCGCCACGCGGTCCGTGTCGCCCATGACGATCCGCACGGCGTCGAACGGCAGGCCGAGCCGCTCGGCGACGACCTGGGCGAAGACCGTCTCGTGGCCCTGGCCCTGCGAGATCGCGCCGATCGGCACTTCGACCACGCCCTCCGGCAGCACGCGCACCTCCGCGAACTCCTGCGGCACGCCGCCGGTGCCCTCGATGTAGGGCCCGACGCCGAGCCCGCGCAGCCTGCCGCGGCGGGCCGCCTCGGCGCGCCGGGACGCGAAGCCGGCCGTGTCGGCGAGCTCGATCGCTTCGTCGAGACGCGCGACGTAGTCGCCGGAGTCGTAGACCGCGCCGGTGGCCGTCCGGTATGGAAAGGTACGCACCATGTTGGCGCGCCGAAGCGCGACGCGATCGCGCCCGGTCTCGCGCGCGGCTCGCTCGAGCAGCCGCTCCACCGTGTAGACGCACTCGAGGCGGCCGACGCCGCGATAGACGTTGATCGGCACCGTGTTGGTCACGGCGCCCTCGACGCGGAGGTGGATCGCGGGGATCGCGTAGAGCCCGGAGATCATCCGCTCCATGTTGGAGAGCGTCGAGATCGGGATGCTCGGCGCGACGTAGGCGCCGAGGTTCGGCGTCGAGTGCACGCGCAGCGCGACGACGCGCCCGGCCGCATCGAGCGCGAGCTCACCGCGGAGCAGGTGGTCGCGCGACTGCACGTCGCTGACGAACCCCTCGGACCGGCTCGCCGTCCATTTCACGGGCCGCCCGAGTCGGCGGGCCGCCCACGCGAGCGCCACGTACTCCGGGTACACCTGGATCTTCGAGCCGAAGCCGCCGCCGACGTCGCGCGTCACGCACCGCACGCGGTCGGCCGCCACGCCGAGGATGCGCGCGAGGTTCGTCGCCAGCTGATGAACGCTCTGCAGGCCGGCATAGAGCGTGTAGCGGCCCGCGCCCGCCTCCCACTCGGCGAGCGCCGCGCGCGGCTCGAGAAAGCAGGTGACGAGCCGGTTGTCGACGAGCGTCAGGCGCGTGACGTGGGCCGCGGACGCGATCGCGCGGGCGGTCGCCTCAGGATCGCCGCACTCCCAGTCGTACGCCCGGTTACGCTCGACGCCGGCGTGCAGACGCGGCGCGCCGGCCTCGAGCGCCGCGACGGCGTCGATCACGGCCGGCCGCTCGGCGTAGCGCACGCGCACGGCGTCGGCGGCGTCTCGCGCGAGCGCCGGCGTGGCGGCGACGACGATCGCGACCGGCTCGCCGACGTGGCGCACGGTGTCGGTCGCGAGTGCATACCACGGCGGTTCGGCAAACGCCGACCCGTCACGGCTCCGGATGCCGCCGCCCCGCTCCGCGATCAAGGTCGGGATCGGCCCCACGCCGCCGGCGACCAGATCGGGCCCGGTGAACACGCCGAGCGCACCCGCCAGCGCCAGAGCGGGCTTCGCGTCGATCGATAGCACGTCGGCGTGAGCGTGCGGCGAGCGGACGAACACCGCATACGCCTGGTCCGGCGCGTGGCAGTCCTCGGCGTAGCACCCCCGGCCGGTCAGCAGACGAACATCTTCGCGGCGCTTGACCGGCGCGCCGATTCCGTCGATGCGCCTTGGCTTCGCCATACCGGGCAGGATACTCTACCGGACGGCGGACTTTTGATTCCGGACCCGGACAACGGGACGGTCAGCCGCATCGACAAGGAGACCAGCATGGGCTACGACGTCAAGGTCGAGGACATCGAGTATCTCTGTCACGGGAACACGCCGTATCTCGCGACCATCTACCGGCCGCAGGGCACGGGCCCCTTTCCCATCATGGTGGAGCTGCACGGCGGCGCCTGGTGCCGTTCGGATCGCCACGGCGACAAGGTGATCCACGAGGCGCTGGCCAAGAGCGGCGTGATCGTGGCCACGCTCGACTGGCGGCAGCCGCCGACGGCGTCCTATCCCGCGTCGTTCCAGGACATCCACTACGGGATTCGCTGGATCAAGTCGCGCGCCGCCGAGCTCGGCGGGCGTTCCGACATGGTGGGCTCGATGGGCAACTCGAGCGGCGGTCACCAGGCGATGCTGCTGGCGATGCGGCCGTTCGACCCGCGCTACAGCGCGCTGCCGCTGGCGAGCGCGCCGGCGCTCGATGCCACCGTGCGCTGCGTGATCATGACGTCGCCGGTCATCGATCCGCTCGGCCGCTATCGTTACGCGAAGGACATCATCGCCAAGGGTAAGCCGTACCCGGTGGCGGCCGACGAGCTCGTGCCGTGCCACGACGCGTACTGGAAGACCGAGGAGGCGATGGCGGAAGGCGCGCCGGCCGGAGCGCTCGAGCGCGGCGAGAAGGTGCAGCTGCCGCCCGTCCTCTACCTGCAGGGCACCGACGATGCCGCGCATCCGCGGCCTCACCTCGATCGCTTCGTCGCGGCCTATCGCAAGGCGGGCGGTGTGGTCGACCTCGAGCTGTTCGAGGGCGAGGGCCAGGGCTTCATCATGCGCAAGGCCGGCTCACCGGCATCGAATCGCGCGCTCGAGATGATCGCCGAGTTCACGCACAAGCAGATCCGCTAGCAGACCTCGCGCCGGAAGGGAACGGGCCCCCGGAACCATCGGGGCGCCCGTCCCGTTCCTCGGTCGGTATACTCGAGAGAGGAGTATCGACCATGCGCCTACCTGGCCAACTGTGCGCGCGAGGACTCGTCGTCTTCGCCCTGGTCCTCGCGACCGCCGGCTGCGCGTCGACGCGGGTCGTCCATCAGTGGACCAACCCCGACGTTCCGTCGGCGCGCTTCAAGAAGGTCATGGTCATGGCGATCAGCAAGCAACCGGGCATTCGCCGGTCTTTCGAGGATGAGTTCGTCGCCAAGCTCAAGGCGGCGGGCGTCGACGCCGTGCCGAGCTATGGCTTCATCACGGAAGATGGTCCGGTCGAGGAGCCGCGGCTCCGCGAGGCGATCCAACGGGCGGCCGCGGATGCCACCCTCGTCACCCGCTTCGTCCGGGTCGAGCGGAAATACTCCGTCGATTCGGGCTACTACTACCCGCCGCTCCTGGGCTTTGGCTTCTATCGCGGCTACACTGCGGCCTGGCTCGGTTACTACGAGCCCGCGACGGTCTACCCGTACGACGTCTTCATCTCGGAGACCAGCCTCTACGACACGGCGAAGAACCAGCTGATCTGGAGCGGCACGGTCGAGACGCTGCCCGCGAGCATCAGCAAGGACATCACCCGCTATGTCGACACTGTGATCGAGGCCCTGAAGGCCAAGAATCTGCTCGTGGCCGGCTAGGGCTCGCGGTACGCCTCGATGACCTTCAGGATCCGGTCGGCGGCCTGCCGCCGGAGAGCCGGATCGGAGAGATCGCGCCCGACGTAGTCTTCCTCGACCGCGTACATCTTCACGAAGCGCGGCGGCTGACCGGCCGGCGATTTCTCGACGAACGGCGCGGCGCCGTTCAGCACGCCGTCCCAGACCTCGCGTGACAGTCTCCAGAACGCCTGGCGAGGCGCCGCGAACGCGCGGGCGGTTTCGCACTCGGCGTCCGGCAGCCGCACGGACCAGTTCTTGCCGACCTCGCGCGCGAGCGGCGCCTTCTCGCCGTCCCGGTGGATGGTCTTCACGTTGTCCTGGCGCTCGAGGAAGCTCTGGCCGTACACGATGACCCGCGTGGTGCGCTCGAGCGTGTCGTAGTCGCTGCGCTTCATGTCGCGCGTCTCGCGGCCGGGCACGGGCGCGTAGCTCGAGCACGACCACTCCGGATAGGCCGTGCCGTCCGACCACCGAGCCGCGCACTGGTAACGCAACCCGTCGTCGAGGTTGGTGACGCGCCGGGTCCACAGGCCCGGCGTCGGCTTCAGATCGCGCACCCGCCAGGTGCGCGGCGCGACCAACTCGTAGAGAAACGGCGCGTCGTACTCCCAGTCTTCCGTCTGATGGCGGATCTCCGTGCCGGCCCGCACCACGCCGGCCAGATCGGTGAGGAACAGCACACGCTGCAGCCGGATACGGGTGGGCGAGACCACGTCGGCGGTGATCCATTCCTTGGCCGATTTGTCCCGGTTGACGTCGTAGACGCGCGGGTCGCGCGCATAGCCCGGCTTGAGGCTCTCCACTTCGACGTAGTTGTAGTCGACCAGGTAGCAGCCGGTCATGCTGCGAATGGCGGCGAGCCCACGGGCGAGCCCGTCGTCCGCGGCGTCAGCGCCGAGGCTCGTGACGCCGATCAGCACGAGCAGAGCGGGGATGGCCGAGCGGATTCTTCGCATGATCAGCTACCGCTTGACGTACACAGTACCGCCTTCGACCCGGACCTGGTAGCTGGGCACGTCGGCGGAGACGGGCCCGCTCAGGAGCTTGCCGGTGCGAATGTCGAAGCAGGCGTAGTGCAGCGGGCATTCGAGCACGTAGCCGACGAGCTCGCCCGTGGACAGCGGCGCACCGGCGTGGCCGCAGGTATCCCGCAGCGCGAAGAAGGCGCCGTCGACGTTCGCGACGAGGATGCGCTCGCGATCGATGACGACCCACTTCATCGCGCCCGACGGCAGCTCGGCGACCGCGGTCACGGGCACGAAGCCGTCGAGCATGCCGTGCGAGCTCGAATCGACGCCTAGTTCAGCTTGAAGCCGAACAGCTTGGCCGCGTTCTCCGAGGTGACCTTTTTCAGGTCGGGCTCGGGCACGCCGGCGAAGATGCGGGTGAGAAAGTCGCGCGACTTCGGCCACGTCGACTCGGCGTGCGGGAAGTCGCTGCCCCAGAGCATGTTGTCGACGCCGATGGTGTGACGCATCTGGATGCCGAGGTCGTCTTCCATGAACTCTACGAACATGTTGCGGCGCCAGTAGTCGCTCGGCATCAGGCCGTCCCTGGACCGCCAGCCCTTGGTGAACACCGGGCGCTCGCGATACGTGAAGTCCATCTGCTTGAGCCAGTGGGGGATCCACGCGGCTTCGTGCTCGACCGAGCCGACCTTCAGCAGCGGGTACCGGTCGAAGACGCCCGCGAAGATCATCGCGCCCAGCGAGTAGCGCACCCAGTAATCGGTGGTCGAGCGGCCCGCCCCGGTGAGCTCGGCGAGGTTCATCGTGAACTCGCAGCCGGGGACGCCGCCGCGGGGCGTGCCGATGTGCAGGAGCAGCGGCATCCCGGTGTCCTGCGCCGTCCACCAGAGCCGGTCGTAGATCGGGTGACGGTACGGCTTATCGGCCAGCGGTGAGACCGGAATGAACGCGCCGACCAGCCCGAGCCTCGCGCAGCGCTCAAGCTCCTGCGAGGCCTCCTCGACGTCGTCGACGTTCAGCATCGCGATGCCCTTGAGGCGATCGGCAAACGGCTTGCAGAACTCGGCGATCCAGTCGTTGTAGGCGCGGCAGATGGCGGTGAGGAGCTCGCTGTCGGGGATGCGGTACCAGAAGAGGCCTTGGCTCGGCTGCAGGCACGAGCCCCACACGCCGTCCATCTCGTTCTCCTTGATCATCGCCTGAGGGTCGTAGGCGCCGAGCCTGACGTCCTCCCACGTGCCGAGAAAGTCGATCTGCGAGGGATCTTCGAACCGTTGGCCGGCCTGCATCACGGCGCCGAGCGTCCCGACCTGCTGCCCGCCGATGACCCACGCGTCGAACTTGCGCCCGGTCGGCGTCTCCAGCCGCTCGAGGCGCGGGGCCCGGTCGCGGAACCGGCCTTCGATCCGCTTGGTG
>CAYVHH010000386.1:0-11685 GCA_964450175.1 uncultured bacterium | reverse complement strand
CCCGTGCCGCTCACCGGCCGCCAGCGCGGTGCCGTTCCGCATCGCCTGCGCTCGTCGCCGCGCGTCGAGCGGCTCGGCGACCGGCACGATCGCGTCGCAGCCGTTCGCGAGGGCCGTGATGATCGTCGTCGAGGCGCGAAGTACGTCGATCACCAGCGCCGTGACACCGGAAAGATCGGAAGGGATCACCGCATCCGCGGTCGGCGCCACGTCGATCCGCACGGGTCAGGCGTTGCGGTCCCGGAGCGCGCGGATCTTGAGACGGAGCGCGTTCAGATTGATGAACCCCTCGGCGTCGCGCTGACGATAGACCGAATCGGCCTCGAAGGTGGCGAAGTCGTTCCGGTAGAGCGACCGGGGCGACCGCCGGCCGCTGACGGTGACGTTGCCCTTGTAGAGCCGCAGGCGCACGGTGCCGCTGACATCCCGCGCGCACTCGTCCACGAGCGATTGCAGCAGCTGGCGCTCCGGCGCGAACCAGAAGCCATAGTAGATCATCTCCGCGTAGCGCGGGATGAGCGAGTCGCGCAGGTGGAGCACCTCGCGATCGAGCGTGATCGACTCGAGGGCGCGCCGAGCCACGTGCAAGATCGTCCCGCCGGGAGTCTCGTAGACGCCTCGCGACTTCATGCCGACGAACCGGTTCTCGACCAGGTCGACCCGCCCGATGCCGTGCTCGCCGCCGAGGCGATTGAGCCGCGTCAGCAGCGCCACCGGCCCCAGACGCGTGCCGTCGACCGCGACCGGATCGCCGTGCTCGAACGCGATCTCGAGCATCTGCGGGGCGTCCGGCGCCGCCTCGGGATCGGTCGTGAGCTGGAACATCTTGGCCGGCGGCTCGGCCCAGGGGTCCTCGAGCACACCGCCCTCGTAGGAGATGTGAAAGAGGTTCCGGTCGGTGCTGTAGGGCCGTTCCACGGTCACCGGCACCGGGATGTCGTGTCGCCGGGCGAACTCGATGAGCGACGTACGGGAGTTGAGCTCCCACTCGCGCCAGGGCGCGATCACGCGGAGGTGGGGCGCGAGCGCCGCGTAGGTCAGCTCGAAGCGGACCTGGTCGTTGCCCTTCCCGGTCGCGCCGTGCGCGACGGCGTCGGCGCCTTCTTTCAGCGCGACCTCGACCTGGGCGCGCGCGATGAGCGGCCGCGCGATCGAGGTACCCAGGAGATACGCGCCCTCGTACACGGCGTTGGCCCGCAGCATCGGGAAGATGAAGTCGCGGACGAATTCCTCGCGCAGGTCGACGATGTGGACGGCCACGGCGCCCGTTCGCGTCGCCTTGTCCCGGATGGGGATCAGCTCCTCGCCCTGCCCCAGATCGGCGCAGAACGCCACGACGTCGCACCGGTAATGCTCGATGAGCCAGCGGAGGATCACCGAGGTGTCGAGCCCGCCCGAGTAGGCCAGGACCACCCGCTTGGGATCAGGCGTCATCGAGCGAGCCTCCCAGGAGATGGAGCAGCACGGCTTTCTGCGCGTGAAGCCGGTTCTCGGCCTGATCCAGGACGATGGACCGCTTGCTGTCGAGCACGCTGTCCGTGATCTCTTCGCCGCGATGGGCCGGCAGGCAATGCATGACGAGGGCCGAGGACTTGGCGAAGCCGACCAGGGTGTCGTTGATCTGATAGCGGCTGAAGGCCTCGAGCCGCTGCTCGTGCTCGGCTTCCTGCCCCATGCTCGTCCACACGTCCGTGTAGATCACGTCGGCACCGGTCGCCGCCGCCCGCGCGTCTTCGGTGACGTCGATCCGGCCGCCGAGCCGGCGCGCGGTGGCCACGACGCCGGCATCCGGCTCGTAGCCTGGAGGACACGCGACGACCATCGAGGCGCCGAGCAGCGAGCCGAGGAGCATCAGGGAGTGGCAGACGTTGTTCCCGTCACCAATCCACGCGAATCGGAGCTTGGCGAAGTCGGCCCCGCGCTCCCACAAGGTGAAGAAGTCGGCCAGCGCCTGGCACGGGTGCTCGCGATCCGACAGACCGTTGATCACCGGGACGGTCGCGTGCCGGGCGAGCTCCGTGATCGTCGAGTGCGAGTAGACGCGGGCCATGATGCCGTCGACCCACAGGGACAGGTTCCGCGCGACGTCGGGCACCGATTCCCGCGTACCCAGACCGATCTCGCGGCCGACGAGGTGCACGGCGCGTCCGCCGAGCTGGATCAGGCCGACCTCGAACGTCACGCGCGTCCTGAGCGAGGGCTTCTCGAAGATCAGCGCGCCCGTCTTGCCGGCCAGCGGCGCCGAGAGCCGACCCGCCTTGCGCCGCTGCTTCAGGTCGGCGGCGAGGTCGAAGAGCCCCAGCGCGACGTCGCGCGTCAGGTCGGCGGCCGAGAGGAAATGCCGCATCGTCAGCCGCGGCCGAGGGCGGTCTTGATGATGGCGAGCGCGTGATCGCAGTCACGCTCCTCGACGATGAGGGGCGGCGTCAGCCGCAGAACGCGCTCGCCGGCGGACAGCACGAGGAGCCCCGCCTCGCGGCAGGCGTCGACGACCGGCCCGACGGGTCCCGAGAGCTCGGCGCCGATCAGCAGCCCCTTGCCGCGGACCGCGCGAATCGCCGGACTCGACGTCTGGATGGTCCGGAGCCCGTCCATCAGGTAGCGGCCCATCCTGGCCGCCCGTTCCCAGAGCTTGCCGTCGAGGATCGTGGTGAGAGTCGCCAGCGCGACCGAGGTGACGAACGGAGTGCCGCCGAAGGTCGAACCGTGCGTGCCGGCCACCAGGACGCTCGCGATCTCCTCACGCGTCAACATCGCACCGATCGGCACGCCGTTGGCGAGAGCCTTCGCCAGGGTCATGATGTCCGGCTCGATCCCGTAGTGCTCGTAGCACCAGAGCCGCCCGGTCCGCGCCACCCCGGTCTGGATCTCGTCGACGATGAGGAGCGCGCCCGACTGATCGCAGAGCTTCCGGAGGCCGCGCAGGTAGTCCTCCTCGCCGATGTTGACGCCGCCCTCGCCCTGGACGCACTCGATGATCACACCGGCGGTGCGGTTGTCGATCGCCCGCTCCATCGCCCGCAGATCGTTGTAGGCCACGTGCTTGAAGCCCGGCACCAGCGGCTCGAAGCCGTGGTGGTACTTCTCCTGGCCGGTGGCCGCGAGGGTCGCGAAGGTGCGCCCGTGGAACGAGTTCCGCGTGGCCACGAACTCGAAGCGGTCCGACGAGATCCGCTCGCGGGCGTACTTCCGGGCGACCTTGAGCGCCGCCTCGTTGGCTTCGGCGCCGGAGTTCGAGAAGAACACGCGGTCGGCGAACGAGTGCTCGATGAGCAGCTTCGCCAGATGGATCTGCGGCGCCGAGTGGTAGAGGTTCGAGACGTGCAGGAGCGTGGCTGCCGCCTCCTGGATGGCGCCGGTCACGCGCGGATGGCAGTGCCCCAGCGAGGTCACGGCGATGCCCGAGCCGAAGTCGAGATACTCGCGCCCGTCGGAGTCCCACACGCGGACGCCTTCGCCGCGCACGAGCACGATGGGCGCCCGGGCGCCGTAGTTCGGAGTGTGGTACTTCGCCGACCACTCGAGAAGCGTCTTGGTGTCCATCGCCGTCGACCTCACAGAACGATTTCCGTTCCGATGCCTTCGCGGGTGAAGAGCTCGAGCAGGATCGCGTGCTCCTGACTGCCGTCGATGATGTGGGCCTTGCCGGTCCCCCCCTCCAGGGCCCGGAGCGACGACTCGACCTTCGGCAGCATGCCGCCGTCGATCACGCCTTCCTTGATCAGTCGCTCCGCGTCCTTCCGGGTCAGGGTGCTGACGAGCCGGCGGTCGACGTCGAGGATCCCCTGGACGTCGGTGAGATGGATCAGCTTCTCGGCATGCAGCGCCGCCGCGATGTCGCCGGCGACGAGATCCGCATTGATGTTGTACGTCTCCCCACCGCTCCCGACGCCGACCGGCGCGATGACCGGGATGATGCCGTTGTCGGTGAGGAGGCGGATGACGTCGGTATTGACCGCCTCGACCTCGCCGACGAGCCCGATGTCGACGTCCTCGCCGGTCGGCAGCCGATGCGGCCGCCGGCGCGCCCGGAGGAGGCCGGCATCCTTTCCGGAGAGGCCGATCGCCCGGCCACCGTGGTGGGTGATGCGGCCGACGATCTCCTTGTTGATCTTGCCGACCAGCACCATCTCGACGATCTCCACCGTCTCCTGATCGGTCACGCGCATGCCGCCCACGAAGCGCGGCTCCTTGCCGAGCCGCTTCATCAGGGCGCCGATCTGCGGACCGCCGCCGTGCACGATGACCGGGTTGATGCCGACCAGGCGCAGGAGGATCGCGTCCAGGGCGAAGGGATCCTTGAGATCGGCGCGCTCCATCGCCGCGCCGCCGTACTTGATGACGATGGTCTTTCCGCGGAACTCGCGGATGTACGGGAGCGCCTCGAGCAGAATCTCGACGCGACGCGGATCGGTCACGGGCTGAGGGCCGCCGTCACAGGCGCAAAGCCATCACAGGCGCGCCTCGCCCTTCGGGCTGCGGCTGCGCAAAGCCATCACAGGATGAACCTCGACAGGTCCTGGTCCCGCATGATGTCGCTCAGGCGGTCGCGCACGTACGCGGCGTCGATGGTCAGCTCCTTGCCCGGAAGATCCGGCGCGTCGAACGAGATCTGCTCGAGGAGCTTTTCCATCACCGTATAGAGGCGCCGAGCGCCGATGTTCTCCGTGCTCGCGTTCACCTGCATCGCGATCTCCGCGATCGCCTCCACCGCCTCCGGCGCGAACCGGAGCGTCACCTGTTCCGTCTTCAAGAGCTCCACGTACTGCGTGATCAACGCGTTTCGAGGCTCGGTAAGAATGCGGACGAAATCGTCCCGCGTCAAGGGGTCCAGCTCGACGCGGATCGGAAAGCGGCCCTGGAGCTCCGGGATCAGGTCCGACGGCTTGGCGACGTGGAACGCGCCGGCGGCGATGAACAGGATATGGTCGGTGCGGACGACCCCGTACTTGGTCGTGACCGACGAGCCCTCGACGATGGGCAGGAGGTCGCGCTGGACCCCCTCCCGGCTGACGTCCGGGCCGTGGCCCCCTTCCCGCCCCGCCACCTTGTCGAGCTCGTCCAGGAAGACGATGCCCGAGTTCTCGGCGCGCCGGATGGCCTGGGACACCGCCTCGTCCATGTCCACGAGCTTCTGCGCTTCCTCCTGGGCCAGGAGCCGCCGCGCCTCGGCCACGCGAACCTTCCGGCGCTTCGTCCGGCTCGGCATGATATTCGAGAGCATGTCCTTGAGATTGATGCCCATCTCCTCCATGCCCTGGCCGGACAGAACCTCGATCATCGGCAGCGACTGCTGCTGCATCTCGAGCTCGACGAGCCGGTCGTCCAGCTTCCCGGCTCGGAGCTGCTGGCGGAGCTTGTCCTTGGTCGTCTCGCGCGAGGCGTCGGGGGTGACCTCTTCGAGCGAGCTCGATGAGTACGGCTCGGTCCGGCGCGGCAGCAGCACGTCGAGCAACCGGTCCTCCGCCAACTGTTCCGCCCGCTCCTGCACGCGCGCCGTCATCTCCGCTTTGACCATGTTCACCGACAGCTCGGTCAGGTCGCGGATCATCGACTCGACGTCACGCCCGACGTAGCCGACCTCGGTGTACTTGGAGGCTTCGACCTTCAAGAACGGGGCTTGCGAGAGCTTCGCCAGCCGCCGCGCGACCTCGGTCTTCCCGACGCCGGTCGGGCCGATCATGATGATGTTCTTGGGCGCGACCTCGTCGCGCAGCTCGGGCGGGACGTTCTGCCGCCGCCACCGATTGCGGAGCGCGATCGCGACCGCGCGCTTCGCCTTCTGCTGGCCCACGATGTAACGGTCGAGCTCGGCGACGATCTGCGCGGGGGTGAGCGCGGTCACAGGACTTCCACGGTGACGTGATCGTTGGTGAACACGCAGATCGTCGCGGCGACGCGCATGGCTTCGGTCGCGATGGCCTTGGCGTCGAGGTCGGAGTTGGCGATCAGCGCCCGCGCGGCGGCCAGCGCGTACGGACCACCCGAGCCGATGCCGATCAGGCCGTCGTCGGGCTCGATGACGTCGCCGGTTCCGGAGACGATGAACGAGTGCTCACGGTCGGCCACCGCCAGAAGCGCCTCGAGCCGTCGCAGCACACGATCGGAGCGCCAGTCCTTGGCGAGCTCGACCGCCGCGCGCGACAGGTTGCCGCGATGCTCCTCCAGCTTGGCCTCGAACCGCGCGAAGAGCGTGAACGCGTCGGCGGCCGCTCCCGCGAACCCGGCCACGACCCGATCGCCGTACAGCTTGCGCACCTTGCGGGCGCCGGCCTTCACGATGGTGTTGCCGATCGAGACCTGACCGTCCCCGGCGACTGCCACCTGGCCGCGATGGCGCACGGCGACGACGGTCGTCGACCGGATTCGCTGGAGCGGGGACGACTGTAGCGGGGACGGTGAGTCCGCCTTGGACCGAGGGTGGCCTGACGTAGGCGCGACCCGGCTCCGCACGCCCGCTCGTCCGCGTGCGCT
Source organism: uncultured bacterium (assembly GCA_964450175.1). Classification (GTDB taxonomy): domain Bacteria; phylum Methylomirabilota; class Methylomirabilia; order Rokubacteriales; family CSP1-6; genus AR31. Next base: position 5,211 of record CAYVHH010000386.1, on the reverse strand, counting down.
CATTTCGCGCGGGCGCGTGGATGCGCCGCGTCGTAGACGCGCATGAGCTGGTCGGCGCCCACGTGTGTGTAGCGCTGCGTCGTGGACAGCCGGCTGTGGCCGAGGAGCTCCTGGATCACTCTCAGGTCGGCGCCGGCGTCGAGCAAATGGGTCGCGAAGGTGTGGCGAAGGGTGTGCGGGCTCACCCGCCTGGTGATCCCGATCGACGCCGCGCTCCGCCGCACGATCGTGTGCAGGGAGCGGACCGTGAGCCGCCCGCCTCGCCGGTTGGGAAACAGCGGCCCCACTCCGCCGCCGCGAACATCCAGATACGCACCGAGCGCGCTCGCGGCTCGTCTCCCGTACGGGACGATCCGCTCTTTGCGCCCCTTGCCCAAGACGCGCACGGTGTGCTGCGCGCGATCGAGGTCGTCCAGGTCGAGCCCGGCGAGCTCGGACACGCGCAGGCCGGTCGCATAGAGCATCTCGAGCACGGCGGCGTCGCGGGCCTGCGCGGCTCCATCGGGCCTCTTGGCGTCCATTAGCGACATCGCTTCGTCGATCGGGAGGAACGAGACCAGCTTCTTCGGCGGCCGCGGGCCCCTCACCTCGCGCGCAACGTTCCGCTCGAGCACGCCGCGCCGCACCAGGAACCGGAACCAGCTCCGCACGGCGGCCAGCTTCCGCGCGATCGTCGTCGCGTCGAGCGCGCGCGCGTGAAGATGCGCGAGGTATCCGCGGATCGTGCGGGTGTCGACGTCACCGAGCCAGGTCGACGGATCGCCGCTCCCAGCATACTGCGCGAACTCGAGGAGATCGGTCCGGTAGCTTCGGAGCGTGTGCGGCGAGGCATCCTTCTCGAGCGAGAGGTGACGGAGAAACGCCGCCAGCGAATCCTTCATGCCACCGGGAGCTCGACCTCCCGCTCGAAGTCACACTCCGCGCGCGCGCAGCTGCGGACGGTGCGGTTCTTCAGGACGCGCTCGGTCACGAACGCCGCCCCGCACTTCGGGCACGGCTCGTTGACCGGCCGCCGCCAGACCACGAACTTGCAGTTCGGGTACGCGGAGCAGCCGAAGAAGGTGCGGCCCTTGCGCGAGCGGCGCTCGACCAGCTGCCCGGTGCAGCCCGTTTCGGGGCACGCGATGCCGAGCGTGACCGGCTTGGTCGTCTTGCACTCCGGGTAGCCGGAGCACGCGATGAACTTGCCGAAGCGCCCGTGCTTGATGACCATCGGCTTGCCGCACGTCGGGCAGTTCTCGTTCGCCGGCTCGTCCTCGGCGCGGCCGCTGCCGTCGAGGTTGCGCGTATAGCGGCAGTCCGGATACGACGAGCACGCCAGGAATTTCCCGAAGCGCCCGCGCTTCTCCAGGAGCTCGCTGCCGCACTCCGGGCAGGTCTCGCCGGTGGGCGCGCCCACCTTTTCACTTTGCATCTCGCGCTTGGCCCGCGCCAGGTCGCGCTTGAACGGCTCGTAGAACTCTCGCACCGTGTCGACCCACTTGCGCTCGCCTTCCTCGATTTTGTCGAGGTTGTCTTCCATCTGCGCAGTGAACTCGACGTTCATGATGTCCTGGAAGTACGGGATGAGCTTGTCGGTGACGGCCATCCCGAGCTCGGTCGGCGACAGCGTGCGCCGCTCGCGGTGCACGTAGCCGCGATCATTGATGATCGTGCCCAGGATCGACGCGTAGGTCGACGGCCGGCCGATCCCGAGCTCCTCCAGCGCCTTGATCAGCGAGGCCTCGGTGAAGCGCGGCGGCGGCTGGGTGAAATGCTGCTTGGGATCGAGCGCGAGGAGCGTCAACACCTCGCCTTCCTCCAGCAGCGGGACCTGGCCTTCCGGGTCCTGCTCGGGCTGGGGCTCCTCTTCGTCGCGGCTCTCTTCATAGACGGCCGTGAAGCCCTTGAACTTGAGGGTGGCTCCCTGCGCCCGGAAGAGGCACTGCCCGGCCTCGATGTCCGCGCCCACGGTGTCGTAGACCGCGGGCATCATCTGGCTGCCCAGGAAGCGCTCCCAGATGAGCCGGTAGAGCGCCATTTGGTCCTTGGACAGGAACTGTGAGACGGCTCGAGGCTCGTTTCTGAGCTCGGAGGGCCGGATCGCCTCGTGCGCCTCCTGGGCGCTCCCGCGCGAGCGGTACGTCGGCGGCGCCTCGGGAACGTACTCCTCGCCGATTCTCGCGATCACCCAGCCGCGTGCTGCGGCCTGCGCCTCGCGCGCGACCCGGACCGAGTCGGTCCGCATATAAGTGATGAGGCCCTCGGCGCCCTCGGACCCGAGATCGATGCCCTCGTAGAGCTGCTGGGCGATCGTCATGGTCTTGCGCGCCGTGAAGCCGAGCTTCTTCCCTGCCTCCTGCTGCAAGGTCGAGGTGATGAACGGAGGCGCCGGGTTACGGCGGCGCTCGCCGCGCGTGACGGACTTGACGACGAAGCGAGCGCCGTCGAGCGAGGCCATCAGGGCGCGCGTCGTCTCCTCGTTGCCGAGCGACGCCTTCTCGCCCGCGACCTCCTTCAGAGTGGCCACGAACTCGGGCGGGCGCGACGCCTTGAGCCGCGCGTGGAGCGACCAGTACTCGACCGGCACGAACGCCTTGATCTCGCGCTCGCGATCGACGATCAGCCGAACCGCCACCGACTGCACGCGCCCGGCCGAGAGACCGCGCTGGACCTTCTCCCAGAGCAACGGCGAGAGACTGTAGCCGACGAGGCGGTCGAGCACCCGGCGCGCCTGCTGGGCGTCGACCTTTTTTAGATCGATCTTGCCCGGCTGGGTGAAGGCCGCCTTCACCGCGCGCTCGGTGATCTCGTTGAACGTGATGCGGTAGACGTTCTTCCTGGGGACGTCGAGCTCTTCAGCGAGGTGCCAGCCGATCGCCTCACCCTCGCGGTCGGGGTCGGTGGCGACGTACAGCGCTTCGACCTTCTCGGCGGCCTTCTTGAGGTCGTCGAGGATCTTCTTCTTGGCCGGCGAGACGACGTACTTCGGCTTGAAGTTCTTCTTCGGGTCGACGCCGAGCTGAGACTTCGGCAAGTCCCGGACGTGACCCATCGAGGCTTTGACGATGTACTTCGAGTCCAGATACTTCTGGATCGTCTTGACCTTCGTGGGTGACTCCACGACGACCAACGAACGTTTCACCGCCACCTACGCTCTCCTCGCGCGCGTCTCGAGCGAGACCCACCGCTGTCCCGCAAGCTGCCGGGCCCATCCGCCCAGCTCGAGGGTCACGAGCAGCGCTGCCGCCCGCGCGGGAACGAATCCCGAGCGCGCGATCAGCTGCTCGATGTGCTGCGGCTCATCCGGAGCCAGACACTGCAGCATTCGACCCTCGTCACTCCCATTCTCGGGCGCGTGCGGCTCGCCCGTCGACGCCGACAACCCGCGTACGGCGCGGCGCCATTGCTCTGGCAATTCTGACACGATGTCCTGCCAGCATGTAACGAGTTTAGCACCGTCCTGTATGAGGCGATGGGCGCCCACGCTCGTCGGCGACGTGATTCGGCCAGGAACGGCGAAGGTTTCGCGCCCGAGATCGCCGGCGAATCCCGCCGTGATCAAGGCGCCACTGCGCTCCGCGGCCTCGACGACGACGACGCCGAGCGCCAGCCCGGCGAGCGTGCGGTTCCGCGCGGGAAAGTGTCCGGCCAGCGCCGGCATGCCCGGTGGAAACTGCGACAGGATCGCCCCCTGGGATTCGATGGCGCGGGCGAGCGGCACGTTCTCGCGCGGGTAGACGACGTCGACGCCGCAGCCGAGCACGGCCAGGGTTCGTCCACCGGCCGCCAGGGCGCTCCGGTGTGCGGCGGTGTCGATCCCGCGCGCCAGTCCGCTGACGATCGTCACGCCGCGCGCGGCCAGATCCGACGCGAGCTGCTCGGCCGCTGCGATTCCATACGGGGTGCTGCGCCGCGAGCCGACGATCGCGATGGCGAGCGCGTCGTCGGCACGCAGCTCGCCGCGCACGTAGAGGGCGGGCGCCGACGGAATCGCGCGCAGCAGGGCGGGATAGCCGGCATCGTCGGGACGAAGCTCCATCATGGTCGTCGCGCGTCGAGGAGTCTCAGTATAGCGAAGCGGTCGGGCGCGCCAGAGAGCCCGAACGGATACGGCGCGAAGCGCTACCGTCGCGCGGCGGAGTGCGTGGCGATCAACGATCTCGCCATGGCGGCGGGCTCGGACTTCGGGTACTCGTTGACCACGCGCTGCCACGCTTGCTGCGCGCGCGGGACGTCGCTCAGCCGGAGGTAGCAGAGGCCGATCTTCAGCAGCGCGTCGGGCGCCTTTCCTGGACCGTGCTCGAACACCTTCTCGAACTCGACGAGCGCCTGCCGGTAGTCACGCTGCGCCCAGTACGCTTCACCGATCCAGTACTGCGCGTTCCCGGCCAGCGGATGTTTCGGATATTTCGCGATGAAGTCGAGGAAGTCGATCACGGCCTGCCCGTGCTCGCGCGCCCGATACGTGGCGAGCGCCGCGGCATACTCCTGCTCGGGATTGCCGCCGGCCTTCTGAGCGGGTTTCGTCGGAGTGACGGTCGTCGCCGATGGCGGCGCCGGTGCCGGCGGCGCGGTCACGCGCGGCTTCTCGACGGCCGCCGTCGGCGGTACTGCCGCCGGCGGAGGTGCCGACGTCGGGGATAGCGTCGGAGGCGGCAACATCGTCGCGGCCGGCGGCGGCGCGGGCGCCGGCGGCGGCGAGATCGATGCTCGTCCGGACGGCACGGGCGCCGGGACCGGGGTCATCCCCGCAGGGTCGGGTGGCAGCGGAGCCGGGACCGGCGATTTCGCGGTGTCGGGTGGCGGCAGCGGCGCTGGAACCCGCACCACTCCCGTCGATACTGAAGCGGGTGCCGGCGTCGGCGCGGCTGAAACGCCAGTCGGGGGCGTGAGGTCTTCAATCTGCTTCCGTGTGGCCGCGAGCGCCATCTCCGCCGCATCGGTACGTCGGGTGAGCCGCGCGACCTCGTCTCCGAGTGCCGGGATGTCGAGGGCCTGGAGCTGGGAGGTGAGATTGGCGACGCCGCGGCTGGTGGCTTCTTGACCGACGCGCATCTCGGCCAGCTCCGAGCGGAGCCGCCCCACTTCGGATTCGAGTCGGTCCACCGCGCGCCGACTCGCGCAGCCGCCAGCGACGATCGCCAACGCGGCCAACACGCAGAGGCCTCGGCTCATCCGCGCCGACCGTAGCACGCGAAAGAAAACCCTGTCAACGCCTCAGCGTGCTCG
>CAYVHH010000385.1:0-4275 GCA_964450175.1 uncultured bacterium | reverse complement strand
AATTATCTACCGCGGAACTCCTCGGCGGGGCCAGCGCGGCCGTCGGCCGTAGTTGACAATGGGAGCCCGAAACCGGACAATACCCGGGCACATGAAATCGACCCCTGACATTGCGAGGACGACGAGCGCGGATTCCCCGCTCGCGAGCCTGTCCCTGAATTAGGCGCGCGTCCCCTCGGGCGCGCGCCGAAAGAGCCTCTCCCGTAGTCCGGGGAGGCTTTTTTATTTGCCCTGAACACGTACAGCAACGCTTAACGAAGGAGGCTCCTGTGGCGCCGAAGGCCGGTCCGCCCGCACCGATGCCGTTTCATCTCTATCGTCCGTTCACGCCGATCCCGCTCCCGGATCGGACGTGGCCGAGCCGGGTCACCGCCCGGGCTCCTCGCTGGTGCAGCGTCGACCTGCGCGACGGCAACCAGGCCCTGATCGATCCGATGGACGTGGAGCGCAAGCGGCAGATGTTCGACCTGCTCGTGAAGTGCGGCTTCAAGGAGATCGAGGTCGGCTTCCCGGCGGCCTCCCAGCCCGACTTCGACTTCGTGCGGCTGCTCATCGAGAAGGACTTGATCCCCGAGGACGTCATGATCCAGGTCCTCACCCAGGCCCGGTCGGAGCAGATCGAGCGCACCTTCGAGGCGGTGCGCGGCGCGCGGCAGGCGCTCGTGCATCTCTACAACTCGACGTCGACCCTGCAGCGCCGCGTGGTGTTCGGCCTCGACCGCGCCGGCATCGTGGACATCGCGGTACGCGCCGCCAGGCTGTGCCGCCAGCTCGTGGCGACAGTCCCTGGGACCGATATCCACTTCCAGTATTCGCCCGAGAGCTTCACCGGCACCGAGCTCGAGTTCGCCAAGGAGATCTGCGAGGCGGTCATGGACGTGTGGGAGCCGACCGCGACGCGGCCGGTCATCCTGAATCTGCCGGCCACGGTCGAGATGGCCACGCCCAACATCTACGGCGACCAGATCGAGTGGTTTCACCGGAACATCCGCGCCCGCGACACCATCGTGCTCTCGCTGCACCCGCACAACGACCGGGGCACCGCGGTGGCCGCCGCCGAGTTCGGCGTGATGGCCGGCGCCGATCGGGTCGAGGGCACCTTGTTCGGCAACGGCGAGCGGACCGGCAACGTGGACGTGGTCACCCTCGCGCTGAATCTCTTCAGCCAGGGGGTCGATCCCGAGCTGAACTTCTCCGACATCGACGCCGCCCGCCGGACCGTCGAGCACTGCAACCGCCTGCCCGTACATCCGCGCCATCCGTACGTCGGCGATCTCGTCTACACGGCGTTCTCCGGCTCGCACCAGGACGCGATCAAGAAGGGTTTCGAGGCCCTCGGCAAGGACTACGACGTGTGGGAGGTGCCCTATCTCCCCGTCGATCCCCATCACCTGGGCCGCTCGTACGAGGCCGTCATCCGGGTGAACAGCCAATCGGGCAAGGGCGGCGTCGCCTACATCATGAAGTTCGAGCACGGCCTCGACCTGCCGCGCCGGCTGCAGATCGAGTTCTCGTCGGTCATCCAGAAGCTCACCGAGGCGAGCGGGACGGAGATCTCGGCCGAGCAGATCTGGTCGGCGTTCGAGTCGACGTACCTGACGGCGGGACGCTTGCTCAGCTTGATCGGGCATCCCGTGATCACCACGTCGGACACCGGCGACGCGACCGTCGAGGCACACGTGCAGCTCAACGGCGCCGAGCGCTGGCTCAAGGGGCACGGTAACGGACCGATCGACGCGTTCGTCGACGCCCTGCGCGCCGCCGGCATCGTCGTCGAGCTCACCGACTACTCGGAGCACGCGCTGAGCGAGGGCGCCGACGCGAAGGCCGCCGCCTACGTCGAGGCGCGCATCGGCGGCCGGACGCGCTGGGGCGTGGGGCTCGACGCCAACATCGTGACCGCGTCCCTGCGCGCGGTGGTGAGCGCCGTCAACCGCGCCTGACCGCGCGGTCGTGAACGACCTGATCGGGCTTCTCGCGGCGGAGCTGCCGCGTGCCGTCCGCTGGGCGGGCGCGCTGGCGCGTCAGCTTCGCCGCCACGATATCTCCCTCAGCGGCAAGCACTCCGGCTCCGCCGACACCGATGCGCTCACGCTCGCGGATCTGGCCGTCCAGGAAATCCTGGTCGCGGCGCTCCGCGACATGGGCCCCATGGTGCGCCGCTGCCGGATCGAAGCCGAGGAAGGCTCGGGCGATCTCGGCCGATTCGCCGAGCAGAGCGAATGGGTCCTGGCCATCGATCCCATCGACGGCACGCGCGAATACCGCGACCGCACGGGCAATCGCTACGCGGTCATGCTGCACCTGCGGACTCAGGGCGCGATCCACTACTCCCTGGTCTACCTTCCCGAAGAGGGCGCCGAAGGCACCTGGCTCGAGGTGCGCGATGACCGCATCGTGCTCGGGCCCGATGACTGCACGGTCGCGGCCCGGCCGGCGCTGGATGCGCTGCCATCGATCACGCTGAATCGCCGACCGGAGAGCCGGCGGATTCTCGTCAGCGGCTTCCTCGGCCGCGAGGCGGAACGGGCCCGCGCGGTCACCGCCGCCGGGCTCGACGGCGTGCTGGGCGGCGACACGCCCGGGAGCCTCTTCCCGCTGATGGCGAGCGGCTACCTGGGCGGCGCCTTGTTCCACACGCCGAACGTCTACGATTTCCCGGTGTGCATGCACATCGCACGTGTATTGGGCGGCGACGCACTCTGGGTGCACGACGGCCGGAGCGTGGACTTTCGCCGGACGTGGCGTGACGAACGCGCCAACATGTTTCGCCTGCCCGGGATCGTCGCCTGCGCGCACGATCGCACGATCATCCCGATCCTGATCGACGTGGCTCGCCACTGGAGCGCCGAGCGGTACGCGTGAGGGCGTTCGAGCCGGCTGGCCCGCCGAGGCGCGCGCGTTCAGGCTGACCGCCGGGCTGTTTCGCCGGCCATCCGGCTGATCGGAAGCCGCACCGTGAACGTTGCCCCGAGCCCCTCGCCGGGACTGGCGGCGTGGATGGTTCCGCCGTGGCGCTCCACGAGGTGCCGGACGATCGTCAGCCCGATGCCCAGCCCGCCCGGGGGTCGCGAGCCGGATTCGTCCTGCCGGAATCGGTCGAACACGTACGGCATGAACGCGGGGCGGATGCCGATGCCCGTGTCCTGCACGACGAGCTCCACCGAGGCGTCCGCCTTTCGCAGCCGAATGTCCACGCGGCCGCCGCGCTCGGTGAACTTCAGCGCGTTCGACACCAGGTTCAGCACGACCTGCTGCAAGCGGGCAGGATCTGCGATCAGAGCCGGGGTCGCCGGATCGAGATCGAGGGCGAGCTCGATGCCGGCGGACTCCGCGGACGTTCGGACGAGGTCCAGCGCCGCGTCGACGATGGCGGGAAGATCGACACGCTGGACTTCGAGCGTGAGCTTGCCGGATACGATCCGCGACACGTCGAGCAGATCCTCGATCAGCCGCGTCTGCAGCTTCGCGTTACGCTCGATCGAGAGGAGCGCGCGCGCTTGCTGCTCCGGCGTGGCCTGCGCTCCGCGGAGCATCCGAGCCCAGCCGAGGATGCTGTTGAGCGGCGTGCGCAGCTCGTGCGAGAGCATCGCGAGAAACTCGTCCTTCGCGCGACTCGCCTCTTCGGCCTCCCGGCGCGCCGTCGCCTCGAGCCGCTCGGCCTGTCTGCGTTCCGTGATGTCGCGAAAGACCATCACCACGCCGACCATGCGCTGATCCGCCCCTTTGATGGGCGCGGCACTGTCGTCGATCGGGATCTCTCGGCCGTCCTTCGCGACCAGGACGGTGTGGTTCGCCAGCCCCACAACGACACCTTCCCGCAAGACCTTCTCGACCGGGTTCTCCACCGGCTGACGGGTCTGCTCGTTGAGGATCGGGAAGACGGCTTCCAGGGGTTGCCCCTGGGCCTCTTCGGGTCGCCAGCCGGTCAACGCTTGCGCCACGCCGTTGAGGAACGTGACCCGCCCCTCGGTGTCGGTGGCGATGACCGCATCGCCGATGCTGGCGAGCGTCACCCGCAGCCACTCCCGCTGCTCATGCACCTGATCCTCGGCCCGCCGCCGCTGGAGGACGATGGCCGTCTGATTGGCCCCCACGCCCAGGAGCAGTCGCTCCTGCTCGGTCGGGAAGGCGGGGTTGCGGGAGCCTGTGACGAGAACGCCGTGGTCGTCGCCGACGCCGAACCTGGTGGCGGCGACGTGCGACGTACCGGCCCCGAACGGGTCCGGTATCGTGGCCGGAGGCTCTGTATGACCGGCGTGGAGGAACGGGGCC
>CAYVHH010000384.1:0-8835 GCA_964450175.1 uncultured bacterium | reverse complement strand
TGTAGAGCTGAAAGCGCGTCTGGAATCCGCGCACCGTCAGCGCCGAGACCGGCAGGAAGTCGAAATAGATGGTCCGATCGTCGCCGGTCGCCAGCGAGATCATGTTGCCGCGATTGGCGTCCGGCAGGCTGCGATGGATGTACTGCAGGTTGGCCGTCTTCCCGGCCATGCCCGGCCCGTAGTAGACGATCTTGAAGTCGATGACCCGGTTCGCGTAATTGATCACCGACATGGCTCAGCCTCGCACCAGGGCGCCGAGCCGCGTCGCAGCCCGGTCGAGCTCGATCCGCGCCATCCCCGGCCGATCGATTCGCCCGCCGCCGACCAGCATCGTCACGGTGCCGGACGCGCCGTCCATCGCTCGCAGCACGACGCGATGGCTCCCGAATTTCAGGCTGACGGATGCGATCCGGCCGATCTCGGTGCCCTCCAGCGCCGCGTGCAGATCGCGCGCAAATCCCGCCAGCGGGACCGCCTCGAGTGAGCTCGGGAGGAACAGACACGCGCTGAGCGCCCCTGCCCGGTCGCGCAGCAATGTCGGCGCCACCGTGCCGAACGCCGTCAGGGAGTCGGCCAGCTCACGCACGGCGGGCGGTACGGTGGCCTCGCGCAGCTCCGGGCCCGCGGCAGAGTCGTTCTCGGGGCCCGTGTGCTTGCCGTTGCCGGCCTCGATCTGCGCTTCGCGCGCCGCGGTCCGCGAGAGACGCTCGAGCCAGGCCAGCCCCGCGCGCGAGGCCACGGCCGTCACGAGGAGCGCGCCACCGGTGTCGGGCGATCCGAACGGAGTCAGCACGATCGTCGCGCCGGCCGCGGTCAGGGTGGCCTGGCTCACCGGCTCCGGCAGGCGCGCATCGCTCAGGAGCGGGACGATCCGCATCGCCGTCCGAACGACGGAATCCTCGCGGAGTGTCGGCGCGATCACCGTCACGAGCGTCGTTCCGGCGCCGTCCCGCTGGCCGATCTCCAGCCCGTTCAGCAGCGGAGTCAGCAGGGCCGCGATGCGTCGCGCCTGATCGCTCCTGGCGGGCTCGGGATGCGGCTCCGGCTGCGACTGTGACGGCGCAGGCGCCCGGTAGGTCGGAGGATCGGGCGCGACCGGAGCCTCGGGCGTCGGCGAAGGCGCGGGTGCGGCGAAGATCTCCGAGTTCTCCTCGGGCTCGGCCTCGGCCTCTTCCGCAAAGTCGACGTGGGCGACGCGCGCCGCCGGAGCCTCGTCGACGACGACCCCGGGTTGGGGCGGCGCGGGCGCGAGCTGCTGGAACGGCTCGGGGAATTCTTCGATCTGGCGTACGTCGACCGGCGGCGTCGAGAGCGTCAGCAGCGCCGGCGGGATCTGCGGGATCACTTCGTCGAGCGGAAGGAGCAGCGAGCCCTCCGGGAGGCGTTCCGCGATCTCCTCGTGAGTCATGGCGAGCTCGTCGAGCGGGAACTGATCGGCAACCACTTCCCACTTCACGGGCGCGAGCCCTTCACCCAGATGCGGCAGGAGCAGCGCTCTCGGCACGAGCAGCGACACGCCCGGCCGCAGGGTGTCCTTCAGGCCCTCCGGACCGCGCGCGAACATGTCCACGGGGAGCTGGTCCGCGATGCGAACGAACGGCACTCGGATCATGGGCTCTGCCCAGTCGAGCGCCCGCTTCGATGGCGACTCCCTCGGCTTCGGTTCGAGCGGCGGCGCGGGCACACTCTTCGCCTCGGCCATCGCCACGGCGGGCGGTGTCTTCGCGACCGGCTCGCGCATGACGGCGGCGGGTAACGACACCACGGACCGGGTGACGGCGGCGGGCATGGACGGTGCCGCGGCGGCCGCGCGGGGGGCGGACGGCGCCGTCGGGGTGGAGTGGGCGGCAGGCGTCCGTAGCGGCGAGACGAACGCCGTCGAGACGACGGGCGGTGCCGTCGCGGGTCGGAGCACGGGTACCGGTCCCGCCTCCGCCGGCGCGAGCTGCCGTGCGGCGCCGGACGTCGCGGGCGCCTCGACCCGGCGCGTCGCGGCGGCCCGGGTCTCGCCGCGCGGCGGACGTGGCGCCGACACCAGCGGGCGGAGACGAGCGAACACGAGCGGCGTCGCCGTCAGCTGGAGCAACGTGACGGCCGGCGAGCCCCAGAGCGCGAAGGCCACGGCCGCGCCGTAGTCGAGGAGGTCCGGGATCATGAAGAGCGCGCCGGTCGCCGCGACGAGCAATCCGTGAAGCCCGCACATGGCGGCCGCGGCGCCGACGATCGGCGCGAGCGCGAGCGGGCGCACGATGACCAGCGCGGCGAGCACGTAGAACACCAGCGGAATCACCAGCGCGGGAAGCACGAGCGCGGGTGAGGCCTCGAGGGGAGTCGCCCTGAGCCCGCGCGCGTGGAGGGCCAGGACCGCGCAGGCGTAGAGCTCCAGACCGAGCGACAGCTCGAGCGCCCAGACCAACCTCGCTCGCGAGGCGCGCGGCAGAGCCATCAGAGCGCCCGCGCAAGCTCCGGCACGGCTTTTCTCACGTAGTAGCGCACCTTCCCGAGGGCGCCTTGATCGCGGACCAGGACGGCCAGCAGTGCCGAGGGTCCGACGCCGTGCAGCAGCAGGGTGCCCGCCTCGTATTCGAGGATCGTGCCGACCAGTTGGCCCTGGCCGAGCTCGCGGCCGATGCCGTCGGACGCCTCGGCCAGGCAGGAGGCGAGCGCGCCGGCCACTTCGTCGGCGTCAGGCGCCACATCCCCGGCGGTTTCGATGAGGAACCCCTCACGATCGGTGAGCACGACGAAACGGACTCCGGGCGTGCCGGCAAGGCTTTCGAGCCGCTGCTTGAGACTCTGATCAGCCGCGGTCACGGGTGCGGGCGTTGATGCGGGCGCGGGAGGGGACGCGACCATCGGCGGCGGCGCCGTCGCGGCAGTGGCCGTGCCGGTGGATGGCTTGGTGCCGTTGGCGCATCGGGCAAGAAGCGTATCGATCTTCCGCACCAGATCCTCGACGCCGAACGGCTTGAACATCACCTCGTCGGATCGCACCTCGGCGGCCCGCGCCTGCACGGTACCGTTGTCGATCCCGGAGATCAGCAGAACCGGGGTCGCGCCGAAGGCGGGATGCGCGCGGACATACTGGCAGACCTGATAGCCGTCCTTGTCGGGCAGGATCACGTCGCAGATCACGACGTCAGGCCGGTCGCGATCGATCATCTGGATCGCCTCGGCGCCAGACGCGGCGGCGAGCACCTGAAGCCCGCGGCCCTCGAGCGCCTTCTCGACCACTTTTCTGACGCTCAGGCTGTCGTCCACCACGAGGACTTTCTGCATCGACCGTCCTCCTAGGAGATGGGTGCCACGGCCGCGTCTGCGCGGCCCTCGTCGATCCCAGCAGCGGCGCTCAGCAGAAGCTGCTTCAAATCCCGGTGGATCGTCTTCACGCCGTTGGCCGCCGCCGCGTCCAGCGGGTTGAACACGAAGCTCCCGTTCGCCTCACCGTGCGCGGCCACCAGGAGCGCCTGGAACGCCGTCTCGCCGATGAGTCCGAAGAATTCCGCGTGCACGACGCGACCGCGGTCGAAGAACACGGAGCCACGCCCAGCCGACAACGTCACGACGAGCTGGCCGGTCTTGCCGCCGAGCGCGATCGCTTGGGTGATGTCCGGCAGCTCCATCACGGTCAGCGACCCCCGCAGACCGTGGGCCCCGTCGGCTTGGGCGGTCGGCGCGATCGGCTCCTGTGCCGAGACCGGCGCCGTCCTGTTGCGCGCGAGGAGGGTGGCCACCTCGGCGACGATCGCGGTCAGTGGCAAGTCGCCCGCGAGCGTCTGGTCCGGCTTGTCCTCGGGCATGGTCGCGCCGGCCTCGTCGCCCGGGCTCGCCAGGAGGAGGAACAGCACGCCGGTCATCAGGGGATCCTTGCGGACGATCGAGCACAGCTCGTAGCCGTCGATGTCGGGCACGCCGACACGGCTCACGATGAGGTCGGGTCGATTGCGCTCGAGCATCGTCAGCGCGAAGGAGCCGCTGGTCACGGCGAGCACGTCGTGGAAGCCCGCCTGGCGGAGGGCGGCCTGCAGGGCGGCGAGCGCCGTACGGTCCGGGTCGATCAGGATCACGCGCGGCATGGGCGCCTCAGGCTCCCGCCCGCGCCGCCGCCGAGACGGCGAGCGACTCGATCAACTGGACGAAGCTCGCCTCGTCGACCGGCTTGGCGACGTAGTGCTCCACACCCAGCTCGCGCGCAAAGCTCACGTGCTTGGCGCCGGCGCGCGTGGTGAGGACGACCACCGGCAGGTCACACGTGGTCGGCGCTCGATTGAGGTCTCGGATCAGCTCGTAGCCGTTGAGGCGCGGCATTTCCAGGTCGGTCACGATGACGTCGACCGACTGCTCGGCCAGCTGCTGGAGCGCCTCGGCCCCGTCTCGCGCCGCGACGACGTGGAAACCCGCGCGCTCGAGCATGCCGCCGACGAACCGCCGCACGCTCACGGAGTCGTCGACGAGCAGAACGCGGCGCCTCGCCTCGGCCGCCGGCGCCACCACCGCCTCGCGCTCGCGACGGATCTCGGTGGTGCGCGGCCACGGGCCCGCGGTGCTCATCTCGAGCAGCTTCAGCGAGTCGAGCAGCAGGATGACTCGCCCCTGTCCGGTGACGGTCGCGCCGGAGAAGGGGCCGATGCCCTGGAGGAATGCGCCGAGGTTCTTGATGACAATCTCTTCCTTGTTCAGGAACTCGTCAACGACCACGGCCAGGGTCTTGCGCCCGGTTCTGAGCGTGACGATCGACAGCGAGCCGCCCGCGTCGCGCCCCGGGATCTGCAGCACGCGATCGAGCCGCACCAGGTCGACGTTCTCGCCCTCGATCTCGACCGACTCCACGCCGTCCACGGTGCGGACGTCCTCGGGTCGCAGGTTGATCGCGCCCTTCACGGCCGGGACCGGAATGGCCAGCGTCTGGGCGCCCACGCTCACCATGAGCGCATCGGAGATGGCGACGGTGAGCGGCAGACGAATTCGGAAGCGTGTCCCACGGCCCGCCTCGGTCTGGACCTCGATCTCGCCGCCGAGACGGCCGATGTTCGCGCGCACGACGTCCATGCCGACGCCGCGGCCCGCGGCCGTCGTCACCGAGGTCGCGGTCGTCAGGCCGGGGAGGAAGATCAGATCGAGGATGTCGCGCTCGCCGAGCCGCGCGAGCGTCTCCGCCGTGACGAATCCCCCCCGCCGGGCCGCCTCACCGACCGCCTCCACGTCGATGCCGCGACCGTCGTCGGCCACTTCGATATAGATCGAGCCCCCCTTGTGCGCGGCGCCCAGGTGGATCGTGCCCTGCGGCGGCTTGCCCTGGCGGCGGCGCTCCTCTTCCGGCTCGATGCCGTGAGCGATGGCATTCCGGACGAGGTGAATCAGCGGATCGGCCATCAGCTCGACGATCGTCGTATCCATCTCGACGGTCTCGCCCCGGACCTCGAGCACGACGCTCTTGCCGGCTGCCCGCGAGCCATCGCGCACCATCCGCACGAACGGCGCGAAGAGACGGCCGACCGGAACCATGCGGGCGCGCGTGATCTGGCCGCGTAGCTCGCCACTGAGGCGCTGCACCCCGCCCGCGTCCTCGCGCACGACGCGCACCAGCCCGGTCAGCTCGTGCTGGATCTCCGTGAGGTCGCTCGAGATCTCGCCGACGCGTCGCGCCAGCAGATTGAAATCGTCGTAGCGGTCGAACTCGAGCTCGTCGAAGAACTCGCCCAGCGGAGAGACACCCGGCTCGAGGACGCCGCCTTCGGGCCGGGCCGGCGGAACCATCCGATCGGCGTACTTGGACTCGAACTCGGCGACGGTCTGGGTCATGCGTGACTGGGTGAACGACAGGAGCTCACCGGCCTGCTCGAGCTGGGCCAGATGGCGCTCGAGACGGCTTCGCGTGATCACCAGCTCGCCGACGAGATTCATCAGCGCGTCGAGCCGATCGAGGCTGACACGGATGCTCGGGCGCACCCGCCGAGCCGTGGCGGCGTCGCGAGACGACCGGCGCTCCGGGCCACGCGTGATCGGCTCGGTCGTGCGCGCAACGCGCTCGGCGGCGCCGGCGATGCGTTCGGCCGCGACGATTGGATCCAGGTGCTGCGGGAGCTCCGACACCGCCGGCTGACTCGCCGCGGCGGCATCCGCGGTCGCGTCGGCGATCTCCGCGAAGGACGCCTCCACGCTCGGCGCGCCGCTCGCCGGCAGGGCGTCGAGCAGCGCCATCGCGTGCTCGTAGGCGGCGGCGCGCGTGTCGGCGCGATCCTCACCGCTGCGCACGAGGAGCCGGAGCGCATCGAGACCGGCGAACACGGTCTCGATCGCGGCGCGGTCCAGCGGGCGCCGTCGCTCACGGACCTCGCCGAGCATGTCTTCGACGCGATGCGCGAGGTCACCGATCATGCCGCAGCCGACGGTGTAGGCGGCGCCCTTGAGCGTGTGGACCGCGCGGAACAGCCCGGCGATCTCGGATTCGGTCGAGCCCTCGCCCTCCAGCGCGATGAGCGACTGCGCCATCGTCTCCAGGTGCTCGATGGCTTCCGGGACGAAGTATTCGAGGACGTCTGCCTGGTCGGTGAAGAACCGGTCCAGCTCGGCGAGCCGCCGCGACGTTTCGTCGCCCGGCACGCGCGGCGTCGACGGGACCAACCCCGAGAGCGAGTCCGCGATCGCCTCGGCGTCCTCGACACCCGTCTCGCCGATGACGTCGAGCGCCGTCTTGAGCCAGAACACCATGTCGGCGAGCGCCCCGAGCGAGTGACGGTCGGTGTCGGCCGGCGTGGCGGCCACGCGCTCGACCGCCTCCTCCATCGCGGCGGCCAGACCCGCGACCTGCGGAAACCCGCTGAGCGCCGCGGAGCCACGAAGTCGGTGCGTCACGACGGCCAGATGCTCGACCACCACGGTCGGATCCGCCGCGTGGCGGAGCGTGGCGAGGCCCTCCTCGACGGCGGCGAGGGTGTCCCACGCCTCCATCAGGAAGACACTCAGGAGAAACTGCCGATCGCCTTCGGCCACGCGCCGCCTCCCGTCGATCGACGCCTAGGTGGCCAGCTTGAAGCGCGCGAGGCTCGCCGTGAGCGCTTCGGCCACGCGCACCATCTGGTCCATCGTCTTGCGCGTCTCGAGCACGGCCTTCTCGGTCTCGACCGCGACGCCCGCGATCGACTGGACCGCGACCGCGCCGCCCTCGACACCGCGCACCTGGTCCTGCGTCGCCTCCGAGATCTCGAGCGCCAGCGCGGCGGATTTCTGGGAGATCTCGCCGATCTGATGCAGCCGCTCGCCGGCCTCGACGGTGACCTTGAAGCCGGCTTCGACCTCGCGGGTCCCTTCTTCCATCGCGACGACCGCCTGCTGCGTCTCGGCCTGGACCGCCTTGATCAGCACGACGATGTCCTTGGCCGCCCTGCCGGAGCGCTCGGCCAGCTTGCGGACCTCTTCGGCCACGACCGCGAACCGCAGGCCGGCCTCGCCCGCGCCCGCCGCCTCGATGGCGGCGTTGAGCGCCAGCAGATTCGTTTGGGAGGCGATGTCCTCGATCGTGTTCACGATCTCGGAAATCTCGAGCGAGCGGTCGGCCAGGCTCTTGACCTTCTTCGAGATGCCCTGCACCTCGCCCCGGATGCGCTGCATCCCGGCGAGGCTGGCGCGCACCGCGTGCTCGCCCTTGGTGGCCGAGTCGAGCGTCAGCTTCGCGGCCGCCGCAGAGGCCTCCGCGTTCTCGGCGACCCGCCGCATCGAGCGGGTCAGGCCCTCCATGGCGTCGCTCACGCCGACTGCTTCCCGCGACTGCGTCTGGGCGCCGCCGGCCGTCGCCTCCATGGCGCCGATCATCTCGGTCGCGCTCGTCAGGACCTGCTGCGCGGTGTCACGCACGTCGTTGATGATGGTCGCCAGCTCGCCGACCATCACGTTGATCGCGTCGACGACGCTGCCGAGCACGTCGGACGTCACCTGGCCGCGCTTGGTCAGGTCGCCCTGCGCGATCTCGGTGGCGGTGTCGAGGAAGCGCGTGATGTTGCGCTGGAGCTCCTCGCGCTTGTGCTTCTCCTCGTCGCGCTCCGTCTCGGTCTGGACGAGCGCGCGCAGGCGCACGACGGTGTCGTTGAACGTGGCGGCGAGCTGTCCGATCTCGTCGTGCGACTTCACGGTGACCAGCCGCGAGAGGTCGCCCTGTCCGACGCGCTCGGCGACCTTGACGACCTGGATGACCGGCTTGGTGATCTGGTGGGCGAAGACCGCGCCGGCGAGGACCGCCAGCAGCGCGACACCGCCGAACACCAGCAGCAGGTTCCGGCCGGACTTGGCGGCCGCGGCGGTGATGATCGAGCGGTCCATCCCCACGCGGACCGTTCCGAGCTGGCCCGCGAGGACCGGCACACCGATGTCGATGATCTGCTGGACGGCGCCGGTGACCGGATCGGCGTACGCGATCTCCCGGACCTGCTGGGCCACATCGCCCGGCACCAGATTGCGCTCGACGATGCCGGCCGGCACCAGCGGTGAGAAGGTGTGCGCCACCAGCGTCCTCTGCGGGTCGTAGACGATGACGTACTTGACGCCGTTGATGGCGGCGAACTGGTCGACGATCGCCTGCACCGTGGACGCATCGCGCGTCAGCAGGAGGTCGACCCCCGAGCTCGCCAGACTCTTGGCGATGGCGGTCCCCTTCGAGGTGAACTCGTCCGTGAGATTCGTGGTCAAGGCGCGGATCGAGATCCACCAGGTGATCGCCGCCAGGGGCACGAGCGTCATCGCCAGGAACAGGATGATCTTCCCGAGCAGGCCGAGTCGAACGGTTCGCTTACTCATGCTTTCACCGCCGCCGCCCAGTCTGTGATGGGGGCCCATCGACCG
>CAYVHH010000383.1:0-11533 GCA_964450175.1 uncultured bacterium | reverse complement strand
GAGATTGGCGCGCGCCGCGTAGATCGCCGCGGTGTACCCGGCCGGACCCGATCCGATGATGATGATCTTTCGAGGAGTCATATGTGTATTGTAGCGGGTGAACGGCGCGACTCGGCCGTCGGCCCCCACCTCCTGCTGCCCTTAGGATGTACCCCGGCGTCTCAGAGCTTCAGGATCGCGGCCAGCTCGCCCAGGTCACGGATCTCGTAGGTGGGTTTCGCGATCCCCGCCGGTAGCGGCTCGGCGTCGCGATTGATCCACGCGGCGTCCATGCCGATCTGTTGCGCGCCCAGGACGTCCATGTCGGCGCGGTCCCCGACGAAGAGCGATTCGGCCGCGCCGACGCCCAGCCGGTCGAGCGCCGCGTCGAAGATGTCGCGCCGGGGCTTGCGCCAGCCGATCTCGTCGGAGACGACGATCGTGTCGAAGAGCTCGACGACGCCGGCGCGCTCGAGGATGTCGAGAGCGGTCGGGGTGTAGTCGAAGTTCGACACGACCGCCAGGCGATAGCGTTCGGCGAGCCGGCGCAGGAGTGGGCCGTGGTGGGCCGGGAACTCGGCGGCGCGCCCGAGGGCGTTGCGGTGGGCGTCGATCAAGGCGAGGCCCAATCCGCTGGGCAGCGCGCCCGGGTCGAGTCCCAGAGTCTGGAAGAAGTGGGCGAAGCGCTCCGAGGCCGACACCTCGCGATGGTCGATCGATCGTCTGCGCTCCGCCTCACGCCAGCTTTCGCCGAGTGCCTCGTAGCAGCGCTCGAGGCCGACGTGGGGCGCCTGGGTCTTCAAGATCGCGTGCAGGAGCCCGGCCGAGGAGCGCACCGTCTTGCCGTTGATCTCGATCTCGGGCATGCGCTCTCGGTCGAAGCGGACCAGGGTGTCGAAGAGATCGAACAGGATGGCGGCGTACGGCATCAGAGTGGCTTCCTCCCGGCGTAGCCCTCGTTCAGGCCGTGCCAGTGGCGAATCTCGCGCTCACCGTATTTCCAGCAGAGGTTGACCTCGCGCCCGGCGCGGAGGTGGAGGAAGTCGACGAGACCCAGGCCGAGATCCTTGGGCACGCCGCCGAGCTCGGCGATCGCGCCGAGCCCGCGCTGCATCTCCGCGGTCACACGCTCGATCCGGTCCTTGTCGGCGCGCCACGCTCCGCGGTCGAGGACACCCCCGCCCGACAGATCGATCCGGCGCTGCTCGGCCTGCAGCCGCTCTCGTGCCTCGCTCGCCTCGGTGTTCGCGGCCATCACGCGCTTCATGATTCGCGTCAGCTCCGGGATCAGCGCCTCCACATCGGCGATCGAGAAGTAGCGCTCAGCCACGGATCGGCTGCTCCACGAAGATCGCGTGCACTTCCTTGGGCCCATGAACGCCGCGCGTGAGGGTGAGCTCGATGTCGGCGGTCCGGCTCGGCCCCGTGATGAAGTTGATCGAGGCGCCACCCGAAGGCGCGGCGCCCTCGCCGTGCCAGGCCTCGAGGAAGACGCCGACCTGGCGCAGCGACTCGACGAGGGCCGTCCGGTCGAAGACCGCGATGTGACACGGCGGCAGCAGCGACGTCGAGCGTGGCCGGCCGGCGCCCGACACCAGCACCAGGGTGCCCGTTTCGGCGATGGCGAGGTCGGCGCCGGTCAGCCCGAGATCGGCTCGTGCGGCGACCGCCCGGAGCCGCTCGCGCTCGGCGGCGCCGACCGGCTCCCCCGCGGGCATCTGATGGACGTCGAGGCCGCAGGCACCGAGCGCAGGAGCCAGGTCGGCGCCAAGCGCGGCCGGGTGCCAGGTCACCATCTCGTGCGCCTGACGTTCGTGCGCGATGCGGGACACGACGGCCGGGACCATGTCGATCGACGCGACCCTGTGGAAGACGCCGGCTACGGTCTCGAACTCACGGCGGAACGCCTCGAGCGTCTCGGGCCAGCGCTCGGCGAGCTCGCGCCGGATCGTCTCGGCTTCGGCGGCCGGGTGCTGGGGGCGTCGAGCCGAAGAAGCTTGAAACCGGCTGGGCGCCCGGCTCACCTGCTCGCGAATCCTGCCGAGGAACTCGGCCCTGGTCGTCACGCCTGGAGATCCTTGTCCGAGGCCCAGCGCTCCTGGAACGTGCGCGCGGCCACCAGCGGCAAGTCACGCGTGCGCGTCCACTCGCCGAAGAAGAGCGGGAGACGGCTGATGCGCCCGTTGCTCGCAAAGGGCCGCTGCAGGACGCGGCCGGATCTCGCCGCGAGCCGATAGATCCCAGGGCTCTGCAGAAGCCTCGCCAGGAGCTTGAACGCGAGGCGCTCCGTCCAGGGCGCGATCTTCTTGTCGTCCACCTCGCGACGCAGGTTGATCAGCATGCGCGGAATATCGATGCGCACGGGGCACGCGTCGGCGCAGGCACCGCAGAGCGAGGAGGCGTGGGCGAGGTCCTTGACAGCCGGCGCGCCCTCGAGCATCGCGGTCAGGAGGATCCCGATCGGGCCGGGATATGTGTAGCCGTAGGCGTGGCCGCCGATCTGCCGATACACCGGGCAGACGTTCAGGCAGGCGCCGCAGCGCAGGCACGACAGCGCCTCGCGCAGCGGCCCATCGATCTGCGCGATCCGCCCGCCGTCGAGCAAGACGAGGTGGAATTCCTCGGGGCCCTCGAGCTCGCCCGCCCGCCGCGGCCCCTGGACCAGGGACGTATACACGGAGAGCTTCTGCCCGGTCGCACTCTTCGCCAGGATCGCCAGGAACACCATGAGGTCGGTGAACGAGGGCACGACCTTCTCGACGCCCATGACCGCCACGTGGACCCGCGGCAGCGAGGTGACCATCCGCCCGTTGCCCTCGTTGGTGACGAGGACGACCGTGCCGGTGTCCGCGACGGCGAAGTTGGCGCCCGTGATCCCGAGGTCGGCTTGCAGGAACTTCTCGCGCAGCTCGCCGCGGGCGATCTGCGTCAACGCCTCGGGATCGGGCTCCGCCGGGCGTTTGAGCTCCCGGCTGAAGAGCTCCGCCACCTGCCCCTTCGTCTTGTGGATCGCCGGCGCGATGATGTGCGAGGGGCGCTCGTGCGCCAGCTGGATGATGTACTCGCCCAGGTCCGTCTCGACCGGCGTGACCCCGGCGGCTTCCAGCGCCTCGTTGAGACGAATCTCCTCGGTCGCCATCGACTTCGACTTCACCGCCATCTTCGCGCCCGTCCGTCGCGCGATGTCGACGATGATCGAGCGCGCCTCGGCCGATGTGGCCGCGTAGTGGACGTGCCCGCCGAGGCGCTCGACGTTGTCGATCAAGGTCTCGAGGTGCTGATCGAGGTGCTGGAGGGTGGCTTCCTTGATCGCTCGGGCCTGATCGCGGAGCGCCTCGCCTTCGGGAAAGCCGGCGAACGCGTCGCGTCGGAGGCCGATGAACTTGGTCGTCGCGATCGTCAGGGCTTCCTGGAGAAACGTGTCCTTCATCGCGCCGCCGGCGCGCTGCCGGAACGGGGTTGCCAGCTCGGCGTCGCTCACCGCCCACCGTCAAGGAGCTCGGCCAGATGGAGCGCGCGCACCCGCGACTTCGCGCGCGTGAGCCCGCCCCCCATCTGCATGAGGCAGCCGGCGTCGCAGGCGACGAGACAACCGGCGCCGGTCGACTCGACGTTGGCGAGCTTCTTGGCGAGGATCTGCGAGGAGACCTCGGGCAGACGGACCGCGAACGAGCCGCCGAAGCCGCAGCACTCGTCGGCGCCCGGCAGCGGGACCAGCTCGGCGCCCTTGAGCTTGCCGAGGAGCGTCCGCGGGCTCTCGGACTCGTGGAGCCCGCGCAAGAGGTGACACGAGTCGTGATACGTGACGCGGCCGGGCACGGCCGCGGCGAACTCGGTCACGCCGAGCACGCGGACCAGGAACTGCGAGAACTCGTGCGTGCGCGCCGCCAGCTCGCCGGCCTCGCGCGCGAGCGGCGTGTCGGCCAGGAGGCCGGGATACTCGTGCTTGACCATCCATGCGCAGGAGCCCGATGGGACGACGACGTGCTCGGAATCCTTGAACAAGGTGACGGTTCGTCGGGCGACCGCCGCGGCGTCGGGGTGATACCCGGAGTTGAACAGCGGCAGGCCGCAGCACGTCTGGTCGGCCGGCACGTCGACGGTGACGGCGAGCTTTCGCAGCAGCCGCACGATCGAGGCGCCGACTTCGGGGAAGAAGAGGTCGCCGAGGCATGTGACCATCAGCGATGCGCGCCGACCGGTCATGCGTGAGGCGGCGGTGGCGTCACCAGGACGACGACGAGCAGGCGCGCGTCGCCGTCGTTGACGAGCCCATGCTCGACGCCGGCGGGCGCGACCAGCGCGTCCCCGGCCTCCAGGGTGTGCTCGGCGGCGCCGAGCCGGAATCGCCCGCGCCCCTCGAGGACGACGTAGAACTTGTCCTGGTCCCCGTGCGTGTGCGGCTTCTGCTCCTGGCCGGGCGCCACGCAATAGAGGTCGAGCAGGGCGCGCGGCGTGGCGGCCAGGGCGATCTTCGCCATCTTGTCGGGCTGGAGCTTCGCGTGATCCTTAACCCTGATACGCATCGGCGGCTCTTGCCAGCAACTCTACGGGATGAACGATCGCCACGTCCAGACCGCGCTCGCGGCACCCCCAGGCGATCTGGAGAAGGCAGCCCGGGTTCGCAGCGGCCACCACCCGCGCGCCGGTCTCGGCGATGCGATCGAGCTTGCGATCCAGGAGCTCGTGCGCCATCCCGGGCTCGAGGAGATTATAGATGCCAGCGCTGCCGCAGCAGAGATCGCTGTCGCCGAGCTCCACGAGCCTGAGGCCGGGAATTCGCGCGAGCAGCTGGCGGGGCTCCTGCCGCACGCGCTGACCGTGCACCAGGTGACACGCGTCGTGGTACGTCACCGTCAGGTCGAGCGGGCCGAGCGGGAGGTCGGCCCCGGCCAGAACCTCCGTGACGTCGCGGACCCGTGCGCCGAAGGCTGCGAGGGCCGGGATCCGGTGGCCGTAATCCTTCATCGTCGAGCCGCAGCCGGCCGCGTTGGTGACGACGAAGTCGAGATCCGAGGGAAACGCCGCCGCCAGCGCCCGCGCGCGCGCGCCAGACGCCTCGGCTCGCCCGGCGTGGAGCTCCAGGGCGCCGCAGCAGCCTTGCGTGCGCGGGATCACCACGTCGAAGCCGGCCAGCGAGAGCAGACGCGCGGTGTCGCGGTTCACGTTCGGGTAGAGGTGGCGCTGGACGCAGCCTGTGAGGAGCCCGACGCGGCCGACCGAGCGGCCGCGTGCCGGAACCATCTCGGGCATCGGCGTCGCCGCGGGGACGTCGTCGAGCAGCGCCTCCATCGCCGCGAGGCTCGGCAGCCGGCGCAGAAGGCCGCTCGCGCGCACGAGCGCGCGAAGGCCTGAGCGCCGGTAGAGCTTGAACGCCCCGAGCGCGGCGCCGAGCCGCGCCGGCTCGGGGAAGACCGAGAACACGAACGCTTCCAGGAGCCGGTGCTTGGCCGGCGGTCCGCTTCCCCGCAGCTGAGCACGCGTGGCTTCGAGGAGCGATCCGAATCTGACACCCGACGGGCACGCGGTCTCGCACGCTCGGCAGCCGAGGCAGAGATCGATGTGGCGCTGAAACGTCTCGGTGAGTCCCACCCTGCCCTCGGCGACCGCGCGCATCAGGTAGATGCGGCCGCGCGGCGAGTCCATCTCCTCGCCGAGCACGCGATAGGTCGGGCACTGCGGAAGACAGATCCCGCAGTGGACGCACTTCCGGATCTCGTCGAGATACGGCACGTTGGCGTGCGGCGCGCCGGAGGCCATCAGAGGCCCCCGACGTAGCGGCCGGGATTCAGCACGCGTCCGGCATCGAACGCGTCGCGCAGAGCACGCATGAGCGCGAGGGCGCGGGGCTCCGCGGGCCCCCACGCGTCGAGGGCCCTCCTGAGCTCAACGGGGCCGTGGGCGACGACGACACTGCCACCGACCTCGTCGACCAGCGTCCGGATCCGCGTCGTCACCGCCGCGGTCTCGGCGACCCCCGCGCCCAGCACGAGGACACGGAGCGTCCCCAGCGCCGCGCAGCCGCCCAGCCGGACCTCGGCTCCGGGCGACGCCACCCGGAACGCGTCCTCGATCGCGCCGATGGTGCCGGCGAGCCGATCGGCCAGCGCGGCCACGTGGAGCAAAGTCGAGCCCGCCGGGGGCGTCATCGCGGAGTCCGCGCTGCCCCAGAATCCATCCGGCAGGGGGACGATGCGCCGGCCGCTCGACCGCGCAATCTCCGTGAGGCGCTCGCCCTGCTCGCGCACTGCCTCCGCGACGCTGCCGATCGAGACCGCCACCCCGACGCCGGAGGACTCGGCCGACATCAGCCGGAGCGCGCCGGCGCTGAAGATCTCGAGCCGACTGGGCTGAAGCGCCGAATCGACGATTCGCTCGACGAGAGCCTGCGCCGCCCGGGCGGAGTCGAAGACGATGAGCCACGAGCGCTCGGTCTCGGGGAGCGGATGGAGCCGGAGCGTCATCTCGGCGAGGACGCCGAGCGTGCCGAGCGCCCCGACCATGAGCTTGGGAACGTCGTAGCCGCTCACCGACTTGACGACTTTCGACCCGCCCCAGGTCACCACGCCGTCGGCCTGCACGAAGCGCACCCCGAGCAGCAAATCGCGCGAGGTGCCATACCGGGCGCGCAGCGGACCGCTCGCGTTGGTCGCGGCGATGCCGCCCACGGTACGCGCCGCGACACCGGGCGGGTCGAGCGTCAGCCACTGTCGGTGAGGCGCCAGCACCGCGCCGAGTGCGCCCGCGGTGATCCCGGCCTGCACCGTGATCGTGAGGTCATCCGGGTTGTACTCGATGACCTGATCGAGACCGGTGAGATCGAGCACGACGTCGACACGCGCCGGCGGGTTGCCGAGCTGGAGCGAGGTGCCCGCGCCGCGCGGGATCACGGCGAGTCGCCCGTCGCTGGCCAGCGCCAGCACACGGCTCAGCTGGTCGACCGAGGCCGGACGTACGATCCACCGCGGCTCCCGACCGTCGATCGCGGCCGCGGCCAGGGTGTCCGCGTCGTCGCGTACCCGGTCGCGACCGGCGATCGTGACGAAGGCCTCGCCGATCGAGCGCGCCGCGACGGACATCGCCGCTCTAGATCCAGGCGCCGTCGGGCACGCGGGGTCGCGCGGGACGGAATCCCTCGCCGCAGGCGGGGTGCGAGGGCAGGAGCTTGCCGGGGTTCATGATCGAGTCGGGGTCGAATGCGCGCCTCAACCGATACATGAAGTTCAGGTCTGCTTCGGCGTACTGGAGCGGGAGATTCTTCGCTTTGTCCATGCCGACGCCGTGCTCTCCGGTTACTGTGCCGCCCATCTCGATACAGGCGCGCAGCAGCTCTTCGTTCGCGGCCTTCGCGCGCTCGAGCTGGGCGGGCTCGCGGTCGTCGTAGAGGATGAGCGGATGGAGGTTGCCGTCGCCGGCGTGGAACACGTTGGCGATCTGCACGCGGTGGCGGGCGCCGATCGCGATCAGCTCGCGCATGATCGCCGGCAGCTTGGAGCGCGGGACCACGGCGTCCTGCAGGAGATAGGTCGGCGCCAGGCGTCCCACCGCCCCGGCGGCCTCCTTGCGTCCCTTCCAGAGCAGCGCGCGTTCGGCGACGTCGGCGGCGACGCGCACCTCGAGGGCGCCGCGCTCCCAGCAGATCCGTGCGGCGCGCTCGCCCTGCGCCTCGACCTCGGCGGACGGACCGTCCAGCTCGATCAGGAGAACGGCCGCGGCGTCCTTCGGGTAGCCGGCACCGGTGCCCTCGTTGATCGCGCGGATCATCAGCTCGTCGAGCATCTCGAGCGCCGCGGGGACGATGCCGGCCGCGATGATCGCGGAGACCGCCTCGGAGGCGTCCTCGATCGCCGTGAACGAGGCGAGGATCGTCTTCACCGCCTCGGCCGCGTGCAGGAGCCGCACGGTGACCGCCGTCACGATACCGAACGTACCCTCGGAGCCCACCGCCGCGCCCAGCAGGTCGTAGCCCGGCCGATCGGCAGCCTTGCCGCCCAGACGGACCAGGTCCCCGGTCCCGGTCACCAGCTCGATACCGAGGATGTGGTTGGTCGTGATCCCGTACTTGAGGCAATGCGGGCCGCCCGCGTTGGTCGCGACGTTGCCGCCGATCGACGAGACCATCTGGCTCGACGGATCCGGCGCGAAGAAATATCCGCGGCTTGCGACGGCCCGGGTAAGAGAGAGGTTGATCAGGCCGGGCTGGACGGTGGCGCACCGGTTCGGGAAGTCGAGTTCGAGGATGGCATCCATCCGGTTGGTTCCGATCATGACGCCGCCGACGGGCGCCATGGCCCCGCCGATCAGGCCGGTACCGGAGCCGCGCGGCACGATGGGCACGCGCTCGCGTCGGCAGAGACGCACGATCTCGACGACCTCGTCGGAGCTCTTGGGTAGGGCGACGGCGTCTGGGGCGCCCTTGTAGAAGGTGTGCATGTCGCACTCGTAGACGAGGCGACCCTCGAGGGTGTGCACCAAGCCGCTGGCGCCAACGATGCGCTCGAGCTCCTGGAGGAGCGGGCCACTCAGGGGCATGCCAGACGCCCCGCGCGGCGGACTACGAGATCTTCCAGGTGTCTCCCGACGTCAGGAGCTTGGCGATGTCTCCTGGCCCACGCTCCGAGATCGCCTTCTGCTCTTGCTCGAGCATGAGGTCCTCGTAGACCGGAGCGTCGACCGCAGTGAGCACGCCGACCGGGATCGGGAAGTGCGGCGCGAAGAGGTCGGCCAGAAGCTTCGCGGCGTTGACGTTCTTCTCGTCGTGGACCCAGAGAGCGCTCTCCGGTACGTCCTTGGCGCGAACCACTTTCGGGGTCACGCCCTCCATGATCAGCGCGCGACGGTCGTCCGGCGGGCCGAACAGGAGCGGCTTGCCGTGCTCGAGCCGCAGCTCGTGCTGGACCTTGGACTCCCGGTCGTAGATCACGTTCCACGCCAGATCGTTGTAGACATTGCAATTCTGGAGGATCTCGATGAACCCGGTGCCCCTGTGGCTGGCCGCCCGCTTGAGCATCTCGTCCATGTGCGGGATGTTCCGGTCGACGGTCCGCGCCACGAAGGTCGCGCCGCAGCCGAGGGCGAACGCGAGCGGATTGACTGGACGGTCGGCCGAGCCCACCGGCGTCGACTTCGTCACCTTGCCGAGCTCGCTGGTCGGCGAGTATTGCCCCTTGGTCAACCCGTAGATCCGGTTGTTGAACAGGAGGATCGTCAGGTTCACGTTACGGCGCAGGACGTGGAGCATATGGTTACCGCCGATCGAGAGTCCATCGCCGTCGCCCGTGACCACGAAGATCTTCAGCTCCGGTCGTGCCACTCGGAGGCCTGTGGCGATCGCCGGCGCGCGGCCGTGGATCGTGTGGAAGCCGTACGTGTTCATGTAGTACGGGAAGCGGCTGGAACAGCCGATCCCCGAGATGAACACGATGTCCTCCTTCGGAATGCCGAGATCGGGCATTGTCTTCTGGATCGCCGAGAGGATGGCGTAGTCCCCACAGCCGGGGCACCACCGTACATCCTGGTCCGACTCGAAATCCTTCTTCGTGTACTTGGGTGCTTCCTTGGCTCCGGCCCCGCTGGGGGTCATGGCTTGCTCCCGAGAAGCTGGGTGATGGCTTCGTAGATTTCCTCGGACGCGAGCGGGAGGCCGCGGACCCGATTGAACCCGACCGCGTCCACCAGGTATTCGGCGCGCAGTACCCGCACGAGCTGCCCGCTGTTGATCTCGGGCACCAGCACCTTGCGGTATTCGCGCAGGATGTGGCCGAGATCCGGTGGAAGTGGATTGAGGTGGCGGAGGTGGACGGAGGCGACGGACTTCCCGGCCCTCTGCGCTTGCTCGACCGCAGCCGTGATCGCGCCGTAGGTGCCGCCCCAGCCGACCACGAGGAGGTCGCCGGTCGCCGGGCCGTTGATCGATGTCGGCGGGATCTCCTGGCCTACGCGCCGCACCTTCTCGGCGCGAGTCCGCACCATGTGGTCGTGGTTCTCCGGGTCGTAGGAGATGTTGCCCGTGACGTCCTGCTTCTCGATGCCTCCGATACGATGCTCGAGACCCGGCGTTCCGGGCCGCACCCATGGCCGCGCGAGGGTGGCCGGATCGCGGAGGTACGGGAAGAAGCCTTCCTGCTCGGTCCTGAACGTGATCTCGATCGGCGGTAGCTTCGTCGTGTCGGGGATGAGCCACGGCTCCGAGCCGTTAGCCAGGAAGCCGTCGCTCAGCACGATCACCGGCACCATGTACTTGGCGGCGAGCCGCACGGCCTCGTAGGCGATGTAGAAGCAGTCGCCGGGCGTGGCCGGCGCCAGCACGACCACTGGCGCCTCGCTGTTGCGGCCGTAGAGCGCCTGCATGAGGTCGGCCTGCTCGGTCTTCGTGGGCATGCCCGTCGAAGGGCCCGCGCGCTGGACGTTCAGGATGACGAGCGGCAGCTCGGCGGTCACGGCGAGGCCGATACCCTCACTCTTGAGCGCGATCCCCGGACCGCTCGAGGCGGTGATGCCGATCGCGCCGCCGAACGAAGCGCCGATCGCCGCGGTGACGGCGGCGATCTCGTCCTCGGCCTGGATCGTCCGCACACGGAAGCGCTTGTGCATGGCCAGCTCGTGCAGGATGTCGCTGGCGGGCGTGATCGGGTAGGCGCCGTAGACGACCGGGACCTTGGACTGTTGAGCGGCCGCGAGAATGCCCCACGCGAGGGCGCGGTTGCCTGTCATGGCCCGGTAGAGTCCCGGCGCCATCTCCGCGGGCTCGACCGCGTAATGCTCGCCGAAGATCTCCGCCGTTTCGCCGAAGGCATGTCCGGCCTTCAGCACTCGCGTGTTGGCCTCCGCGATGTCCTTGTTCTTCGCGAAGCGCTTCTCGATCCAGACCAAGGTCGGCTCGAGCGGTCGCGTGTAGATCCACGAGACCAGGCCGAGCGCGAAGAAGTTCTTGGTCCGGTCCTTTTCTTTCGTGTTGAGCGGGAGGTCTTTGATGGCCTCGTGCGTGAGGCCTGTCATGTCGACCTTGTGCAGGCGATACCGCTCGGCCAGCGCCGGCTCGTCGAGCGGATTGGCGGCGTAGCCTGCCTTGTCCAGATTGCGCTTGTCGAACGCCTGCGTGTTCACGATCAAGAGACCGCCGGTCTTGAGGTCGCGCAGGTGCACCTTGAGCGCAGCGGGATTCATCGCGACCAGACAGTCGAGGCGATCGCCGGGCGTGTACACACGCTGGCTCCCGAACTGGAGCTGGAAGCTGGAGACACCGAACAGTGTGCCGGCCGGCGCACGAATTTCCGCCGGGAAGTTCGGCAAGGTGGCGAGGTCGTTACCCGCCCACGCCGATTCGGTCGTGAACTGCTCGCCGGTCAGCTGCATGCCGTCGCCGGAGTCGCCGGCAAACCGGATCACCGCCCGATCCAGTGCTTTGCGCGACTTCTCGACGCCAGTGGCGGGAGTCGCTATCTGGCCCATCTCGTCGTGTCTCCTCGCTCGCCTTGCGCAGTCATATCCCGCGAGCCTGGCACGGGAAATTCGCTACAGAGGCTGCCCGCCGACGGCGTCAGGTCACGCACCG
>CAYVHH010000382.1:0-5862 GCA_964450175.1 uncultured bacterium | reverse complement strand
GGCGACGCAGCCGACGCTCAGCAGCCTCCGCTCTCTGGCCGCCATGGAGCGCGCGAATCCCGCATATAGAAGGACGTCGACCGTGCTTACCACCTCGGCGAGCACCGACTCCGCTCGCGGTGCCTGCACGTTGCGAAGCGCGAGACGCGCGAGACGCGGAAGCGTCTCCCGCGGACTGTCGGCGTGGATCGTGCAGATCGATCCCGGGTGCCCGGTGTTCATGGCGTCCAGCAGGTCGAGCGCCTCGGCGCCACGGACTTCTCCGATGACGATGCGGTCGGGCGACATCCGCAGCGCCTCATGGACGAGCATCTGGATCGAGATGGCGCCCCGCCCCTCGGTGTTCGGGGGCCGGGCCTCCAACGAGATGCAATCGGGAAGCTCGCGCCACAGGTGCAGCTCGGCCTGGTCCTCGATCGTGACGATTCGCTCGTCCTTCGCAAACAGTCGGGCGAGCACGCGCATGAAAGTGGTCTTCCCGGCGCCGGCGCCTCCGGCGACGAGGATGTTCAGCCGCGCCCGGATGGCTGCTTCGAGGAACGGGATCAGATCAGAAGGCAGGAAACCCGCGTGCGCGAGCGACCGCAGGTCAGTGAACCTCGCCGGTGCATGCCTGCGGATGGTCACCGTCATCGGCCGGGCCGGCGGCGAGAGCGCAGCGTGCAGCCGGCTGCCCTCGGGCAGGGTCATCGTGACCGTAGGGCTTGCCCGGTCGAGACGCGCGGTCGGCGTGCCGTCCGTATACCAGTGCACGAGCTCGACGAGCGCCGCCTCGTCTGAAAAGGGCGGAGGAACGCTGTGGCGTTTGCCGGCGGTGAAGACGAAGCAAGACCGGGTGCCGTTGATGCGGACCTCCTCCACCTCGGGGTCGGCGAGATGCTCGGCCAGCGGTCCGAGCGGGGTGACCGCCGCGAACACCTGGCGCCAGACAAGCTCCCAGTCGACGTTCTCGTCCAGCGCCCTCGAGCGCTCCTCCGCGACGATGCGGCCGACGAGGTCGTAGACCCAGCGCTGGTCCTCGACCCGAAGCCGCGTGCGATCCCTGGAGGACAGCTCGTCAGCCATCCGCGCTTCCACCGCTAGGCGAACTCGGTCTTCGACACCGGTCTCCATCCCGATCACGACTGCGCCACCGCGGTCACTGCCTGGTCCGAACTCGATATCGGCGGCTCTGATCCGATGTGCGCGTCCGGCGCAGTGATGACGGCCACCAGGCGCATCACCTCGGCCGCGTACACGAACGCGCTCGCCTCCTTGGACGGGACGGCGACTACCAGACCGCCGGTCACCACGGCCCGCACCTCGATGCCGAGCGCAAACGGCACGACGGCAGGACTGTCGCTGGTGCCTCCCACGGTCAGCAGGTCGACCAGCTGACCGGGCACGGAAGGCGGCGCCTCTTTGATCGGTAGGAAAACCAGCCGCTCGTCCGAGACTGACTGAGCAGGGGCGACGTCGCTGCGTTGCAGGAGCGCTCCCGCGACAAGGTCATGCGCCGCGCGAACACCCTGCAGCTCGGCCGCGTCTCCTCGCTTGAAGAGCGAGCCCGCACCGCCGGCCACGACGATCCCTTCGAGATGAAGCGCGTCCAGGGTGATGACGTCGCCACCCGAGATGCTCCGCGAGAGCGCGTAGACCTCGACCTCGCTGCGGGACGGGTTCGTGTAGATCAGCAGAGCGCCGCTGACGCCGACACCAAGGGCGACCGCGAGCACCGCCACGATCCAGCTCTTCATCGACATGACCTCCGACGACAGACGCTAGGCGACGCGGGGCTCGTATCCAACCCTGCCTGTTAAGACGCCAAGACGGGTGCGTCCTTACTTATTAGTGTAAATGCGCACTTGACAATCAGCCAGTACCCGATATCGTGCTCGCGTGCCCGCCGCGACCCTGACCAGCGCCGAGGAAGCCAGCCCTGACACGTGGCGCAAGTCGCTCATGCGGGAATCCGACCGCCTGCTCGACGAGGTCGAATCGCTCCGCCTCGCGGACGAGGACGCAGCGCCGATCACGCTCCGCGAGGCGATCCAGGGTCTTCAGCGCCGCCTCGGTCGTAAGGACCCGCCGCTGCCGCCGGCGACTCTCCACGCGGCGCACGAACTGGTTTTCGCGGTGCAGCAGCGACTCATGGCCGCAAACCCGAACCACCCGCGCCCGAACCGCCACGTCGGCAGGGCGGGCGGCCAGCCGGTGATGGCGCGCGTGCGCGACGAGAAGCTCTGGAAGCTGCTCACGCTCCCGCCTCCTTCCAACGGCCTGCCGGATTCGGACTGGCTGGAGCTCGTCGACTCGACCGTCGAGCGCGCGTGGGACCGCTGGTGCTACGCCCAGCAGCAAGCCGTCCGCGCCGCCCGCGCTGGAAACCGACCCCAGGTCGCCCTCGCCGTCGCACGCATCGCGTGGTCGAACTACTGGGAGCTCGACCAGGAATCCCGAGCGATCAAGAAGAGACTGAGCGTCCTACCTGCGATGAGGCGCGGAGGAACCCGCGCAGCTCTGCCGGCGTGATCCGTCGCGGCGAAGATCGCACCCTTTCGGCGAGCAGGTCGAAGAAGTGGCCGAGGCGTACGTCGTCGAGCCGGATCGCGGCCTCGAGCACCTGCGCCGCCGCGCCCTCGGCGCCTGGCTCGAGCACCTCGGCGAGCTGCCTCGCGAAGTCCGGTGGCAGAGGCTCCATCAAGCGGAGTGTAGGCATGCCGTAGATAGAATCCAGATCGATGCAGCCCGTCGTCATCGGCGACGTGATCTGGGAACCGAGCGAAGAAATCATCGCCCGGAGCCGGTTGAAGCGCTTCATGGACCGGCACGACATCGCCACCTACCGCGAGCTGCTGGACCGCGCGAACGCGGACATCGAGTGGTTCTGGGACGCCGCGATCAAGGACATCGACATTGCGTTCTACCGCCACTACGACCAGGTCGTCGACCTGTCACACGGCAAGCCCTGGGCGAAGTGGTGGATCGGCGGCCGGATGAACATCGTGCAGAGCTGCCTGGACCGGCATCGCGACCGGGCATTCCACGACAAGCTCGCGCTGATCTGGGAGGGCGAGCCCGGCGAGGTCCGCAAGCTGACATACGGCGAGCTCGACAAGCAGGTCTGCAAGCTGTCGGGCGCGCTGCGCCGGCTCGGAATTCGCCCCGGCGACCGCGTCGGCATCTTCATGCCGATGTGCCCCGAGGTCGCGATCGCCGTGCTCGCGGTGGCGAAGGTCGGCGCCGTGATGATCCCGCTCTTCAGCGGCTACGGGCCCGAAGCCATCGCGACGCGCATCAACGACGGCGAGGCCAAGCTCCTCATCTGCGCCGACGGGTTCTACCGGCGAGGCAACGTCGTGCAGATGAAGGAGACCGCGGACAAGGCGCTCGTTTCGTGCCCCACCGTGAAGAAAGTCATCGTTCACCGCCGCGTCGTCCGCGAGATCCCCTGGAACCACGCCCGCGACCTGGTGTGGGAGGTGCTGGTGGAAGAGGATCCGGACCGCGCCCCGACGCACGAGCTCGACCCTGAAGACCCGCTGATGATCATCTACACGTCCGGCACCACCGGCAAACCGAAGGGAACCCTCCACGTGCACGGCGGTTTTCCGGTCAAGGCCGCGCAGGACATGGCGCACGGGTTCGACGTCGGCTCGGACGACACGATCTTCTGGTTCACCGACCTCGGCTGGATGATGGGCCCCTGGCTGATCTTCGGCTCGCTCGTGCTGGGCGCGACCATGGTGCTCTACGAGGGCACGCCCGACCACCCGGCTGCGGATCGCCTCTGGCGCATGGTCGAGGACCACAAGGTGACGGTTCTCGGCGTCTCCCCCACCCTCGTCCGCAGCCTGATGACGCATGGCGACGAACCACCTGAGCGGCACGACCTCACCAGCCTCCGCATCCTCGGCGGCACCGGCGAGCCCTGGAATCCCGAGCCCTTCAACTGGTTCTTCCGCAAGGTCGGCGGCGGACGGCTGCCGATCATCAACTACACGGGCGGCACGGAGATCTCGGGCGGAATCCTCTGCGGCAACGTGATCACGCACCTGCGCGCCTGCTCGTTCGCCGGACCTCTGCCTGGCATGGCCGCCGATGTCGTCGACGCCGACGGCCGCTCCGTGAAAGGCGAGGTCGGAGAGCTGGTCATCCGCAATCCGTGGCCGGGCATGACGCGCGGGTTCTGGGGCGATCGCCAGCGGTACCTCGACACGTACTGGAGCCGATTCGACGACGTCTGGGTTCACGGCGACTGGGCCTACGAAGATCCGCAGGACGGACTCTGGTACGTGCTCGGCCGCTCCGACGACACGATCAAGGTCGCCGGCAAACGCCTTGGCCCCGCGGAGGTCGAGTCCGTGCTCGTCGGTCATCCGTCCGTGGCCGAGTCGGCGGCGATCGGCGTGCCCGACGAGCTCAAGGGCGAGGTGCTCGTGGTCTTCGTCGTCCTGAGACCGGGCAAGATTGGCGATGCCGAGCTGGCCGCAACATTGAAAGACCTGGTGGCGGGTGCGCTTGGAAAGCCGCTGCGGCCACAGTCCGTGCATTTCGTCAGCGACCTGCCGCGAACGCGCAACGCGAAGATCCTGCGCCGGGTCGTGCGCTCGGTCTACACGGGGACCGACCCCGGCGACCTGTCCGCGCTCGAGAACCCGAGCGCGCTCGCTGCCATCAGCGCGACCCGCGGCTGAGCGCCGGCTCAGAACGTCAGGACGCGGTCAGCCTCCATCGTGAGCCGGACGAGGTCCATCGGGGAGATGAACTCAGCGTTCGGTCCGAGCATCTCCGCCGAGACCCCACGGGCCTCCGCGCAGCCTTTTCAAACGTAGAAGCGAACGTTCTGCGCGACGCATCTCTCGACCAGGTCTTTGAGCGGCGGGATGCCGACGCCGCGCACCTCGGCGACCACATGCGGCTTCACGAGATCGGCCGCGTCCCCGGCGAACGCGATCGAGACTCCAACACCGGTCGGGCCGGCGCCGTTCGCCGCGATGTGGAAGGGGATGCTCGCGCGGGTCTGATCGTGCGGTCCGGTCGCGGCCACGATGAACAGGCCTGGCACGGCACCAGTATGCAGCGAGCACGCGCCTTCGGATGAAGCTCACCCGCAGGGAAGTCGTGCTCCTGCTGCTGCTGTGGCTCGGTGGAATCGACCTGCGGCTGACCCTCCTCGCCGTGCCGCCGCTCATCCCCGAGATTCACCGCGCGCTTGCACTCGACGAGAAGGCGGTGGGCGGGCTGGTCTCGCTGCCCGTGTTGCTCCTGGCGTCCGCGGCGGTTCCCGGGTCGCTTCTCATCGCGCGCCTCGGGATCCGGGGCGCGCTCGCCATCGGTCTCGGCGCGATCGCGGTGTTCGGCGCGACCCGCGGCCTTGGGGCGAGCACGCTCGTCCTCTTCGGTTCGACGCTGCTGATGGGCGTCGGCGTCGCGATCAGCCAGCCGGCGTTCCCCGCGCTCGTGCGCGAATGGTTCCCTGCGCGCATCGCGCTGGCCACCGCAGCCTTCAGCAACGGCATCCTCATCGGCGAGACGCTGCCCACGATCCTGACGACACCTGTCGGCGTTCTTCCGCTCGCGCATGGAGAGTGGCAGTGGGCGCTGGCGACGTGGTCTGTGTTCGTAGCCGTGACCGGCCTCGCGATCGTGCTTCGCGCTCCGGTCCGGCCCGCCCACGCGACGGGGCGCGCCCGCTGGTGGCCCTCGTGGCTCGAGAGCCAGACGGTGCGCATCGGCCTTGTCATGGGCATGGCGTCTTCGGTCTACTTCGCCTCGAACGCCTACATCCCGGACTTCCTCGACCAGACCGGGCGGCATACGCTGATCACGCCGACGCTCGCGGTCCTGAATGCGTCCCAGCTCCTCACCGCGCCGGCGGTT
>CAYVHH010000381.1:0-12064 GCA_964450175.1 uncultured bacterium | reverse complement strand
TCGCGCGCCATTTCGCCGCCATGGAAGACGACGACGCGATCCGCTGCGCGATCCTGACCGGCGACGACGCCGGCGGCGCCTTCTCGGCCGGTGCCAATCTCAAGGATCCCCGCACGCACACGATGAGCTCCGCCGCCGACTTCATCAAGAGCATCTCGAAGCGCCGCGGGCGCGCCTTCGAGGTCCTCGGGAACTTTCCCAAGCCGATCGTCGGCGCGGTCAACGGCTTCGCCGTCGGCATCGGCTGCATCGTGACCTTCTGCTGTGATTTGCTCGTGGCCTCCGAGCGAGCGGAGTGGCGCCTGCCTCAGGTGGCGCTCGGTATCCTTCCGGCTTACGGCGGAAGCACGCGGCTCGCGCGCTGGGTAGGGCGCGGCAACGCGATGCGCCTGGCCCTGGGCTTTCCGCTGACGGCGCAGGAGGCTCAGCGCATCGGCCTCGCGCAGTGGGTGGTTCCGCACGGCAAGCTGATGGACCAGGCCATGGAGGTTGCGGGCCACATCGCGTCCTTGCCGCCGCTCGCCGCCCGCCTCACGAAGGAATCCCTTCTGTCGGGCCTCGACATCCCGAACCTGTCGGATGCCTCGCTCGTGGATCTGTACCGTTTTGCGACCCTCGAGCTGACCGAGGACAAGGCCGAAGGACACAAGGCCTGGCGCGAGAAGCGCAAGCCCGCGTTCCGCGGACGGTAGCTTCGAGGAGAAGCTTCATGAGTACGATCGTGACGCTGCGGGAGCGCATCGGCGTCGATCTGGGCGGCCGACGCCCTCTGGAAGAGGGCCTCGCGTGGGCCGCCGCCAACGACGTCCACTACGTGGACATGTGCCTCGAGGGCGCGCCGGAGCATCCCAACGCGCCCGCCACGTGGACGGCCGCACGCACGGCGGCGATGCGCGCCACCTGCGAGCGGCACCGCATCCGGCTCGGGCTGCACTCGTCCTCCGCCGTCAACGTCGCCGAGACTTCTCCGCTCCTGGCCGAGGCGGCCGATCGATATCTCGAGACGTACATCGAGCTCGCCGGGCGTCTCGGCGCCGGCTGGATCGTCGTCCACGGCGGCTATCACTTCACCGGCGACTACGCCGCGCGCCGGGCCGCGAGCCTCGAGCGTTTGCAACGCGCGGCGGCGCTCGCCGAGCGGGCCGGGGCGCGCCTCTTGCTCGAGAACCTCAACCGAGAGCCGGAGCACGCCGAGATCCGCTACCTCGCCCACAACCTCGAGGAGTGCCGCGAGTACTTCGGCCGCATCCAGTCGCCGAGCCTCGGCTGGGCGTTCACGGTGAACCATGCGCACCTCGTCCCCGAAGGGGTCGGCGGCTTTCTCGACGCGATGAATCTGGGGCGATGCGGCGAGGTGCGCGTGGCCGACAGCCACGGACGCTACGAGGAGCACCTGCGTCCCGGCGAGGGCTCGATCGACTTCGCGCAGATGTTCGCGCGCATCGAGGGCGGGGGATACCTCGGCCACTACATGATGGCGTTCGGCTCCCTGGACGACATGCTGAAGGGGCGCGAGGCGCTCGTGCGGGCCGCCGGCGCCTGATCGACGATCTAGATCGCGCCGGCGGCGATGTTGATGGTGAGCGCGAGCAGCGCCGCGTTGAACAGAAACGACACGATGCCGTGGACGGTGGCGGTACGACGGATGAGCTTGCTGGTGATCGCCACGTCGGACACCTGCGACGTCATCCCGATCACGAACGAGAAGTACAGGAAGTCCAGATAGTCCGGATGCGGATCGCCGCCCGGAAAGCTCATGCCCTGCCCCGCGGTCTCGTCATAGAACTCGTGGGCGTAGTGCAGCGCGAACATCATGTGGATGAACGCCCACGACAGGAGGATCGTCGCCGCGGCCAGGACGAGATGGCTTCGTGGCCGCGCGGCGCCAGCCAACATGCCGAGCTCGGCGAAGATGGCCGCCAGGCTCGCCAGCGCCGCGGCCACCGTGCACGTCAAGATCGTCAGCTGCCCCTCGTCTTGCCGCGCGGCATTGCGGCGGATGCGCCGGACGTCGGAGCGCGCGCACACGTGGAAGGCGAGGGCGAGGTAAAGCGCGACCGCGACGTCCCAGCCGGTGAGCAGCCTGGTCGCGAACAGCCAGTCGGTCACGAACACCGTCACGATGAACACCGCGAGGCCCACGGCGGTCGACACGAACAGGCGGGGACGAGCGCTCACGATCCGGAACGGGAGCGGCATGCGGGGATGCCGAGGACTCAAGGCGCGAACATATCATCAAGCCCGTCGACGGGCCGCACGATGCTGGCCTAGACCGTGAAGGTTTGATAGGGTCCGAAGCGTGGAGCCGAGACCCGAGCCCCGATTCGATTGGTTCATTCCCATCGATGGCGATGGTGCGCACATCGGAACGTGGCGCGCCGAGCGGCCACCGACGTTCGACTATCTGCGCCGGGTCGTGGAGACCGCCGAGGCGGAGGGATTTTATTCGCTCCTGATCCCGACGCGGTTCGCGAACGGGCTCTTCGGCGAGACGGCGCCGCTGGCGGAGACGTGGACGACGGTGACGGCGCTGGCGGCGGTCACGCGTCGTATCCGATTCCTGGTGGCGATCCGACCGGGATTCATCTCGACCGGCCTGTTCGCCCAGATGGCGGCCGCGCTCGATCAGATCAGCGCCGGGCGGCTCGACATCAACGTGGTGCCGGGCGGGATCCAGGGTGACTTCGAGCGGCTCGGCGTCACGATGGACCACGACAAGCGCTACGAGCAAGGCGAAGAATTCATCGCCGCGTTGCGTGCGCTCTGGGCGAAGCCGGAGCCCGTGGTGTTCGAGGGGAGCACCGTGCGGCTGAAGGGGGCGGTCGTGTCGCCCGGGCCGGTGGCGGGCGGACCGAGGTTCTACGTCGGCGGCGCCTCGCCGCGGGCGCTCGAATTCGCCGCGGCCGGTGCCGAAGTATACCTGGCGTGGATCCAGCCGCTCGACGAGATCGCCAAGCTGTTGGACCGCGTGCGGTCGGCGTACGGGGCCAGGGGGCGTCGCCCCGTGTTCGGGCTGCGCACGCACCTGGTCGTGCGCGCGACCGAGAGCGAGGCCTGGGCCGCGGCCGAGGAGCTGCTGTCGCGGGTCGACGAGCGGGTGGTGGCGCAGCGACAGGCCGCGTTCGTCGGGACCCCGATGGTGGGTCAGCAGGCGCAGCTCCGCACCGAGCTCCGCGAGCGGTCGCCGCGTCTCTGGAACGGGATCTCGAAGGTACGCGTCAATCTCGGGACGGCGATCGTCGGCGACCCGGCGCAGGTGACGGCCGAGCTCGCCGCGTACTGGCGCCTGGGCATCGACGAGTTCATCCTGTCCGGGTTCCCTCACGTGGAAGAATGTCGTCGCGTGGCGGCGGAGGTGTTGCCGGGCCTCCGCGCGGCGATCGCGCGGGAGCGTTGAGATGATCACCGACATCGAGTCCTATCTGCGCTTCTTCGACAGCGTGAGGCGACGGACCGAGCGGGACGTGGCGGCGCTTCCGCCGGCCGCGGCCACGTGGCAGCCGCCCGCGGCGAGCGGCGAGGCTGGCTGGGGCATCGGCGAGCTGGTGGGCCACATCGGGGCTATTCGTCTCTACTTCGCCAGCGCCTACCGCGGCGAAGGCTGGATCCTGACGGAGCCCGACATCGATCGGACGAGCCAGCGGACGTGGGTCCCGTGGCTCCAGTCGTCGGCCGACCGCTTCGTTGCGCTGCTTCGCGACACGCCGGCGGAATGGCTTTCGCGCCGGATCGAGATGATCGACACGCCGGGCACGCTTCCGGGATGGCGGCTGCTCATGATGATGCTCGAGCACGAGGTCCACCATCGTTCGCAGATCGACACCTACGCCGGCCTCCTGGGCTGGCCGGTGCCCCAGATCTTCGAGCGGACCTTCGAGAGCATTTCGGTGCTGCAACCCGAGCAGCGCGCCCGTCACCAGAGCTGACCTCGTCCTGTGACCCCCGCCCCAGGCGGTCGCTCGTGGATGTCTTCGAGCGGGCGTGGACGCGGCGGGCGACCTTCGCTAGACTGGACAGCGCGATGACGACCACCATGCCCGGGGCGAAGGCAGCGTTCGCAGCCGAGTACGACGCTCCGATTCCGTACATGCAGCGGACGCGCGACTACTATCAGGTCCTCGGCTTCAGCCCTTATCGATGGGCGCACTTCGTCGAGGTTCCGTTCGCACCGCTGCGGGTGCCCCTCCACCGGGCGCGGGTCGCGTTGATCACGACCGCGGCGCCGTTCCAGCCCGGCGTGGGCGATCAGGGCCCGGGGGCGGCGTATAACGCAGCGGCCAAGTTCTATCAGGTCTACTCGATTTCGACCGACACCGTGCCCGATCTCAGGATCTCGCACGTCGGCTACGATCGACTGCACACGACCGCGGCGGACATGAATACGTACCTGCCGCTGGCGCAAATGAAAGAAGCGGCTGCCGCGGGGCGATTCGGCTCGCTGGCGCCGCGGCTTCACGGCGCGCCGACGAACCGGAGCCACCGGGTGACGATCGAGACCGACACCCCGGAGCTCTTGCGACGCTGCCGCGAGGACGGCGCCGACGTCGCCGTCCTCGTCCCGAGCTGACCCGTGTGTCACCAGACCGTGAGTCTGGCGGCGCGGCACCTGGAGGAGAACGGAATCTCCACCGTGATCATGGGCTGCGCCAAGGACATCGTCGAGCACTGCGGCGTGCCGCGGTTCCTGTTCAGCGATTTCCCGCTCGGGAACTCCGCCGGCCGCCCGTTCGACCGCGAGTCCCAGGCGCAGACGCTCGAGCTGGCGCTCCGAGTCCTGGAACACGCGCCAGCGGCTCGCACGACGGTCCAGTCGCCGCTCCGCTGGAGCGAGGACGCTTCGTGGAAGTGCGACTACCTCGACCTGACGAAGCTCTCCCCGGAGAAGATCGCCGAGCGCAAGAAGGAGTTCGACGAGGTGAAATCGATCGCGCGGGCGAAGCGCGAGGGCGCATGAGCAAGCCGTTCGCGGGCGTCCGCATCCTCGATTTCACGCGCTATCTCGCGGGGCCGTACGGGACCTACCAGCTGGCGCTGCTGGGCGCTGACGTCGTGAAGATCGAGTCGCACGAGGGCGACGACACGCGCCATCAGCTCGCCGACCGCACGTGGGCGGAGCGGAAGATGGCGCCGTCCTTTCTCGCGGTGAACGGCAACAAGCGGAGCATCACGCTCGATCTCCGGAGGCCGGAGGCCGTGGCGATCGTCAAGAAGCTCGCCGCCACTGCCGATGTCGTGTGGGAGAACTTCCGCGGCGGCGTGATGGAGCGCCTGGGGCTCGGCTATGAGGCGCTCTCCGCCGTGAATCCACGACTCATCTACTGCTCGGTCTCCGGCTTCGGTCAGACCGGCCCCGAGCGGACGACCGCCGCCTTCGACGGAAAGCTCCAGGCGATGTCCGGCATCATGTCGATCACCGGCGAGCCGGC
The DNA here is from genome assembly GCA_964450175.1 of uncultured bacterium. Lineage (GTDB taxonomy): Bacteria > Methylomirabilota > Methylomirabilia > Rokubacteriales > CSP1-6 > AR31. The sequence goes on along the minus strand of CAYVHH010000381.1, from coordinate 6,638 downwards.
GCACGGCCCGACCCGCGCCGGGTTCGCCATCTGCGACACGATCGGCGGCATGACGGCGGCCCTGGCTGTGTCGAGCGCGCTCTACCAGCGCACCCACACCGGACGCGGCCAGCTCGTGGACGTCGCGATGCTGGACGCGGCGCTCGCCTTCATCCCCGGAACGGTGTCCGAATACACCGTGGCGGGCATCGAGGCGCGGCAGCTGGGCAACGGCTCCGTGAGCCGCAAGCCGACCGCGAGCCGGTTCCGCGCCCGGGGCGGCTACATCGTGCTGGCGGTGCTCACCGAAAAGCAATTTGTGAGCCTCATGAAGACGCTCGGGCGCGCCGACGCGCTGGCGGATCCACGCTTCAAGGATTGGGCCGCGCGGACGGCGAACGAGCCGGCGTTGCGCGAGATCATCGAAGCAGCGCTCGCCGCCGACGATCCCAAGAGCTGGGAGGCGCGCCTCACGGCCGCCGACGTGCCGTGCGGGTCCATCTGGAAGATCGACGAGATCGTCAAGCATCCGCAGCTCGAGCACCGCGACGTGCTCCAGACGATCGACTCGCGCTACGGACCGATGCGGCTGGTCGGCGCCGGGTTCCGGCTCGAGCACGGGAGCCCCGGACTCGATCGGGAGCCGCCGACCCTGGGCGAGCACACCGACGAGATCCTGAAGGAAGCCGGGTACGCGGCCGAGGAGATCGAGCGGCTGCGGCGCGAAGCGGTCATCTGATCGTGGCCCAGAAACCCGGTCTCGGCCTGATGATGGCGGGCGCGCTGATCGCGTTCGCCGGCTTCTGCATCGTGCTGGTCAGGGTCTTCGAGGTGCCGGACTACGGGGTGTTGCTGGTGGTCGGCCTCGGACTGTTCGCGCTTGGGATAGTGCGGCGCCTCACCGGAGGCGGTCGCGAATAGAGCGGGCTGCTGAAAAGGGCCCATCTGCTTCGTTGGCGCCCTCGACGGCACGCCGCCTTCGGGCGTCGCCTCGCATCTGAACTCTTTTGAGCAGCCCTTCTGACCAGATGCCCGAAGAAACCGGGACGTTGGAAAAATCAGAACGCGCCCAGTTCGCGGTGCGCCTCAGCGGGTTGCGAGGCCGGGCATCGTGAAGTGTTGGGTGTCGAGGTCGGAGATCAGCGCCGTCGATTGCGCCGGGGTCAGGGCGACCAGCGGCGGGCGGACTGTCGACCAGCCGGCATCGCGACCGTGGTGGGCGATCGCGGCCTTGAGCGCCGGGATCATCGGGAACTTCTGGAAGACGCCGCGGATCACGTCGAGCCGCGCCTGCTGCGCGTCGGCGCCGTCGGCCCGCCAGGTGTCGAAGAGCTTCGCTATCGGTCCGGGGTGGACGTTGGCGGTAGCGCTGATGCAGCCGGCGCCGCCGTGGCGCATGTTCTGGAGCAAGAAGGTCTCGGAGCCGGCGAAAACATCGAAGCCGGCCTTCGCGAACGCGTCGAGAAACGCCTTCGTGTTGCTCCACTCGCCGCCGCTGTCCTTCATGCCGGCGATCTGACCGGGATAGGCCGCCAGGAGACGCTCGACGAGCCCGAGCGTGATCGGAACCTGGGCGACCGGTGGGATGTGGTAGACGTACACGCGCAGGCGCGCGTCGCCGACGCGCTCGATGACTTCCGCGAAGCTCCGGAAGAGCCCCTCGTCGCTCACCCCTTTGTAGTAGAAGGGCGGCAGCATCAACACGCCGCCGCAGCCCACCTTCATCGCGTGGGCGGTCAGCCTCACGGAGTCGGTCAGCGCGCAGCAGCCTGTGCCCGGCATCATCCGCGCCGGATCGAGCCCGGCGGCCACGAGCCGGTCGAGCAGCTCGATCTTCTCTTCGACCGACAGCGAGTTCGCCTCGGAGTTGGTCCCGAAGACGGCCAGGCCCACGTTCTGGGACAGAAGCCAGCGGCACTGGCGAACGAAGCGCTCGGGATCGGGCGCCAGATCCTTGCCGAACGGGGTCACGACCGGAGAGAGCACGCCGGTGATGCGCGGGATGTCGGTCACGTTGTCGCCTCCTGTGGGCGGCCCGCAAGACGGCGCCGCCCTCGCCTGCCGGACAAATATATCGGATTACGGTGGAGCGAAGCCATTTGCGCAGGGCCCTGACTCCAGAGTACCCTCCGGCCCACCGCCGATGAGACTCCAGGGATTTCCGGGCGCGGCCCTCGTCGCCGGCGCTGGCCTCATCCTCGCGCTGACCGCCCTCCTGGCCGCGTCGCACGCACCCGAGGACCTGCCGTCCTTCCGGCTCCGCGTCGAGGTGCCCGATCCGTTCTTGCTCGCGAGCGGCGCCGCGTTCGCGCTGGCCGTCGCCATCGTGATCGGGATCGCCCTCTCGCGAGACCGGCGGCGGCGCGAGACGGAGCTCCAGCGTGAAGAGGAGCCGTCCCGCCTGCCGTGGTGGGCGCAGGCATTGTTGCGGATGCTGCCGTTCCTGCCGCTTCTGGCGACCATCGTCGTCTTCTCGTTCGGCTGGCAATACGTGGAGAGCTCGCTGCTCGCGTGGAGCCGCCTGATGATGTTCGCCGGACCGGACGGCGATGCGCCGCGCCCGAACGTGCCGGTCCTCTCGCTGCCGTGGCTCGGATGGCTCGTCGGCGTGCTGGCGCTGCTGGCCGGGCTCGCGACACTCGCGTTGGCGATCCTGCTGCTCTTCGCCGAGCGCATCGCTCAGTGGTGGGAGCGCCGCCATGGCGCCGAGCCGGACGAGCCGCTGGGCGACGCGGTCCAGGACGGTCTCGACGATCTCGCGAGCGAGCCCGATGCGCGTGTCGCGATCATCAGGTGCTACCGCCGTTTCGAGCGCGTCGCGGCGGGCGCGCGGGTGCCGCGCGCGCCCTGGCAGACTCCGGAGGAGTTCATGCGCGAGACGCTACGGCGTCTGGTCCTTCCGCATCGCGCGGTGGATCGGCTGACGCGGCTGTTCGAGCTGGCGCGGTTCAGCGTCCACCCGCTCGGGTCGACCGAGCGTGACAGCGCGCGCGCCTGCCTCGAGGAAATCCGATCCGAGCTCGAGCGCGAGGGTGCGGCCTTTGGCGCCTGAGCCGAGTCGGGCCGCCGGGCTCGTCGCCACGCTCGTGGTCGTCGCCGCCCTCGGCGCCGCGGTCTCGCTGGCCGAGCTCTTCGTGGCCCAGGGATATCGTTCCACCGCCATCCGCCTGATCGGGGCCCTCGTGCTGCTGATCGCCGTCTCGCGCGTCCGCGCGATCGTCCGGGCTTGCGTCGAGCGCCGGCCGGCGTGGGGCGCCGGCGAGACCGGGGAGGGCGGGCCGGGCAGGGGGGCCGCCGATGCGCATGCGGCGCGCTTCGACGACGAGATCCGGTTCAGCGTGCGGAGCCAGTCCTACTTCGAGCATCTGCTGTGGCCGAGGCTCGTCGCGCTCGCCCGCACCCGAGGCGGCTCGCCCGAGACGCTCGAGAAGCCTCCGGGAAGGACCCTCGGCCGCGGTCCGTCGCTCGCGGCGCTGGCTCGCGTCATCGCCTCGCTGGAGGCGCGACGATGAAGCTCGACCGGGTCACCGAGCGCAGCCACGAGATCCTGAGCGCGCTCGCGGGCGTGATCGTGGGCAAGGGCGACGTGCTCGAGCGCATCCTGGCCGGGATCCTCGCGAGCGGCCACGTTCTGATCGAGGACTATCCCGGCCTCGCCAAGACCTTGATCGCGCGGCTCTTCGCGCAGGCGCTCGGTCTGTCCTTCAAGCGTTTGCAGTGCACGCCCGATCTCCTGCCCGCCGACGTCACCGGGAGCTTTCTCTACGACCAGCGTGAGGCGCGCTTCGAGTTTCGTCCAGGTCCGATCTTCACCAATCTCTTGCTGGCCGACGAGATCAACCGGGCGACGCCGAAGACTCAGGCCGCGCTGCTGGAGGCGATGCAGGAGGCCCAGGTGACGGTGGAAGGGGAGTCGTTCCGGCTCGAGCCGCCGTTCCTGGTCATCGCGACGCAGAACCCGATCGAGCTCGAGGGCACGTATCCGCTGCCGGAGGCGCAGCTCGATCGCTTCCTGATTCGGGTCGCGGTCGGCTATCCGAGCGCGGCGGAAGAGCGCCGGATTCTCGAGCGCCGCCGCCAGCGACGCCGGGACGAGGTCGGGCTGACGGCGGTCGTCTCCCGGCCCGAGGTGCTCGAGATGCAGCAGGCTCTGGAGGACGTGTTCGTGGCCGACGTCGTCGCGCAGTACGTCGTCGACCTCGCGCAGGCCACGCGCACCGATCATCGGGTCGCGCTCGGCGCGTCGCCGCGCGGCGCCCTGGCGCTTCTGAAGCTCGCGCGCGCCAGCGCCGTGCTGCGCGGGCGCGACTTCGTCACACCGGACGACGTGAAGACGATGGCCGGCCCGGCACTCGCCCATCGGCTCATTCTGCAGCCCGAGCTCTGGGTGACGAAGCTGGCCGCGGCCCAGGTGATCGACGATCTCCTGACGCAGGTGCCGGCGCCGAAGACCGAAGAGCCGGGATGATCACGCGGCTCACGCCGCTGGCGCTCTCGGTCGTCACGATCGGCGCGTGGGGGCTCGTGCTGGCCGTCGTGTCGGGCCGGGCCGAGCTCGCCGTCGTCGTGCTGCCGCTGCTGCTGGGGCTCGTCCGCATCGGCCGAACCCGCGCGGCCGATGACTGGTCGCTCGGCCGCGCCGTGTCGTCGACGCGAGTCTTCGAGGGTGAGCGAGTCGCGGTGACCGTGACCGTGAGCGCGGAAGAGCCCGTGACGCTCCTCGAGCTCTTCGAGCCGCTTCCGCCGAGCCTGCGTCTGGTGTCCGGTCGCAATCGCGGCCTCTTCACGCTCGACCGAGGCCAGCAGGTCGAGTGGCGCTACGAGGTCGAGTGCGTGCGCCGTGGACGGGTGGGGCTCGGCACGGTGCACGCTCGCCTCTGGGACCGCGCCGGGCTCGAGGCCGGCGAGACGGCGGTCCGCGTTCCGGCGGAGCTGCGCGTGTATCCGCGGCCGCTGCCGCTTCGGCGTCTGCCCAGCCCGCGGCGGATGCAGGCGTTCGTCGGCAACTACGTGGCGCCCAGCGTGGGCGAGGGGCTCGAGCCCGGTGACATCCGCGCGTTCGTCCCGGGGGACCGGGTGCGCCACGTCAACTGGCGGGCGTCGCTCCGCTTTCGCACGTTGTTCGTCACGCGCTACCACCAGGAGCGCAACGCCGACATCGTCCTGATGCTCGACAGCTTGAGCGAGGCCGGGACGCCGCCGGCGACGACGCTCGACGCCTCGATCCGGGCGGCCGCCGCGCTGGCGACGGGGTATCTGGCCCGGAAAGACCGCGTGGGCCTCATCGAGTACTGCGGACCGTTCCGCTGGGTTCGTCCGGGCTCCGGTCGCGCGCACCACGAGCGACTCTTCGAGGCCCTGCTGCGCGCCGACGTGATGTTCAGCTACGTCACCCAGGACGTCGCGCTCGTGCCCCGGCGCATCCTGCCGCCCCAGGCGCTGGTCATCGCGATCAGCCCGCTCCTCGACCCGCGCTTCGAGAAGGCGCTGGTCGATCTGGCGGCGCGGGGCTTCGATCTGGTGGTGCTGAGCCCGTCGCCGATTCCGCTCGTGCGCCGCGCGATGCGGCCGTCGGGCCGGGCCGATCTGGCGTGCCGGCTGTGGGCGCTGGAGCGGCGCGCGCGCGCCGACGCGCTTCATCGCCTGGGCATCACGATCGTCGACTGGGATCCCGATCAGCCGTTCGAGGCCGTGCTGGGCGGCCTGATGCCCTCGCGGCGACGCGTCGCGGTGCGCTGACGATGCGTCGCTTCGCGTCGGTGCTCGCGCTGGCTCTCGTGAGCTACCCGCTCCTCATCGCGCCCTCGGCCGCCGTCCTGGCCCTCGGCGCGCTCGCACTGATCGTCTGCGTCTTGGGGATCCTCGTCGCGACGCACGTGCTCGTCGCCGGCGTGGTACTCGCCCTCGCCGAATACATGGTGGCGCTCTGGATGGGCGGCGGTCCGCCGCGTCTCGCCGGCGCCGTATCGCTCGGCGTGGTTCTGCTGCTGCTCGTGGAGACGGCCGACTTCGGTCGGCGCGCCCATCGCGCCGTGATCGGCTCCGGTGTCGTGCTCGCCCAGCTCCGTTCCTGGGCGCTGCTCGGCGCGCTCGCGGGGACGGTCGCCGTGCTCGTCAGCGTGGTGGCGAGCGTGGCGAGCACGGTGATACGCGTGCCGTGGGCTCCCGCGGTTGCCGCCGCCGGCGCCGCCGTGGCCCTCGTCGGCGTCGCGCTCGCGCTGTCCGCCGCCCGCGTGCCCCCGCGCCCCTGACCTCCGCACGCGCCTGACGCGCCCGTGCGGGACTCTCTACCCGTCGATGCAGGGATTTTCCTGATTGGCGATGGCCCGGCGGGCCCCTAGAAATTGTGGTGGCCCGAGAGCCTCAACCGAAGACCGATTCGGCCATCACCCGACTCGCGGGAGGAATGCGTGAGCAACACCATGCTTCTGGGCGAAAGCTCTCAGATGCGCGCGATCGCACGGATCATCGCGGAGGTGGCGGATACCAACGCGACGGTGTTGATCTCCGGCGAGTGCGGCGTCGGCAAGGATCACGTGGCGAGGACCATTCATGCCGTCTCGCCGCGTCGGGACCACCCGTTCGCCAGGGTCAACTGCGCCGCGATACCGCTGGGATTGCTCGAGTCCGAGCAGTTCGGTCACGAGCGCGGGGCCTTC
>CAYVHH010000380.1:0-8910 GCA_964450175.1 uncultured bacterium | reverse complement strand
GCTCCGGGCGCGTCGGCCGGGCGACCCGCGACGCGATGCTCCGCCGAGCGGCGTAGAGGGTTTCATATGATGCCGGCAGACTCAGCAGCACTCGACCTTCGACCCGGCGAGTGGGTCGAAGTACGAAGCAAGGACCAGATCCTGGCCACGCTCGGCCCGGACGGGACCCTGGACGCGCTTCCGTTCATGCCCGAGATGCTCCGGTTCTCCGGACAGCGCTTTCAAGTCCACAAGCGCGCGGACAAGACGTGCGACACGGTCTTCAAAACCGGAGGGCGTCGCCTGCGCCACACCGTTCATCTTCAGGGCGTGCGCTGCGACGGCTCCGGACACGGCGGATGCGAGGCGGGCTGCCTCATGTTCTGGCGAGAGGCCTGGCTCAAGCGCGCCGACGGGGGCCGCGCCTCCGCAACCCGCTCAGTTCCGCCCGCCCCCGCCACACGCGGAGGCTGCACCGAGCGCGACGTCGAGCGCACCGCGGTCGTCGACGCCGATCAGAACGTCTACCGGTGCCAGATCACCCAGCTCAAGGCCTTCACCGAGCCGCTGCGGTGGTGGGACGTCCGCCAGTACCTCCGCGACGTCTTCGTCAACGAGGTGCCGCTCGGCACGGTCGCTCGTGCCTTCCTCTTTGCCGGCTACCGGAGCCTCATCACCCTCGGGATCGGCTACCGCATGCTCGTCGCCTTCTACGAATGGCTGCAGCGCCTTCGCGGTGGCGTTCCGTTTCCGCTGCGCTCGGGAACCTGCGACAAGACGCCGACCGCGGTCCTCGGCCTCGAGCCGGGCGAGCTGGTGCGCGTGAAATCGTATCCCGAGATCCTGGCGACGCTCGATCGGAACAACAAGAACCGCGGGCTCTGGTTCGATCCCGAGCTGGTGAAGTACTGCGGCGGCGTCTACCGCGTCATCAAGCGGGTCCGGCGCATCCTCGACGAGCCGACCGGCAAGATGCTGGAGTTCTCGAATCCGTGCATCGTCCTCCAGGACGTCTTCTGCACCGCGGAGACGACACAGTACCGGTTGTTCTGTCCTCGAAACATCTGGATCTATTGGCGCGAGATCTGGCTGGAGCGCGTCGCGAAGCCCGGCACGGCGCCCCATCCGGTCGGCGATGGCGCCGCCGCGCCGCACGTGCACGTATCATAGAAACGCCCGGCGTTGATCTCGACGCTCGAGCCGTCGCGGCGCGCCGGGACCTGAGAGGGACATCGTGAAAGTCGTGCTTTTCTGCGGCGGGCTGGGTACGCGCCTCCGGGAGTACTCGGAGACGATCCCGAAGCCCCTGGTGACCATCGGCTACCGTCCCATTCTCTGGTACCTGATGAAGTACTATGCGCACTACGGCCACCACGACTTCATCCTGTGTCTGGGCTACCGCGGCGACCTGATCAAGGAGTTCTTCCTCAGCTACAACGAGTGCATCTCGAACGACTTCCAGATGACCAACGGCGGCAAGACGATCGAGCTCTACAACCGGGACATCGACGACTGGAAGATCTCGTTCGTCGATACCGGGCTCTATTCGAACATCGGGCAGCGGCTCAAGGCGGTCGAGCACCTGCTGCGCGGCGAGGAGATGTTCCTGGCGAACTACAGCGACGGCCTGTCCGACCTGCCGCTCGGGAAGTACATCGACGACTGCAAGGCCACCGACGCCGTCGCGACCTTCGTCAGCGTGCGCCCCTCGCAGTCCTTTCATAGCGTGCGCGCCGACGCGGACGGTCACGTCAGCGACATCCGGCACGTCCGCGACACGGATTTCCGGATCAACGGCGGCTTCTTCGCGCTCCGCACCGACATTTTCAAGTACATGCGGGCCGGCGAGGAGCTCGTGGAGGAGCCGTTCCGCCGCCTCATCGGCGAACGGCGTCTGATGGCCTACCAGTACGACGGCTTCTGGGCGGCCATGGACACGTTCAAGGACAAGACGACCTTCGACACGATGCACTCGCGCGGGGAAACGCCCTGGGCGGTGTGGAACAACAAGTGATGCGCGGCGCGGGGCCCCGGTAACCGCGCGTGCTCACCCTTCCTCTGGGCGCCGGCGAGCTGCGGACTCTGCTGTGCCTGGGCGCGCACTGCGACGACATCGAGATCGGCGCCGGCGGAACCGTCCTGCGCCTCGCCGAGCGCTATCCGGACCTTCAAGTCTACTGGGTCGTGCTCAGCTCGTCGCCGGTGCGTGCCGCCGAAGCGCGAAAGAGCGCGGACCGGTTCCTCCATCGGGTGCGGCACAAAGAGGTCGTGATCAAGGACTTCCGTAACAGCTTCTTTCCCTTCATCGGAGCCCAGATCAAGGAGTTCTTCGAGGAGCTCAAAGCGCAGGTCAAACCCGATCTGGTGCTGACGCACACGCGCGGCGACCTGCACCAGGACCATCGCCTCACGTGCGAGCTGACGTGGAACACGTTTCGGGACCACCTCATTCTCGAGCAGGAGATCCCCAAGTACGACGGTGACCTCGGGGCTCCCAACGTGTTCGTCCCGCTCGAGCCGGCGCACTGCGAGGCCAAGGTCACGAACGTCCTCGAGTGCTTTCCGAGCCAGGGCGACCACCCCTGGTTCACCCGGGAGACATTTATGGCGTTGCTGCGCCTGCGCGGCGTGGAGTCGAACTCGCCGAGCGGATATGCCGAGGCCTTTTATTGTCGCAAAGCGGTGCTCGCCCTCGGGCGCGGCGCCGAGTAACCGACCACCCACATTCGGGGATCCAATTCCATGACCACGACACTGCCAAGCCTGGAAGAGCTCCTCGATCGGGATCTCGACTACATCTGCGCCAACCTCCGTGAGGAGTTCGGCCGGATCGCCGGCAAGCATCTGCTGATCACGGGCGGGGCCGGCTTTCTGGGCTACTACCTCGTGCTCGCGGCGATGCAGTGGAACAAGAAGGCGGACGCCGCGTCGAAGATCCACGTGACGGTCTACGACAACTTCGTGCGCGGCACCCCGGCGTGGCTGACGACGCTGGAGGGCGACCGCCACCTGCGCCTCACGCGTCAGGACATGATCCAGCCGCTCCCGTCGGACATCGGCGATTTCCAGTTCATCATCCACGCCGCCGGCATCGCGTCACCGATCTACTATCGCAAGTATCCGCTCCAGACCATCGACGCAAACATCAACGGCCTCCGGAACCTGCTCGACTACAGCCTCCGTCAGGCCGATCGCGGGCGCCCGGTGGAGGGGTTCCTCTTCTATTCTTCGAGCGAGATCTACGGCGATCCGGCGCCCGAAGCGATCCCCACGCCCGAGGACTATCGCGGCAACGTCTCGTGCACGGGGCCGCGCGCCTGTTACGACGAATCGAAGCGCTTCGGCGAGACCATCTGCGTGACCTTCGCCCGCCAGTACGGCGTGCCGGTCTCGATCGCGCGGCCGTTCAACAACTACGGCCCGGGTCTCAAGATCACCGACGGGCGCGTGTTGCCCGACTTCGCGCGCGACGTCCTGCACGGGCGCGACATCGTCATGTACTCCGACGGCGCGCCGACGCGCACCTTCTGTTACAGCGCGGATGCCGTCACCGGATACTACAAGGTCCTGGTGAAGGGCGGCCCGGGCGAGAGCTACAACATCGGGATCGAGCGGCCCGAGATCTCGATCGCACAGCTGGCCGAGAAGGTGATCGCCGGCGCGCGCGAGCTCTTCGACTATCGCGGGCGCCTGGTGCGCAAGGCGAACGTGGAGGCCGACTATCTGGTGGACAACCCGAACCGGCGCTGTCCGGTGATCGAGAAGGCCCGTACCCAGCTCGGCTACAACCCGAGCATCCTGGTCGACGACGGGCTGCGGCGCGCGCTCGCCTGGTATCACTATCATCGCGAGGCGGAGGAGGCATGATGAAGGTCTGCATCATCGGAGCCGGCTACGTTGGCCTCGTCTCGGGCGCCTGTTTCGCCGAGGTGGGCCACGACGTCGTCTGTGTCGACGTCGACCGCGACAAGGTGGACCGCATCAACCGCGGCGAGACGCCGATTCACGAAGAGGGGCTCGAGGCACTGCTGCGCCGCCACGTCGGGACCCGGCTTCGCGCCACGCAGGACCTGGCGTCGGCCGTGCGCGCCAGCGAGATGACCTTCATCGCGGTCGGCACGCCGTTCGACGGCAAGCGGATCGACCTCGGCTACGTCCGTCAGGCCGCGCGCGATGTCGGCGCGGCGCTGCGCGGCGCGAGCGGCTATCACGTGGTCGTCGTCAAGAGCACGGTCGTTCCCGGCACCACCGACGACGTCGTGCGGCCGGCCCTCGAGGAAGCCTCCGGACGGCGCGCCGGCGCCGACTTCGGGGTCGGGATGAATCCGGAGTTCCTCACCGAGGGCGTGGCGGTCAGCGACTTCATGGAGCCGGACCGCATCGTCATCGGCGGCCTCGACGAGCGCACCCTCGACGCGCTCGCGCGACTGTACGCGCCGTTCGAGGGCGTCCCGGTGTTGAGAACCAACAACAAGACCGCGGAGATGATCAAGTACACCTCGAACGCGGTGCTGGCGACCCTGATCTCGTTCTCGAACGAGATCGGCAACCTCTGCGCGCGGCTCGGCGGCGCGGACGTCGCCGAGGTGATGCAGGGCGTGCACCTGGCGCGCTACTTCACGACGCCGCTCAAGAATGGCGCGCGGGTAAAGGCCCCGATCACGTCGTTCCTCGACGCGGGCTGCGGCTTCGGCGGCAGCTGCCTGCCCAAGGACGTCAAGGCGCTGGTGGCGCACGGCGAGGCGGCCGGCCAGCCGATGCCGCTCCTCGACACGGTGATCCAGATCAACCTCAAGCAGCCGCAGCGGATCATCGAGATCCTGGAGCGCAGCTTCCCGACCTTGCGCGGCCTCAAGGTGAGCCTGCTCGGCCTGGCGTTCAAGCCCGACACCGACGACATGCGCGAATCGCCGGCGATCCCGATCGCCGCCGAGCTGCTCGCTCGCGGCGCGATCGTCTCCGCCTACGATCCGGTGGCTCGTGAGGCGGCCAAGCGCGTCATGCCCGCCGACCGCATCCGCTTCGTGGACACGCTCGAGGAGGCCCTCGGCGGCGCGGACGCGGCGGTGCTCGTCACCCGCTGGGACGAGTTCAACCGAATCCCGGACCTGCTCGCGCGGATGCCGAGCGCTCCGCTGCTCGTCGACGGCCGGCGGATGCTCGACAAGCACCGGGTCGCCCGCTATGCCGGCATCGGACTGAGCGAGTGAGCCCGGCAGCCGCCCGCCCGCGGATCGCTCCGGTCGCGCCTGGTCGGTAGAGACGGACCGGCGTGGCGGACCCATCCCCCCACGAGGACGCTCCCGCGCGGGGTGAGGAAGACTCGCGCCAGACTCTCCGGCGCCTCGATCGCTCGCTCGTCTCCGGGATCGCCTGGACCGTGGTGTTCCGGTGGGCGGCCCAGGCGGTCAGCTGGGCCGCGACGCTCTACGTCGCCCGCGTGCTGTCGCCCGGCGACTACGGCCTGGTCGCGATGGCCACGGTCCCGATCGGGCTAGCGCGGCTCGTCGAAGACCTCGGCCTGGACGCGGTCATCGTCCAGGACCGCAAGCTGAGCGACGATCAGCTAGCCAGCCTCGCCGGCTCCGCGCTCGGCCTTGGCGTGATCCTGACAACCACGTTCATCGTCCTCTCCGGCCCGATCGCGCTCTATTTTCGCGAGCCGACGGTGGCGGCGCTCGTCGTCGCGATGAGCCTGACCTTCATCACCGACTCGCTCCAGGTGCTGCCGCGGGCGCTTCTGCAGCGGGACCTGGCGTTCCGGACCCTCGGATGGCTCCACGGGACCCAGGTCACCACCGCCGCCGTAGTCCTGACGATCTGCGCGGCGCTCTCGTTCGGCCACTGGGCGCTCGTCCTGAACAACCTGGTCAGCGCGGTCGCCATCACCGCCGTGCTCTACGCGCTCCGGCCCTTCCGGATCGCCTGGCCGCGGCAGCTCGGCACGATCGCCGGCTCGCTCGTCGCGGGCTGGCGGATGATGGTGTCCCGCGCGACCTGGTACGGCTACACCTCACTCGATTCCACCATCATCGGCCGCGTGCTGGGCAAGGAGCCGCTGGGCGCCTTCGGCTTCGCGATGACGTTCGCCTTGCTGCCGGTGACGGAAGTGAGCCTGATGGTCAGCAAGGTCGTGCCGGGCATCTTCTCCTCGGTCCAGGAGAGCCGCCCGAACCTGCGCCGCTACTTTCTCATGCTGACCGAGGCGGTGTCGTACCTGGCCCTGCCCATGTCCGTCGGCCTGGCACTCACCGCCGATGACTTCGTCTTGCTGGCGCTCGGCCCGAAATGGGTCGACGTGATCCTGCCGCTCCGGATTCTCTGCGGGTACGCGGCGATCAACGCCTCGCAGATGCTGGTGTCACATGTCCTGCTGTGGACCGGGCACTTCCGCGCGAACATGTGGTTCAACGTCTTCGCGCTCCTGGTGCTGCCCGCGGGCTTCTACGTCGGCGTGCACTGGGGCGTAGCCGGGGTCGCGTGGGCATGGGTCGTCGGATTCCCGCTGAGCATCGTGCCGTCGGTGATCATGATGGCGCGGATCCTGGAATTGCCGACCGCGGCGTACTTCAAGGCGGTCCGTCCGGCGCTGACGGCCTGCGTGGTCATGGTGTTGGCCGTGCTGCTGCTGCGGGAGGCGCTGCCGGCGGAATGGTCGCACGCGATGCGGCTCGCCGCGCAGGTCGCGGCCGGGGCGCTGGTCTACGCGGTCGTGATGCTCACGCTGTTCTCGCGCTCCGTCCTCGCCATCTATCGCACGATCCTCGACGCGCGCCGCGGCTGAGCGGGGGCAGCGATCTATCGGGGCGGGCGCAGGAGATCGAGCAGCGCGCGCAGTCGATCGCGATGGATGGTCAGTACGACGAGCAGGTAGGCCGCGCCCCCCCCGGCGACCTCGACGATGAACCGATTACGCAGGGGCCACTCCACCGGGAGCACGGCCTTGAGGAGCCAGACCACCAGGGCCATCGCCAGTGAGGCCGTGAGCGCCGGCGACAGGGATTTCAGATATGGGCCGAGCCCGACGTCGAGCCGCTTTTTCAGGAGCCAGTAGACCGGCACGACGTTCGACGGCTGAAGGACGCACCACGTCACCGCCATGCCCGTGATGCCCCACCAGCTCCCGAAATAGAAGGCCACCGGGGCGACGACCGCCGTCGCCACGCCGACCCACATGATGAAGCGCGCGCCACCGGTGACCGTGAGCGCCTGCGGCACGACGGGATAGATGGCCCGCAGGGTCGTCAGGATCGCCAGGATCCGCAGCGGCAGGATCGCGTCGGCCCACTTGGCGCCGAGCACGACGAACACGAACTCGTCCGTCACGAGCGCCAGCCCGAAGGCCAGGGCAAACGAGGCGAGAGCAAGCCCCTCGGTGAGGACGAGCAGGTACCGCCGCAGGCCGGCCTGGTCGTGCTGGACGGCCGAGAACAGGGGAAAGCTCACGCGGCTCACGAGCCCGGTGATCTTTTCGGCCGGCAGGAGCGCCATCGTCGAGGCGACGCTGTAGATACCGAGCGCCGACTGGCCGAGCATCCGCCCGGCGATCAGATAGTCAGCCCTGACCGAGACCCACCACGACAGTCGCGTCACGAGGATCTGCCAGCTGAACGTGAGCGCATGGCCGATCGATCGAAGGCGCGGGACCGCGAACCACAGCCACCGCTCGGACGCGACCGCGATGGTCAAGAAGACCGTGCCCACCAGCCCACCGAGCACGATCGACCAATACTTGAATCCGAGCAGCGCCAGGATCACGGTCGCGAGGGCCTGCAGGATCGACTGCAGCCCTTCCGTCACCGCGAGGAACTTGAAGCGCAGCTCGCGCTGGAGCAGCGCCGCCGGCGCGGTCTGGAAACCCGAGATCAGGTACGCCAGGCTCATTACCGTGATGACGCCGTGCAGATCGGGCGCTCGGAAGAACACGGACAGGGGGATCGCGACGGCCGCGGACACCAGGAAGCCCGCGAACCCGAGCAAGACGCAGACGGAGTTGATCTGCCTGATCTGGTCGTCCGACAGGTCGCGCTGCGTGATGATGGCCGCGCCCAGCCCCAACTCGTTGATGAGCGCTACCAGCGAGAGATACGTCGTGGCCATCCCGATGATGCCGTAGTCGGCGGGGACGAGCAGCCGCACCACGACGATCGTGCTGACCCAGCTGAGGATCTGGCTGAGCCATTTGATCGCGCCCGTCCACGCGATGCCCCGGACCAGCGAGCGATCGAGTGTGTGGCGCGCCGTAGCCGGCGTCGGCGGAGCAGGGGAGGGCGGTGCCTGCTCGACGGCAGGCTCCCTCGCGAGCGTTCGCGGTGTCGGCTTCGGCTCTTCCATGGTGGGGTGAACTGCGTCTTCGCCGGCCATCCCGAGCGCGCTCGGGATCACCAGCATTCTAGCGCCAAGATCGGCGCGCGCGAGTCACAAACCTGCGCGGGAAAACCGGAAAATGGTGAGTAGCGAGGACCATATCGGGTCGGTCGTCCTCTTCCCACCTAGGCAAACTTTTTCACACCGCTGAACCGCTAAGTCCGTGACTACGCAGCGCTCGCCTATTGGTATTGCGTTTGCGATACAGGCTGCCGCAGGATTGGTCCGCATTTGAAGCGCGGAGGCGTGATTGTCCGATCTGGTCGCCGCTGTCGACTCGCTTGCCGTAGCCGTTGAACGCCCCCTTCCAACCGTCACTGGAGAACCATGAAGACTGACCGTCGATTCTGGGCTCTCGCGACTGTCCTGCTCGCGGCTATTGCATTCTCGTTTGTGCCTAAGCCCGCGACGGCGGCCGTCGGCTTCGTTCAGGCGGTCGGCTCGACCGACGACAGCCCCGCCACCACGATCGCGCAAGCGTTCAGCGCGGCCAACACGGCCGGCGACCTGATCGTCGTTGCGGTGAGCTGGGGCGACAACCCGGCGCCGTCGATCCGCGCGGCC
>CAYVHH010000379.1:0-4186 GCA_964450175.1 uncultured bacterium | reverse complement strand
GAGATCAGTCTCGGTACCGCGTTCGACCCGCAGCCGCCCGCGCCGATTCCGTCGGACTACCGATAGCGCCCGGCTCGATGTAGACTGCCGCCCGGCACATGGCCGGGCTCCTTTCCCGCTACTTCGGCTTCCGAGAGCGATCGACCGATCTCACGACCGAGGTTCGCGCGGGTTTCACGACGTTCATGGTGATGGCCTACATCATCTTCGTGAATCCGGTCATTCTCGGATTCACCGGTGTCCCGGGCCTCGACGGCAAGGGGCTCCCGTTCGCGGCGACGCTCACCGTCACCTGTCTCACGGCGGGTCTGCTCTCGGTCGCGATGGGGCTCGTCAGCAACTATCCGTTCGCGCTCGCCGCCGGGATGGGGCTCAACGCGGTGGTCGCGTTCGATCTGGTCGCCGGCCGCGGGCTCACGTGGCCTCAGGCGATGACCGTCATCTTCCTCGAGGGCGCGGCCATCACGGTGCTGGTGCTGACTCGCTTCCGCGAGGCGCTCATGGACGCCGTCCCGTTCGGGCTCAAGCGCGCGATCAGCGTCGGTATCGGCCTCTTCATCGCGTTCATCGGATTCTTCACCTCGGGTCTGGTGATCAAGCCCGCGACCGGCCCGCTGCCGGTCGGGCTCGGGACGTTCCGGGGCCTGCCGATCGCGGTGTTCCTGATAGGCTTCGTCCTGACGGTGTGGCTGATGGCGCGCCGGACGCGCGGGGCCCTGCTCCTCGGCATTCTCGCGACGACCGTCGTCGCCATCGTGCTCAACGAGGCCGTCGCGGGCGGCCGAGGATTCGCGACGCCGGGCGCGGCGCGCATTCCGTCGGGCATCCTCCAGGCGCCGGATCTGTCGACCTTCGGTCGTCTCGACTTCGGGCTCTTCGCCAAGCTCGGGGTCGTGGCGGCGATCCTCGTGATCTTCTCGATCATGCTCAGTGACTTCTTCGACACCATGGGCACGATCATCGGCGTGGGCGGCCGCGGCGGCTTCCTCGACAACCGCGGTCAGCTGCCGCGCGCCAACCGCGTGCTGCTCGTCGACTCGCTCGGCGCGCTGTTCGGCGGCCTCGCGAACAGCAGCAGTAACACGACCTACATCGAGTCGGCCGCCGGCGTGGCCGAGGGTGCCCGGACCGGCCTCGCGTCCGTCGTGACGGGGCTCCTCTTCCTCGCCGCGATGTTCTTCTCGCCGCTGGCCAGCGTGATTCCCGCGCAGGCGACCGCGCCGGCGCTGATCATCGTCGGGTTCTTCATGATGGGCATCGCGCGGGACATTCCGTGGGACGACTACGAGGAAGCCATTCCCGCGTTCATGACGATGCTGGTGATGCCGTTCACCTGGTCGATCACCAACGGCATCGGCGCGGGATTCGTCACGTACACCGCGATCAAGGTGCTCCGCGGCCGCGGCCACCACCTGAGCGGGATGGTCTACCTCGCGTGCGCGGCGTTCATCGTCTACTTCTGCCTGCCGTTGATCGAGGGCGCGGCCAAGTAGTCGGGCCGACGCGCGCGCCGCGTTCCACCAGGGGACACACGCCGCGTAAGTCCTCGTTATCCCGGCAATTTCTTGACACCGGCGCCGTGCTTGGCTAGACTCGCGCCACCTGCTGCGGGGTCCGCGAGTCGGCGTGAGCCGGCGCGGCCCGCTCGGATCTGCCCTCCCTCGAGGCAGTAACGCTGACGGATCGCGGAGGCGATTTGAAGGTAGTCGCGGAGAGCTCCACCACGTCGCCGCTCGACGCCGAGCGCGACACGTTCCCCAAGCTCGTCCGCGAGAATGCGCGGCGCCTGGCCGACAAGGTCGCGATCCGCGAGAAGGACCTCGGGATCTGGCAGTCGTCCACGTGGTCGCAGTATTTCGAGCAGGCGCGCCTCATCGCGCTCGGCCTCGCCTCCCTCGGCTTCGCGCGCGGCGACCGCGTGGCGATCGTCGGCGACAACCGCCCGCAGCTCTACTGGGCGGTGACGGCGGCGCAGGCGCTCGGCGGCGTGCCCGTGCCGATCTATCAGGACTCCATCGAGCGTGAGATGGAGTACATCGTCGAGCACTCCGGGGCGCGGTTCGCGATCGTCGAGGATCAGGAGCAGGTCGACAAGCTCCTGGGCGTTCGGGCCCGCTGCCGCCACCTGCAGCACGTGGTCTACGACGATCCGCGCGGCCTGCGCGGCTACAGCGAGCCCGGGCTCATAAGCCTGGCCGAGCTCACCGAGCAGGGGAAGAAGTTCGAGGTGGGCCACCCCGGACACTTCGACGCCGAGCTCGCGAGGGGCGCCGCCGACGACATCGCGATCATCTGCTACACGTCCGGGACCACCGGCGCGCCGAAGGGCGCCATGCTCTCGCATCGGAACTTGATCGTCACCGCGCGCAACGCGGCGACCTTCGAGGGGCTCCGCCAGGACGAAGAGGTGGTCTCCTATCTGCCGATGGCGTGGGTGGGTGACCACGTCTTCTCCTACGCGCAGGCGATCGTCACCGGCTTCACGATCAACTGCCCGGAGAGCGCGGCGACGGTGCTCGCCGATCTGAAGGAGATCGCCCCGACCTACTTCTTCGGCCCCCCGCGCATCTGGGAGAGCATCCTGACCGGCGTCATGGTGCGCGTCGAGGACGCGGCGCGGCCCAAGCGCGCGCTGGTCCACTTCTTCCTGCGCCTGGCGCAGGACATCGAGCGCAAGCGCCTCGGCCGCCGGCCGATCCCGCTCTGGCAGCGGCTCCTGTACCCGCTGGGAAGCCTGCTCGTCTACGGGCCGCTCAAGGACAACCTCGGCT
This sequence comes from uncultured bacterium, assembly GCA_964450175.1. Lineage (GTDB taxonomy): Bacteria > Methylomirabilota > Methylomirabilia > Rokubacteriales > CSP1-6 > AR31. The sequence continues at coordinate 1,415 of CAYVHH010000379.1, read as the reverse complement.
TTTCGCGCGTGCGCCGCGCCTACACCGCGGGAGAGGCCATCGGCCCCGAGATCTTCCTGTTCTTCCGCGGGCTCGGCGTCAACGTCAAGCAGCTCTACGGCATGACCGAGGCCAGCGTGTTCGTGACGATCCAGAAGGACGGCGACGTGCGGCTCGACACCGTGGGCACGCCGATCACCGACGTCGAGATCCGGATCTCCGACGCGGGCGAGGTGCTGTTCCGGAGCCCCGGAGTCTTCCTGGGCTACGCGAAGAACCCGGAGGCCACGCGGCAAACGCTCGAGGAGGGCTGGATCCACTCGGGCGACGCCGGATTCCTCGACCGGGACGGCCATCTCGTGATCATCGATCGAGCCAAGGACGTGAGCCGGCTCGCGGACGGGACGATGTTCGCGCCCAAGTTCATCGAGAACAAGCTCAAGTTCTCGCCCTACGTCCGCGAGGCGGTCTGTATCGGTCAGGCCCGGCCGTGCGTGACCGCGTTCATCAACATCGATCTGGCCGCCGTCGGCAGCTGGGCGGAGCGTCGGAACATCGCGTACACGAGCTACGGCGATCTCGCGCAGAAGCCGGAAGTGTACGAGCTGATCCGCGGAGAGGTCGAGCGGGTGAACGCGAGCCTCGCCGAGGACGAGGTCTTGCGCGGGGCGCAGGTCAGACGCTTCTTGATCCTCCACAAGGAGCTCGATCCGGACGACGAGGAGATCACGCGCACGCGCAAGGTGCGCCGCGGCTACATCGCCCAGAAGTACGCGGCGCTCATCGACGCGCTCTACTCGGGCCAGGATCGCGTCCAGGTCGAGGCAAAGGTGACCTACGAGGACGGCCGCACCGGCACCATGCGTGCGGACGTCGTGATCCGCGACGTCGGCGCGCCCGTGCCGGTGACGCGGTGAGCGACGCCGCAGGGCCGCTGCTCGACGTGGAGCGCGTGAGCGTGCGGTTCGGCGCGCTGCTCGCGGTCAGCCAGGTCAGCCTGAGCGTCCGGCGTCGGGAGATCGTGGCGATCATCGGACCCAACGGCGCGGGCAAGACGACCTTGCTCAACGCCGTCAGCGGCTTCTATCACCCGTACGAGGGCAGGATCGCGTTCGAGGGACGCGACCGCACGCACCTGTCGCCGCCGGACGTGGCCGCTCTCGGCATCGCCCGCACGTTCCAGAACGTCGCCCTGTTCAAGGGCATGAGCGTGCTCGACAACATCATGACGGGCCGGCTCCTGAAGATGAGCGGCAGCTTCCTGCTCGAGGCGCTCTACTGGGGGCCGGCGAAGCGCCAGGAGCTCGCCGGGAGGAATGAGATGCAAGGCCCCGTGTTCAAGCTGAAGGAAGATCCACGAGTGACTCCGCTTGGACGGGCGCTGCGCAAGTACAGCCTGAACGAACTGCCGCAGCTCTGGAGCGTGTTCAAGGGCG
>CAYVHH010000378.1:0-4200 GCA_964450175.1 uncultured bacterium | reverse complement strand
GCATCGCCAAGACGCTCGGGATCGCGTTCAACAATCAGACCCAGCTGAGCCAGAGCCAGGAGCTGGTCCAGAGTCAGGCTCGACCCAAGACCAAGTTCGACTATCTCCTCGCGCAGAGTCGGATCACGCAGGAGGAGCTCGCCTCGGCCGTCGCGGAGGCCCGGCGTCGCCAGACCGACGTCGAGTCGATCCTGCTCGAGCAGTACAAGGTGCCGAGGGTCGATCTGGGGACGTCGCTGAGCCAGTTCTACGAGTGCCCGTTCGTCGAGTACGACGACAAGATCATCCCGCCGCCGGATCTGATGAAGGGGCTCCGGATCGAGTACCTGCGCCGCAACTTCTGGCTGCCGCTGCGGCGCGAGGATCACGGCATCGTCGTCCTCATCGACAACCCTCAGGACCTGCAACGCATCGACAGCGTCGCCCAGGCCCTGAAGAACCGGAAGATCAAGTGGGCGGTCGGGCTGCGAAAGGACATCCTGTCGTTCTTGGGACAGGTCGGCGGCGGCGATGCGGGCAAGGACTCGATCGGCACCATCATCGGCGACCTGCGGGCCGAAGACGTCGGGGACTCGATCGACGTCGGCGGCGGCGAGCTCGACGAGAACGACAGCGCGGTCATCCGCCTCGCGAACCAGATCATCGTCGACGCGTACAAGTCACGCGCCTCCGACATCCACATCGAGCCGTACGGCGCCCAGCGGGATACCGTCATCCGCTATCGCATCGACGGCGGCTGCGCAGAGTATCAGAAGATCCCGGGCGCGTACCGGCGGGCCATCGTGGCGCGCATCAAGATCATGGCCCAGCTCGACATCGCCGAGCGGCGCAAGCCGCAGGACGGCAAGATCAAGTTCAAGGTGGCGGACCGCGAGATCGAGCTCCGCGTGGCGACGATCCCGACCGCCAACCAGAACGAGGACGTGGTCATGCGCGTCCTCTCCTCGAGCGAGCTGATCCCGCTCGACAAGCTCGACATGACGCCGCGCAACGTGCGCGAGCTCAAGAAGATCGCCGAGAAGCCCTACGGACTCATCCTGTGTGTCGGACCGACCGGCTCGGGCAAGACGACGACCCTGCATTCGCTCCTCGGCCACATCAACAAGCCCGACCGGAAGATCTGGACCGCCGAGGATCCGGTCGAGATCACGCAGTACGGCCTGCGCCAGGTGCAGGTGATGCCGAAGATCGGCTTCGACTTCGCCGCCGCGATGCGCGCGTTCCTGCGCGCCGATCCCGATGTGATCATGGTCGGTGAGATGCGCGACGAGGAGACGGCGTCGACCGGCATCGAGGCGTCGCTGACCGGCCATCTGGTGCTGAGCACCCTCCATACCAACAGCGCCATCGAGACCGTCATCCGCCTGCTCGACATGGGGCTCGACTCGTTCAACTTCGCCGACGCGCTGCTCGGCATCCTCGGCCAGCGGCTCGTCAAGCGCGTCTGCAAGGACTGCCGCCAGGAGTACCACCCCGAGCGCTCCGAGTACGACGAGCTGGCTCAGGCGTTCGGTGAAGAGGCCTTTGCGACCCTCAACCAGAAGTTCGACGGCTCGTTCGTCCTCTATCGCGGCAAGGGCTGCGCCTCGTGCAACAAGACCGGCTATCGCGGCCGTCTGGGTATCCACGAGCTCTTCATCGCGACCGACGAGATGAAGCGACTCATCCAGTCGAAGGCACGCGTGGCCGAGATGCTCGTGCACGCGAAGGCCGAGGGGATGACCACGCTCGTGCAGGACGGCGTCCTCAAGACGCTCGGTGGTCTCACCGACTTTCGGCAGGTCAAGGCCGTCGCGATCAAGTAGACCCGAGGTACCGCGCCCGGCACGACCGCACCGGGCGTCTTCCGCGTAGAGCTCCGATCGCATCCTCGTAGGTCCCGCGCCGCGCTCGGCGTTTGTCGAGCGGACCTCGCGCGGAAGCCGTATCATGTGCGGCGAGGCTCGGTATGAGGAAGGGACTGGACTTCATACGTGTCCGTGGGCGCGCGAGCTAGCGCGGACGCGTAGACTCGCGCATATGTCGTCGCTGTCGTTCGCGGCCGTCGGACCTCCCGGCGCGGTGAAGCGGGTCGTGTGGCCGCTGGCGTGCTCGTTGGCAATTCATCTCGGGCTCGGTACGCTCGCCGTGCTCGCCGGCTCGGTGGCGCTGCCGTGGCAGCAACCGCCTCGCGCCGTCTGGCTCGACCTCGAGCCGATGGTCATTCCGGCTCCGCCGATTCCCGCGCCGCCTCCGCCGGTGACCCCGCCTCGCCCCGCCCGTCCGCCGGTGGTCGAGCCGCGTAAGACGCCGGTGTTGCCGCCGCCGGTGTCGGAGCAGCCGGTAGCGCCGCCTGCGCCGTCACCACCACCACCGCGCGAGGTGACGACGCCGGAGCTCCCGGTTCAGAGTCCGCCCAGCCCGCCGCAGACAGCCGTCGCCGTCGAGCCGGTGAGAGCGTCCGACTCGGATCGCAGTGGAGCGCCGCCGATCGCCACCGCGGGTGAACGGGTTCCGCAAGAGCGCAGCGCCGAGGGCGCGGGACAGGCTGCCGTCGCGTCGCGCACTCCCGATTCGGGGCCGAGCAGCCCGATCGTCCGGGCCGCGCGGCCCAGGGGCGGCTACCAGGTGCGTCCCATCTATCCGGAGTCGGCGCGGCGCGCCGGCATCCAGGGGACGACCTTGCTGCGGATCCACATCGAGGCGGACGGACACGTGAGCGACGTCAGCGTTCAGCGGTCAGCGGGACACCAATCCCTGGACGAGGCCGCCGCCGACGCCGTGCGCCGCTGGCGGTTCGAGCCGGCGCTCAACTCGGCGGGACCGGTGTCGATGTGGGCGGTCGTTCCGGTCCAGTTTCGGATCAGCGATCGGGACTGACTTCTAGAACCGGACCGCCAGACCGCCCAGCACCGTTCGCGGATTTCCGGGCGTGTAATGGATGTCCGGCACGCCGCCCGCCGGCTCGTTGGCCAGTCGTGACGTGAAGAAGAACTGCGCTTCGCGGTACTCCGTGTTGGCGAGGTTCTGGATGCTGACGAACGCCTCGAGCCACTGGTAGCGATAGCGCGCGGTGAAATCGAACAACAAATAGCCCCGCGCAGTCTGGTGCCTATCCTCGTCGGCGTATCGGTCACCCAGATAGCGCATGCTCACGCTCGACGAAAGTCCCCACGGCAGGCGGGCGGTCAGGTCGGCCCGAGACGTCAGGAGCGGAGCGAGCGGTACCGCTGCGCCGGTGTCGAACTCGGCCTTGCTCGCGGTGACGTCGCCCGAGAACGTGAGCCATTCCAGAATTTTCGCACGCATCGCGAACTCGATGCCCTCGCGATGGCTCGGCCCGCGCGGCTCGGTGGTGCCGTCGTCGCCGACGAAGACGAGCTCGCTATCGAGGTCGAGCACCCAGTAGGTCAGCGACAGCTCGGTTCGCGGTATCGCCTTGGTCTTGACGCCGAATTCGTATCCGCGCGCGGTCGGCAGGGCCGTCAAGTTGGGATCGGAGATGACCGCCCGCGCATCGTTGCTGTGGTAGCCCGTTCCAAAATTCGCGAAGAACTCCGTCTGGTACCACGGGCCGAGGACGAGGTTGGCCTTGACGTTGGGACGGGCTTTCGTGACGCTGCCGTTCAGGTCGTCTCCGGTCGTGTTGACCCGCGAGTGCACGTCGTAGGTGAAGATGTCGCCCCGCGCGCCCGTGACAAAGCGCAGCCACGACAGCGGCACGAGGTCGAACTTCACGAACGGGGCGTACGACTGCTCGACGATCGAGACGTCCTGCGTCCGCGCCAGCTGGTGGCGCTGGACGGACGTGGCGAGCACGACGCGCGGCGTGTCGACGCGGTACTGGAAGCCGGCCGAGCTGGTCAGGCTGATCCCGAACGGGCGCGTCTGGTACTGGTAGAGCGCGTCGAGGCCGGCCATGAACCGCTGGTCGCGCTGGTTGATCTCGTCGCCGTTCTGGGGATCGTTCAGGAAGAACGTGAAGTCGTTGAAGAGATCGAGCGCGTAGTACGTGCCGTAGGTGTGCACGGTGACGATCTGGTTCTCGTCGAGCTTCCAGCGCCAGTCGAGGTTGAGGTTGGCGCGCTGGGTGCTGCCGCCTTCGTTGGGGTCGATGGAGCCGAAGCGCGAGATGAGGCCCGCCCGCACCGCCCGCACCGGAATCTCGCCCGAGCCGTGCCAGTCAGCCAGGTAGTAGGAGGCCCACACCGCCAGGTCCAT
>CAYVHH010000377.1:0-4602 GCA_964450175.1 uncultured bacterium | reverse complement strand
AGCGGCACTCCGGACGAATTGGAGATCTTCGACGAAGCACAACGTGCCGGGGATCTGAAGGTGCGCTATTACTCGACGTTGTCGGTCCAGCCTGGATTCACACAGTCCGAGGCGGATCGCTACGACCAGGTGTGGCGTCGTTACGGAGACAGCCCGGTTCTGAAGACCGGCGCAATCAAGATCGTTCTCGACGGGGTGATCGAGAGCCGGACAGCCGGAATGCTCGAACCGTACACGAACTCACCGTCAGCCGGCACTCCCAACTACACACGCGAGGACCTCGAGCGCATCGTCACGATGATGGACGCGCGCGGATGGCAGATCTGGATCCATGCGATCGGCGATCGATCGATCCGGATGGCGCTCGACGCGTTCGAGCACGCGGCGGCTGTGAACCCGGCGCCCGCGCGCGGCCGGCGTCACCGCATCGAGCACATCGAAGCCGTGGCGGCCGCCGATATCGCGCGGTTCGGCCAGCTCGGCGTGATCGCGTCGCAGCAGCCGATGCACGTGGTCCTCGGCGATATGAACGCGGACGAGCCGTCGGGCCCATGGCCGAACAACGTGGGCCGCGAGCGTGCGACCCGCGCATGGGCGTGGAACAGCATCCGTGCCGCGGGCGGGCGACTCACCTTCGGCAGCGACTGGGCGGTGGCACCGCTCGCGCCGGGCGAGGGAATCTGGCTCGCGACGACACGCAAAGTGTCAGCCGGGGCGCAGGATCAGAAGTTGCCTCTGACTGATGCGATCGACGGCTACACGCGGTGGCCGGCCTACGCGTCGTTCGAGGAGCAGCGGAAGGGAACGCTCGCGCCCGGCATGCTGGCCGACATCGCGATCCTCTCGACGGACATCTTCGCGCGCCCTCCGCAGAAACCGACGGATCTGATCGTCGACGTGACCATCGCCAATGGCACGGTCGTCTACCGGCGCGACGTCGGGCGGTAAAGTTCGCTTCGTGGTTACTTCTGAGCCTGTGTAATGACATCGGGGAGGCGAAACGTGGCTGACGAGAGACTCATCGGCAAGAACTACACGACGCCGGATCTGCTCGCCAAAGTGACCGGGCGGGCGAAGTATGCGGAAGACTTCCGCGCGGACGGCATGCTCTTCTGCAAGTTGCTCCTCAGCCCGATGCCCCATGCGCGCGTGCGGCGGATCGACACGAGCGCCGCGCTGGCGATGCCGGGCGTCAAGGCGATTCTCACGGCCGGCGACCTGCCCGAGGCGGCGCGTGGGGATATTCCGGCCCTGACGAACGAGCCGCTCTTCGAGGGCGAACCGATTCTTGCGGTCGCCGCCGTCGACGAGTTGACGGCGGTCCAGGCCATCGAGCGAATCAACCTCGACCTCGAGTTGCTGCCTTTTGTGACCGACCCACTCGAGAGCCTACGTCCGAACGGTCCGAACGCAACGACCAAGGGCAACGTTCTGGCGCCGGCCCGCGGTCCAGCCAGGCGCGATCTGGAAGGGGCGGTCTTCAACCAGACGGAGCTTCGCACGGTGAAGTGGACCGAGCGCGACTTCGCCGACGCCGTCCCCGGGCAGCTACCGATGGGCGAAGCCACCGAGGAGTGGACCTTCGGCGACATCGAAGCGGGGCTGAAGGATGCGGCGCTGGTCGTCGACGAAACCTTCGTGGTTCAGGCGACGAGCCACCAGACGCTCGAGACGCGCAGTGCATTCGCCTACTGGCAGAACGGAAAGTTGTACCTGCACGGGTCGACCCAGAGCACGATGCGGACACATCCGCTGGTGGCGAGTTGGGTCGGCGTCAGTCCCTCCGACGTCGTAATCAACTCCGAGTACACGGGCGGCGGGTTAGGCAGCAAGGGCGGGGGCGCCGTGTCGATGTGCATCCCGGCCCTGCTTGCGAAGAAGGCCAACGCGCCGGTGATGATGCGCGTGAGCCGCGAGGAAGAACACTACATCGGGCATGCCCGCACCAACATGACCGGGCGAGCGAGGGTCGGCTTCCGCGCCGACGGCCGCATCACCGCCCTTGATCTGTTCATCGTCCAGGACAACGGGGCTCGCGGGGAGCGCGGGGACCATCGTGCTGCGGCCCAGGCGACGTCCCTGCTCTACCAGCCGATGGCCATGCGCTGGCGCGCCATCAACGTTCTCACGAACACACCCACGCGTCTGTTTCAGCGGTCGCCAGGCGAGATGCAGGGCATCGCCATCGTGGAGCAGGCGATTACGAAGGGAGCGAACAAGCTCGGCATCGATCAGGTGGAGATACGGAAGATCAACGCACCCGCGGGCAAAGCCCCATTCGGCCCTGCTCGGAACGGCCAGCGCGGGTATGCGACGAGTGCCTTCGTCAAGGAGGCGCTCGATCGCGGAGCCGAGCGCTTCAACTGGAAGGAACGCGCGGCGCGCGCCGGGAAGAAGAACGGCAACAAAGTGCGGGGCGTCGGCGTCGCCGTCGGCACGCATACCGCGGGATCCACCGGCCACGATGGGTTGTTGACGATTCGGCCGGACGGCAAGCTGTACGTCCAGAGCGGTGTCGGCAATCTGGGCACGCATTCCCTTTTTGATCTCGCGCGCGTTGCCGCCGACATCCTGGCGTTCCCATGGGAGAAAGTCGAGATCGTGTGGGGCGCTACCAGCAAGAACCTTCCGTACTCATGCCTCTCGGTCGGGAGCCAGACGACGCATGCGATGACGCGAGCGAATCATGCCGGAGGCATGGACGCGCGGAGGAAGCTGCAGGAGATTGCCGCGCGTGATCTCGGTGGCAGTCCCGACGACTACGAGCTTGGCGGAGAACGCGTGTACCGGCGTGGCAGCCCGGCGCGCGGCCTCACCTACGCGCAGGCAGCCACACGAGCGATCGCGCTGGGCGGCCACTTCGACGGACACGAGCTGCCCGAGAATATCAATGCCAGCACGAAAGCCGCAGCCGCGGCGCTCGCCGGCCTCGGTCTGATGGGCGTAGCCAAGGACGTGTATCCACACGACGGCACCACCTACTCGTTTGTCGCGGGGTTTGCGGAGGTCGAAGTCGATCTCGAGACTGGGAAGCCCACGCTCATTGACTATCTGGGGATGGCGGACATCGGAACAGTCATCAACCCGAGGAGCATGGCCGCCCAGGTCTGCGGCGGCAGTTGCTTGGGCATCGGCCACGCGTTGACCCAGAAATGGGTCTACGACCCGCACTACGGCCTGCCACTGGCCAAGCGGTTTCGCGACAACAAACCGCTCACCATCCTCGACGTCCCCGAGGTCATGCACGCCGACGCGGTCGGACTTCCCGACCCGGAGACTCCCGTGGGGGCGCGCGGCGTTGGCGAGCCGCCTGTCGGTGCCGCGTACGGCGCCGTCATGAATGCGATTGCGAGCGCGGTTGGTGTGGATGCGTTTCGGCGGGCGCCGGTCACGTCGGACGTCCTGCTGATGACACTCGAGCACGGGCGGCGGATGCACGAGCCCCTTCAGGCGCACGTGTAGCCGCAGTCGGTACCTCGGGCGTGTGCGCGGAACGCATCAACAGGTTCACATCCGCGCGCGGAAGCTCTCCTCGGCGCGGCGACTCGCCCAAAACAACAAGAGGCCGTCGGAGACCGACGACCTCTTGGACCGAATAGAGTTGGTTGCGGGGGCTCGCAACCAACATTATCTGCAGCTCTGGCGACCTGCCGCCTGAGAGAGACCCACGCTTTCCACGAGGGTTCATGCCGTTCAAGAGCCAGGCACAACGCCGCAAGTTCGCGCAGCGACTCAAGGATTTCGCGGCCGAGCAGGCCGAACACCTCGTCGATGCCGGCGTCGCGCAGCGTAGACGCGAGAATCTCGCACGTGCTCACAGGTGACGCGCCAGTGGGCCGAAGTCGCAGGATCCTATCCGACCCGACATCGGCCGTCCGTTAGAAGTACCGCGCGAGCCGGAGCCATACCCGGGTGCCGGGCGCCAGATCGCCGGCGAAGCCTGGGATCGGGATGCCGCCGTACTCGGACCCGTGCGGCCCCAAGCCCACCTGCACGCCGGCATAGAGCGTCAGGTTCTGTCGCCAGTCGTACTGGACCTGGGTCAGCGCGTACACGCTGCCGTCAGTGAGGTTGACCAGCGCGGTCGGCGAGACGGTGACGAGCGGCGTCCAGTCGAACCGCACGCCGGACGCGAGCTCGTGGCGGCCGAGGCTGAACAGCTCGCCGCGCTGCAGTCGCTCCAGCAGCGCTGGATCGAGCACGGCCGCGCTGCCGCCGTCTTCGGGGAGACCGAACCCGTTGAGGAAGTACTCGCCGAACGCGTACAGCGTCCGGCCGCCCGGCGACCACGAGCGGTCGAAATTGGCGACGAGCGACGTCACGCCGTCGGCGTTTACACGGGTGTGCGACAGGTCGATCCGCCAGACGCCGCCGGCCAGTCCGGCGCTCGCCCCGCCACCTACCACGACGTCGCCATCGTGGCGTGCGGCCAGCGCATCGACGTCCACGCGGCCGGCGGTATGGTGCCATTTCGCGGCCACCGAGCTCGCGTCCGCCGCCAGCGCGCCGCCGCCCTGCGGCCGCCCCGGCACGACGATGCCCTGCAGGTCGTCGCCCCCCGGCAGCAGCCACTGCGCCGTCAGCATGTCCCGGCCGGGCTTG
>CAYVHH010000376.1:0-3932 GCA_964450175.1 uncultured bacterium | reverse complement strand
TCGCCGAGGGCCAGGTTGTATTCAGCCGTGCCGCGCTCGTCCGCGTTGCCCTCGATCAGCACGAACGTGTCGGCGTTCTCCTTGAGCCACGTCACGTTGCTCGACATCGTGTCGACCGCGTCCTGCCGCAGGTTGGACTTGTCGAAGTCGAAGTAGACCGACTTCAGCTCGGGGGCGGTCACATATTCCTCGTTCTTCGGCCGCTGCATCACTTCCTCGGCCTTGGGCTTCTCGGGCTCCTGCGCTTGAGGCGCGGGCGCCATCGCGACGGCCGCCTGCTGGGGCGCGGGCTCGCTCGCCACGATCGGCGGCGGCATCACCTGCGCGGCCTGCGGCGGAACCTCTCGAGCCGGCGCGTTCGTCGAGCCGCCCTGACGAGCCAGGAGCAGGCGAACCTTCCGGCCCCTGACCACGCCGATCATCTGATCACCGTTGACGACCAAATCTGCCGTGAACAGCCGTTCGTCCCGGTCGTGCGTGATCCGCACCTTCGATCCGTCGACCGTGGCGAAGACGCGAATCCCGAAGAGGCCCTGCTGGCGAACTTCCCAGGGAACCGATTCGGCGGCGACGGCATTGTCGATGACCATCTTCCCGTAGCCCGCGTCGCCCTTCTGAGCGAGCTCGAGGGTGAGATTCTCCTGACGCGGAGCATTGAAGAGTCCCGTGCCGACCCACGATCCAACCCACTTGCCTGAGATGTCCGCTCCGGTCGACGACGCGCTTGGCGCCGGCGTGGCCGGTGCGGGCGTCGGGGCGGGCGTCATCGCGGCGACGGGCGGGTTCACGGCGGGAGTCGGCGTCGCGGCGACAGGCGTCGGAGTGACGCCGGCGGGGGCTGTGCCCGTCCCGCTGTCCGGCGCACCCGTGCTGTCGGTGGTACCGGCCGCGGTCTCGGTCGGTGGGGTATCGATGAGGGTCGCCGACGGCTCCGACGAGCTGAAGACGGAGCATGCGGCGACAAAAGGAATCAGGGCCAGCACCAGTAGCACGCGCATAGAGCCTCCCTTGACGCAACCTGCGTTCACCCTTGCCAGTGGCACGTGTCGTGCCAGACCTGAAACGCTATTGCGGTTCGGGACTTAGAGGCGAGAGCCGTCCGAGAGGTGCCAGGATTACACGTGAGATCGTGACAACTCTGACAGAGCTGACGGGCTCGGACCTATCGAATCGTGGCCGTCAGCGCCATCGTTGTCTCGGTCGCGGTCTCGCTGGCGCGATAGCCCAAGATCCGACGGGTGAGCTCGTGGGTCTGGGTGCTGGCGCCCCCCAGGACGACCGGGCGGCCGCTCGGGACGACCAGCTCGGTCGACGCCTCGTTGACCTCGATCACTCCCGACCGGTCGGCCGAGAGCCAACTGATCGTGGGTGTCAGCCGCACTTTGACCTGGTTGCCGGGCAGGATCGCGGCTCCGACCTTCAAGGAGGTGCCGACGTCCTTGAACTGCACGCCGGCCGCGACGTAGCCGGCGCCGGTCAGGTAGTCGCGATAGTAGGCGACCTGGGAATACGGGATCTGACTCGCCACCAGGAGTGTCGACTCGCCGCCGTCCTGGACGAGCGTGAAGATGCCGCTCGATGTCTGCACACGCCGCTGTGTGCTGTCCACGCCGACGCGGCCCGACGAACGCGTCCCCCGGTCGGTGATGATCACGCGCCCGCTCCCGTCGACGGCGTCACGATTCTGTGTGCTCGACTGCCGGAACTCGAAGGACACTCTCACCTGCTTGCCGCTCTGCGCGGCGGCGCCACCGAAGGATCCGCCGAGCAAGATCAACGCGAACGCGAGAGCCCGGACCGGGTTCATGTCTTCAGACTAGCCTCGGGCGCCACGGGTCGCCAAAAAGCTTGAACCTCGGGGCGGGGATTGGCACCCTGCTGCCATGTCCGCGCTCCGCTCGCGCCTCGTTCTCGTCGCGGTACTGGCGTTCGCCGCGCTCGTGATCGGGCTCCCGGCCGGTCGAGCGCCGCTCTGGGATCCGAACGAGGCGCGCTACATGCTGCTCGCGCGCGACATCCTCGACAGCGGCCGGTGGCTGATCCCCGACCTGAGGGGCGTGCCGTATCTCAACAAGCCCCAGCTCTTCTTCTGGTCCGTCGCGGTCGCGTCGCTGCCCGGCGGCGAGGTGACGGAGTGGACGGCGGCGCTGCCCGCGGTTCTCTCCTCGATCGCGACCGTCGCGGCCGCGTTCGCGATCGGCGCCAGGGTCTGGAGCGTCGGCGCCGGCGCGATGGCGGCGCTCGTGCTCGCCTCCACGATCGGCTTCTTCGCCATCGGCCACCACGGGCAGTCGGACGTGATGGTGACGGCGTGGACGTGGTGGGCGCTCTACGCTCTCGTCGTGGCGCGTCGGGCCGGCTATCCGGCGCTCCCGCTCATCGCCTACTACGCCTGTGTCGCTGCCGCAATCCTGAGCAAAGGCCCGATGGGCCTGATCGCGCTCGTCGGAGGCTTCGTCGCGATCGCCGTCACCGACGGGTGGCGCACGCTCATCGGGTTGCGTCCTGTTCTCGGTCTCGCCGTCTTGGCGGTGGTGCTGGCTCCGTGGTACGGAACGTACCTCGTCGGCCACGGATCGGAATTCGTGGGCGACACGGTCGTCGGCCACTACGGAAGCTGGGCGTTCCGGCGCGGCTTGCTCGCGCGGCTCGAGAGCCTCTGGGTCCTCGCGTACGCGCTGCCGTGGACGTTCTTTCTCGTGGGCGCGGCGACGTGGTGGCGACGTCTCCCCGACGCCGAGCGCCGGCTGATCGCCGCGTGGACCCTCACCATCTGGCTCCTGATCGGCCTGAGCGGCATTCACCGTGCGCGCTACCTGATCCCCATCTATCCGGGCCTGGCACTGCTCGTGGGCGAGTTCCTCACGCGGGCGGCGGCGCGCGGCGGTGTCCGGGCGCTGCGCGGCGCCCTGTTCGCCTTCGCGGCGCTGGCCGGGGTCGTCGCCGTGCTCGCGCTCTCGCCGGTTGCCCGCTTGATCGGCGGGGAGGGTCGGCCGTGGGTGCCGGACTCGCGCGCCGAGATTGCGCTGATCGTGGCACTGCTGGCGGCGACGGGTCTGGGCGCGGTCGTGGCCGCACGGCGGGAGGCGTTCGTCCGGGGCGGGCTCGTCGTGGCGCTCGGGATCGGCGCGATTCTCCTGATCGAGGGCCTCCGCTATCCGGCGCGGTTCGCGCGGGAGTTCGACGTCCGGCCAATCGCGTCGGCCGCGAGCGCTTTGACGCCACCCGGCACCGCGGTGCGGGTGTACCCTGACATCTGGCTGACCTACGATTTTTATCTCCGTCGGCCCGTCGTCGAGCTCGATCGCACCCGCATCGAGCAGCTTCTGGCGGGCCCGGCGAGCGGGGCCGTGATCATGTCGAGGAAGTCGTGGACCGGGCTCCAGCCTCTGGCGCATCCCTCATGGCACATCGTCGCGGCTCGCCGCGTGGCCAACGACGAGATGCTGGTTCTGAGCGGGAGCGGCGCGTGACGACACCCGAGGTCGGCCTGTCGATCGTTCTGCCCGTGTTCAACGAGGCTCAGAGTCTGCCCGTCCTCTGGGAGGAGCTGCAGGCAGTCCTCAAGACCGTCGAGGATTCGGCCGAGGTGATCGTGGTCGACGACGGATCGACCGACTCGAGCGTCGAGTTCGTGCGGCTGCTGCAGGCGACCGACTCGCGCGTGCGCCTGATCCGGCTCGCGGCGAACCGGGGGCTCTCGTCCGCGCTGGCGGCCGGCCTGCGCGCCGTCCGCGGGCGCATCGTGGTCACCCTGGACTCCGACCTGCAGTCCGACCCTGGCGATATTCCCCTGCTGCTCGCGCAGCTCGATCGCTGGGACGCGGCGTGCGGGTGGCGCCAGGCGCGGCGCGATCCGTGGCTCAAGCGCATCTCCTCGCGCATCGCCAACCACGTGCGCGGCGTCGTGCTCGGCGACCAGGTGCGCGACA
>CAYVHH010000375.1:0-5846 GCA_964450175.1 uncultured bacterium | reverse complement strand
CTGGCCGCCGCGGTCGCGACCGCGATGGCCCGCGAGCTGCGCGCCGCGGGCTTCGATTCCGGGCTCGCGCCGGTGCTCGACTGCTTGCTCGATGCGGCCAACACGGTGATCGGGGATCGGGCGTTCGGCTCGGCGCCCGATACCGTCGCGGCGTTCGGCACTGCGTTCGTCGAGGCGATGCTGCCGACCGGGCTCGTGCCCGTCGCGAAGCATTTCCCGGGGCACGGGCTGACCTCGGTCGACTCTCATCACGCCTTGCCGGATACGTCAGCGACGCTCGACGACCTGGAGCGCGGTGAGCTCGTGCCGTTCCGCGCCGTCCTTGCGGCCGGCTGCCCCGCCGTCCTGGTCGCGCACGTCCGATACCGCGCGCTCGACGCGGAGCTGCCCGGCTCGCTCTCACCCGCCGTCGTCTCGGGGCTCCTGCGACGAGGTCTCGGCTTCGACGGCTTCATCCTGAGCGACGACCTCGAGATGGCGGCGGTCGCTGGCACCTGGGGTATCGCCGACGCGGCGCGGCGGTTTCTCGGTGCCGGCGGCGACCTCGCGCTCATCTGCCGGAGCGAGGAGGCCCGCGGCCAGGCGCTGGCGACGATCGAGCGCGAAATCGAGCGCGGCGCTCTCGACCTCGCGCCGGCCGTGCGCCGGCGGCGCGCGATACGCCGGCTGATCGACGCCGCCGGCCCCCGTCCGGACCTGTCGGTGATCGGCTGCGCGGAGCATCAGGCGCTCGCCGACGAAGTGGCGCGGCGCTCGGCCGAGCGGGGCTGAGCGTGCGATCCTGAGGGAGCGATGAGTGGCCGGCGACTGGCGCGTCGAGAGTTCCTCACCCTGACGGCTCAGGTCCTGGCGGGTGCCGGAGCGCGGGCCGTCTGGCGGCCGGGGTCCGCGTCGGCGGGGGCTCCCGATCCGAAGGTCTTCGAGGGGCGTGAAGTGTTCGACCGGCTGCTGACCCTGGCGCGCGAGCGTCGGTGGGGCGAGCTGCCGATCGGGGAGCGCATCGGCGCGATCGGCATGGCCTTGCGCCAGACGCCCTATGTGGCCTCGACCTTGGAGCTCTACGACGACCGCGAGGTATGCTCGGTCGACTTTCGGGGGTTGGACTGCGTCACGTTCTTCGAGCTGGCGCTCGCCTTCGCGCGGATCCTCGCGCGCGCTGAGCGAACCCCCGACGCGCTCCTGGCCGAGGTCACCTTCCTCCGCTATCGCGGCGGCCAGCTGACCGACTACGCGTCACGGCTGCACTACCTGAGCGACTGGTTCGCTGACAACCAGGCCAAGCGCGTCGTCCGGCTGATCACACACGAGCTTCCCGGCGCCGAGCGCTTCACCCGGCGCGTCAGCTTCATGAGCGCGCATCCCGGCGCCTATCGGCAGCTCAAGGCGAGCCCGGACCAGCTCGCGAAGATCGCGCGGATCGAGGCCGAGATCAACGCGCGCACGATCGACTATCTGCCGAGAGCGAAGGTCGCGGCCGCCCAACGGCTCTTGATCACCGGCGACATCGTCGGCGTCACCACCACGATCGAGGGCCTCGACTGCGCCCACTCCGGTCTGGTGTATCGGGACGAGGCGGGGGTCCCGAGACTTCTGCACGCGTCGACCACGCGAAACGCCGTCGTCCTGGACGAGGACCTGGCGACCTATGTGGCGAGCGTGCGGACACACAGCGGCATCATGGTGGCCCGCCCGCTGGAGGCGACGTAGCGCGCTGCGCGAGGATCTCGCGTGGCCGCGCTCCCAGGATCGATCGAAGCCGCTCGTGGAGGCTCGCCATCATCGCCGCGAAGGAGCGCCGGCGACGCCGCCGGCTGCGCCGAATCGCCGCGACCAGATGGCGGTGAGCCGCCGCCCGCCGGTCCGTCTCGAGGCGCTCGTGGACGAGGAAATCGGCATGGTACTCGTTCAGGCACGCGCCCAGTCCCCCGGCGCGGGTCACAGGAGCCGCTCCATCACGACGACGTCGACCCACTTGCCGTCCAGCTGGCCCTGCTCGCGATACACGCCGACCTCGACGAACCCGAGCCGCCGGTACAGGGTGATGCCGGCCGCGTTGAAGGGGAAGGCCGCGAGCACCAGCTTGTGGTAGCCGAGCTCCCGCGCGCGCGCGATGAGCGCCTCCAGGAGGCGGTGGCCCACGCCCCGCCCCCGCCAGGCACGCCCCACGTAGACCGAGAAGTCGGCGACGGGGTCGTAGGCAGGGCGCGGGTTGAACGAGTTCAGGCTGCCCCAGCCGACGACCTGGCCGTCCATCTCACCGACGACGACCGGGTGGCGGGGCCCGCGCGCCGCGAGCCAGCGCCTCCGCTCGTCGACCGAGCGCGTCTCGGTCTCGAGCGTCGCCACGCGGTCCTCGATGCCCTCGTTGTAGATGACCGCGATCGCGTCGGCGTCGGCCGGCCCGGCGGCCCGAATGGTCACGTGGCTCATATCGCGAGTGTCCGGCGACGAGTGAGATTCGAGAAATGAATTGTATGAATGTATTTGATTCAAGATATGGTGAGACCCGATCGGCGCGGAGGGCCCGCGAAGCGTGGACATCAATCCGGTGCACGTGCGAACGTTGCAGGCGATCGCGCGCTCGGGGGGCTTCTCGCGAGCCGGCGAGATCCTGCACCTGAGCCAGCCGGCGATCAGCCATCACGTTCGCCATCTCGAGCGCGTGGTGGGCGTTCCGCTCCTGGTCCGGCGCGGCCGGCGCGCGTCGCCGACCGAGGCCGGCGCGGTGCTCCTCGAGCACGCCGCGCGCGCCTTCAAGGTGCTGGACGAGGCGCGCGAGGCGATCCAGCGGCTGCAGGGTCGCGTGGCCGGGCGCGTGACCGTCGGGACGGGCGCCACGGCCAGCATTTATCTCTTGCCGGCGCTGCTCCGGCGGCTCCGCGCGCGACACCCGGACCTGGAGCTCGTCGTCGTGACGGGCAATGCCGGCGAGATCACGTCGGCCGTGGCGCGCGGCGAGCTCGACGTCGGCGTGGTGACGTTGCCGGTTCCGGCGGGCCGGAGCCTGCTCGTCTCGCTGTTCTACGTCGATCGGCTCGTGGCGATCGCGCCGCCCGACCGACGCTGGCGGCGACGAGCGCCGATGACCGCCGCCGAGCTGGCCCGCGAGCCGGTGATTCTCTACGAACGCGGCGGCACCATTCGGCGGGTGGTGGACGACTGGTTCCGGCGCGGGCGAGCCACGCCGCGGGTCGCGATGGAGCTCGGCAATGCCGAGGCGACCAAGAAGCTGGTCGGCGCCGGGCTCGGGCTCTCGGTCGTCTCGGAAATCGCGGTCAAGGCCGACGCGAGGGCCGGCGCGCTGCACGTGATTCCGCTGCGCCCGGCGCTCCACCGGAGGATCGGAATCGTGCGGCGGCGCGATCGGGCGCCGCGCCCGGCCTTGCTGGCCTTCATGACCGCGCTCGAGAACGCCGCGAAGCGCGCGCGCGGCGGGGCGAATCCTTGACCCTGCAGAGTGGGGGCGGTAATGTCGCTGCGTTCAGGGAAAAGGGGATGGCTCATGAGTGACCCTATCGATGCCTTCGCGACCGCCATCGACATGCTCGCGACGCTCCGGGCGCGCCGCGTGTCCGCCGTCGAGCTGCTCGAGCTCCTCCGCCGGCGGATCGAGCGCCACAATCCGGAGCTGAACGCGCTCGTCGAGCTCGACTTCGAGCGGGCCCGGCGCGCCGCCGAGGCCGCCGACGCGCGGCGGGCCCGCGGCGACGACGCGCCGTTGCTCGGACTGCCGATGACCCTGAAGGAATCGATCAACGTCCGCGGCCTGCGCACCACCGCCGGCATGGCGCAGTGGAAGGACTTTCGCTCCGAGCACGACGCGCCCGTCACGACCCGGGTGAAGGGCGCGGGCGCGGTCGTCATGGCCAAGACGAACGTGCCGCAGATGCTCTCGGACTGGCAGTCGGTCAATCCGGTCTACGGGCGGACCAACAACCCGTGGGACCTCGGGCGAACGCCGGGTGGCTCGACCGGCGGCGGCGCCGCCGCGCTCGCGGCCGGGCTCACGCCGCTCGAGTTCGGCAGCGACATCGGCGGCTCGATCCGCGTGCCGGCCGCCTTCTGCGGTGTCTACGGTCATCGGCCGAGCGAGACGGCGATGCCGCGGAGCGGTTCGTTTCCGATGCCGCCGATGCCGAACGCCGCGGTCGTGATGAGCGTGCAGGGGCCGATGGCGCGCTCCGGGGACGATCTCGAGCTGGCGCTCGACGTCGCGGCCGGGCCCGAAGTCGGCGAGGACGTGGCGTGGAAGATCGCCCTGCCGCCGGCGCGCCGCGATCGGCTGTCGGACTTTCGCGTCGCGGTCTTGCCGCCCCTCGACTGGGTGCCCGTCGACGCCGAGGTCGCGGCCGCGCTGGAGGGCGTCGCGTCGAGCCTGGGCCGGCTCGGCTGCCAGGTGAAAGTGGTTCAGCCGGACGCGCTCGGCGATCACCGGCAGCATTACGCGCTCTACCTCTCATTGCTGGCGGCCGTGACCTCGGCCCGCGTTCCCGCCGCCGACCGCCGCGCGCGGCTCGACGTCATGCGGACTCGCGACGACGAGTGGAGCCGCGCGTCGCAGCGCGGAATCGAGAGCGGCGCGCCGGACTACGTCGCCTGGTTCGGCCAGCGCGAGCAGTATCGTGCCGCGTGGCGCACGTTCTTCCAGGAGTGGGACGTGCTCCTGATGCCCGCGTTCATCACGCCGGCGTACCCTCACTGGGACAAGCCGCTTCCGGGCACGCCGGAATCGATCAAGAAGACGCTCGACGTGAACGGCAGGCCGGTGCTCGAAGAGATCGGCCTGTTCTGCGCCTCGGTCGCGACCGTGGCCGGGCAACCGTCGACGGCGTTTCCGGCCGGCCGCAGCCGCGGCGGTCTGCCGATCGGCCTGCAGGCGATCGGACCGTACCTCGAGGACCGGACGCCGATCCGGTTCGTGTCGCTGGTCGGACGCGAGCTCGGCGGCTTCGCCCGCCCGCCGCGATACCAGGGAGACTGAGGGCCCATGAAGATCAGCGCGTTCCACCTGATGCCGCACCGGGAGCTTCCGGCAGACTTCGAGCAGCGTTACGAGTCCGTCTGGGTGACGCCGCCCTGGTGGGAGCTGGCCGACGCGCGCCGGGTCGGCCAGTACTACAACTGGACGCTCGACGAGCTGCAGTATGCGGCGAAGTGCGGATTCGACGGCGTGTGCACGAACGAGCATCACCAGAATGCGTATGGGTTCATGCCGAGCCCGAATCTGATGGGCAGCGTGCTCGCGCGGGCGACGAACGGCACGAATGTCGCCATCGTGCAGATGGGTGCGACCCTGCCGACGTCCAATCCGCCGCTGCGTGTCGCCGAAGAGTACGCGATGCTCGACTGCATCAGCGGTGGCCGGCTGGTGGCCGGTCTCCCGCTCGGCAGCCCGATGGACGTCAACCTCTGCTACGGCATCACGCCGATGGAGCACCGCGAGCGCTACCGCGAGGCCGTCGCGCTGACGCTCAAGGCCTGGCAGGCGCGCGAGATCTTCTCGTGGAACGGGCGGTACTTCCAGCTGGCGACGGTGAACCTGTGGCCGCGCCCGATCCAGCAGCCGCATCCTCCGGTGTGGATCCCGGGCTCGGGCAGCATCAGCACCTTCGACTTCGCCGTCGAGCACGACGTCTGCTACTGCTTCCTGAGCTACTCGGGCGCTCGGTCCGCCAAGACGATGATGGACGGCTACTGGCGCGTGGTGGCCGAGAAGGGTCGCGACGCCAATCCGTACCGCGCGGGCTTCTTGCAGCTGGTGGTCGTGGCCGAGAACGATGCGCGCGCCGAGGAGAAGTACGCGCGGCACGTCGAGTACTTCTATCACAAGTGCCTGCACGTGCCCG
>CAYVHH010000374.1:0-4425 GCA_964450175.1 uncultured bacterium | reverse complement strand
GTTCTGGGTCTCGATCGAGACGTACATCCAGGGCTTCGTCGGATGAAAATCGAGATGCCGCGGCCCGAAGTCTCTGCCTCCGTCGGGGGCGATCGACACCTCGCGGGTCAGCACGCCGTTCTTGTAGTCGAAGACTTTGAGTGCGCCGGGGTCTTCGGCCCTGGTCGCCGTGCCTTCGTTGCCGCGCGTCACCAGGATCGCCAGCCGGTTGTCGGGCGTGACACGCACCTGATGCGCGAAGATGCCGGCGTCGATCGAGCCGGGGTGCTTCACTTCCTCGCCGGGCGTGAAGTCGGCGTTGATCCGAAACACGCGCAGCGCGCTCGGATTGTTGAACGCGACCAGGATGTTCTCCGAGGGAATGTCCGTGGTCATGTGGATCGGCCGGGTGGGCAGCCGGATCGCCTCACCGTGCTTGGTGAGCTCGCCACTGGCGGGGTCGATGCGAAGCGCGGTGACATGATGCTCGGTCCCCGACGGTCCGTAGCCGGATGCGCTGCTGCTGGTCGCGACGTACAGGTATCGCCGCGAGACGTGCGGCCAGGCATATTGCACGCCCGCGGGCAGGGTGAGGGTGGCACGCCTGGTCAGCGCGGCGCCCGCGACATCGACGTCGTAGTGCGTGAGATCGGCCCCGACGTTGGCGTAGAGCGCGACCTTGTGCGTGTCCGGCTGGGCGAACGCGACTCGCGGTGTGCTCATGCTACCCGCGACCAGTGACAGGAACGTTCTGTATCAGGGCCTCGCGCCGCATCCTGTCGGTCAGCATCGTTGTACTCTCCCGGTGGCCGCGTCGGCGCACTTGACTCTTCGACATCTCGGCCGGGCTCCAACAATGGCGCCGTGACCGAGGCCCGTCAAGCTCCTGGGCAGACGCCACCGCATATTGGTACTGTCACGGCGTTCGGGCTGTCGCTTGGCGAGGACGGGCGCGCTGCAGGCCGTCGTGGGGCCGGGGCACGCCGGCCGAGCCCGCTTCTATATATAAGGAGAAGCGCGATGCGCATCGTGGATGCTCAGATCCATCTCTGGGGCAGCGGGTTGCCCAGCAACATGGCCCATCGCCAGGTCACCTCGTTCACCACCGAGGAGGCCGTGGGCCTCATGGACGAGGGCGGTGTCGACGCCGCCGTGATCCATCCGCCGGGCTGGGATCCCAACTCGACCGAGATGGCGTTCAAGGCCGTGCGGGACTTTCCGGGCCGCTTTGCCATCCTCGGCGCCTTCCCGCTGAGCTCGCCGGACAAGCGCGCCCTCGTCGAAAAGTGGCGGAACCAGCCGGGCATGCTGGGCCTGCGTTACGGATTTCTTCAGGAGCCGATGCGGAGCTGGCTGGCTGATGGGACGCTCGATTGGTTGTGGGCCGCCGCCGAACGGGCCGGCGTGCCGATCGCGATGCTGGCGACGGACTCGCTCACGCACATCGGCCGGATCGCCGAGCGTCATCCGGGCCTGCGGCTCACCATCGACCACCTGGGCGGTCGGGGGGGTACGACCACCCTCAAGGACGACGCGGCGATGGTGCACATGCCGGCGCTCATCAACCTGGCAAAGCATCCCAACGTCGCCGTCAAGGCAACCGGCGCACCGGGCTACTGCAGTGGACCGTATCCGTTCACCAGCATGCACACGTACCTGCGCCAGATCTACGACGCCTTCGGGCCGTCGCGCATGTTCTGGGGAACCGACATCACGAAGATGCCGTGCTCCTGGCGGGAGTGCGTGACGATGTTCACCGAGGAGCTACCCTGGTTGCCCGAGCGTGACAAGCATCTCGTGATGGGCCAGGCCGTGTGCGCCTGGTGGGGCTGGAACTAGTCGACGACATGGTTGTGCGCGCTGCAGGCCGTCGCGGGGCTGGGGCCCCGCCCGCCGAGGCGCGCTTGTAAATGGAGGATCGGCCATGACACAGGCACCGCAACTTCGTCCCCTCGGCGCAGCGCTGGGAACCGAGGTCCTCGGGATCGATCTCTCGAAGCCTCTCGAGGCAGACACCTTCGCCGTGATCCGGGCGGCCTTTGCCGAGCATCCGGTGCTGGTTTTCCGGGATCAGGACCTGGGTGCGCCCGAGCTCGCTGCCTTCGGCCGCCGCTTCGGCGCGCCGCGCCCCCACGCGCTGACCAAGTATCGTCACGTCGATTGCCCGGAAGTCTCCTGGCTGACCAACGTCGAGGAGACGGGCGAGATCGACTGGTACGGCGTCAAGCGCGCCACCGCGTGGCACACCGATTCGACGTTCGAGGACGCTTTGCCGCTGCTGGCCATGCTGCACGCGAAGGAGGTGCCCTCGGAGAAAGGCGGCACGATGTTCGCCGACATGCGCGCGGCCTACGACGCCTTGCCCGAGGCACGCAAGCAGCTGCTGTCCGGCCTCACCGGCCTGCACGGCCGCACCTCTGGGCCCGCCGGCGAGCGGCTGTATGGCGACGACAAGGGCGCGACCGACAAGAAGTATGAGGAAGTGAAGTGGCCCGCGGTCACGCGGCATCCGGTGACCGGACGATCGATCCTGTTCGTCAATCCCATGCATACGCATGGTTTCGTCGGCATGAGGCGGGACGAGGCGTGGCCCCTGATCGAGGAGCTCGCCGATCACGCGACCCAGGAGCGCTTCGTCTACTACCACCGGTGGCGCGTCGGCGACGTCCTGATCTGGGACGAGCGCGCGACGATGCACCGCGGCGCCGGCGACTACCGGCCGGACGAGCGCCGGATCATGCTGCGCACGATCGTGTACCCGAGCTGAGAGCGCACTCGGCGTTGTGCGCGCTGCCGGCCGTCGCGGGCTGGGGCCCGCCGGCCGAGGCGCGCTTGTAAATTGAGGAGCTCGCGAATGACCAACGGATCCGTTCTGTACCAGCGGCACGACAGCATCGCGACACTCACGCTCAACAGACCCGAGACGCTGAACGCCATGAACGAGGCGATGATGGGCGAGATCGAGCGCATCCTCATCGAGCTCGAGGCCGACACCGCGGTGAGGGTGGTGGTCCTCACCGGTGCTGGACGGGCGTTCTCGTCCGGCGGCGATCAGAAGCGTAGTGGCGAGAGCCCGCCATCGTTCTTCGAGGGCGATCCCGGGGGAGCACTCATCGAGCGCCTGAACCGCTGCGTCCTTCGCATGCAGCGGCTCCACAAGCCCATCATCGGCAGCATCAACGGCGTGGCCGCGGGCGCCGGCATGAACATCGCGCTCGCCACCGATCTGCGCATCGCGGCAGAGACGGCGCGTTTCGGTGAGGTCTTCGCGCGCGTGGGGCTCGTGCCGGACGGCGGGGGGACCTACTTCCTCCCGCGCCTGGTCGGCACGGCCAAGGCCATGGAGATGATCCTGCTCGCCGACATCATCGACGCGCAGGAGGCGTTGCGGATTGGCCTCGTGAACCGCGTGGTCCCCGCGGAGCAGCTCGAGCAGGAGACGCTGAAGCTTGCCGAGCGGCTGGCCCAGGGGCCGACCGTGGCGTACGGGCTGGCCAAGACGGGACTCTATCAGGGGCTCGGCATGTCGCTCGAGGACGTCCTCAACATGGAGGCGCGCAACCAGGCGATTGCTGCCCGCACCCCGGACCGCGCGGAAGGCGTGGCCGCCTTCCGCGAGAAGCGGCCGCCGCGCTTCACGGGGCGTGCGGGATCCAGTCCCGCCCGATAGGCGAGACAACGCCGCGGATACTCACAGACTGCGACGGCGCCGTGCGGCCCGCTACACTGGCTCGTATCGCTCGGACGTGCCCGCGGACCTCCGAGTCGCCGAGGACACCTCGCCGTACTTCGCAGATGACGCCGTAGGTTTGATGGCAAGGACCGTGTTGTATGCGTTGCCAAGGACGAACCGCTTCGACGTTCGCCAGATGATCGATTCCAGTTCCACGAATGTGCGCATCTTCAGCCGGTACCGCCACAACATCGCATGCTGAATGAAGTTCCACGTGAGGCCCCAAGCCCAGAATGGCAGGCGTCGATAACGAATCGGATCGAACCCGAGCTGGCGCAGCTTGTACACGAGAAGATTGGCGCCGAGGAAATTGTATCGCCAGTTGTCGAAGAAGACGCTGACGCTTCGGTAGTCCTCCTCTCGGCGACAATGATCCAGCGATCCTGGTGAGCGGATCATCAGTCGTCCCTCCGCCTTGAGCATCCGCCAGCAGCGCGACAGCCAAGCGTCCAAGTCCTTGGTGTAACCAATCGATTCAAGCGCATAGATGGCGTCAAAACTCTCGCCCGGGAGATCGAGATTGTCGAAGTCGGCGACGATCACGCGCACACGTGTGCCAAACTTCGCGCATTTGCGCCGGCAGATGTCGGCCTGAACAGCGGAATTGGTCACGCACACGATTTCGATGTTACGCCGACTCGCGAGATAGTAGGCCGCTGCCCCCGATCCGCACCCGAGCTCTAGGAGCCGCATGCCGTCCTTCAACTTCAAAA
>CAYVHH010000373.1:0-4632 GCA_964450175.1 uncultured bacterium | reverse complement strand
ATGCACTCGTACCCTTCGCGCTGGAAGTGATGCTCGGCCAGCCAGAAGGTGTCGTAACCGGTCCGATCCATCAGCTTCGCGATCGCCTCGCTCTTCGGGAACACACCCGCGAGTTGCTCGTCGGAGAGCCAGCGGTCGTTTGCCGCGGTGCCGTCGAACCCTTCGTTGTCCAGATCGACATGGCCCGCGAACAAGCTGCCAAATTGGGTGATCATGCGAGACCTCCTGGCCGCTTCCAGCCGAGCCAGTCCACGACCGCGCCGCCCATCACGCGCTCGAGGTCTCGGCCTTTCAGCCACGATAGCTCCTCGGTGAACATCGTCACGCATTGCCGGTATGAGCACGGCATGCGCGTGATATCGGTGCCCCAGAACGCGCGCTCCGGGCCGAACGTCTCGAAGATCTGCCGCAGGTAGCCGTGAATGTTCTTGTACGGATAGGGCTGGCTCGAATAGCTCGGCGCGCCCGACATCTTGATCGCGACGTTGGGATACTTCGCCAGCGCGAGTGTGTCCTTGAGATCGGCGAACGCCGCGTCGTCGGTGATCCCGGTGCCGCCGCCGTGGCGGCCGAGGTGATCGATGTGCAGCTTCAGTCGTGGGTGCCGCTCGGCGATCTTCGCCAGCGCCGCCATCTGGCCGCCGGCCAGCAGCCCGACCGGCAGGCCGGCCCGTTCACACGCCGTCCAGAACCACTCGAGCGAGCCGTCGGTCCACCAGGCCTTCTGGTGCGGCTGGTTGAACGTGAACCGGAACCCGAGCATCCCCGGCCTCTCGCGCCAGTGCGCGACGATGCGTTCGCGATCGGGGCTGAGGAGATCGAAGTGCCCGAGGATGCAAAACGTGGCCGGATGTCGCCGCACGGCGTCGACGGCGAGCACGTTGACCGGCTCGCCGAGCGCGCTGGGCGGATGGATCACCGCGCAATCGACGCCGGCCGAGGCCATCTCGGCCAGCGCGTCGTCGACCGAATACGTCGGGATCTGGCGGTGGTGGGCGCTCATCTTGCCGTTCTGCCAGAGATGGATCTGCGAATCGACGATCAGCATGGCCCCTCCTGATCCGCGGTAGAGCTTACCTCAACGCGCCGCGCTTCGTGTCGCTGCTCACCGATCGAGCACATCGCGCCGGGCTCCAGCGGCGGTTGACCTGTGCCCGCCGCTGATGGTCCAATTGGGCCGCAACGCGTCAAGCCTCTATGTCGCTTTTGCTACGAAGCTCCGTGCTCCTGAAGCTCGGCGGCGCCAACGCGTCACGAGGAACTCTCCGCGGCCCCGTCTTCCAGGGTGTGCTGGCGTTCTGTCTGTTCGAGATCGCCTTCTATTTCGCCTATCGGTACGGCATGTCCTTCAGCCAGGCCGTCGCGTCGCCCTTCTGGTTTCCCGATTCGGTATTGCTGTGCGCGCTCCTGCTGACTCGACCGGGCCTGTGGCCGCTCTTCGTCCTCGGCGCGCTGCCGATCCGGCTGTTCTCGGAGGCGACCCGCGACATTCCGCTCTGGTTCCTGCTGGCCACGTACGCGATCGATTCGGCCAGGGGTGTCCTCACGGCGCTCGTGCTGCGCCGGGCCATGAGAAATCCGGTTCGTTTCGAGACCGTTCACGAGTTTGCCGCGTTCTGCTTGTGGGCCGTGCTGCTGATCCCGGTCGCGTCGGCCTTCGCCGGGGCCTCCGCGCGCCACGCCCTCGGCCACGAGTTCTGGCCGTCATGGGAACAGTGGTTCCTGGGCAACGCGCTCGCCCATCTCGTCGTGACACCGGTGATCCTCTACTGGGTATTCGGAGCGCTCTGGGACATCCGATTCTCGTCCGGGAGGCGCCGGCTGGAAGGTGGGCTGCTGGCGATCGGGCTCGTCGTCAGCGGCTATCTGGCCTTCGGCAGGCCGTCCGACTCGCTCAGCTTCGCGGAGGCACGCTTCTACGCGCCGGTGCCCTTCCTGTTCTGGGCGGCGATCCGGTTTGGCATGTCCGGCGCGTCCGGGGCGATCGCGCTCATCGCGTTGCTGTCGGTCGCGGCCGCTCTCGACGGGCGCGGGCCGTTCTCCCGGCAGTCGCCGGCCGATACGGCGCTCGCGCTTCAGCATTTCCTGCTGCTGCGCGCCGCTCCGCTCTATCTGATCGCCATTCTCATCGAGCAGCGAAAGGGCGTCGAGCAGTCGTTGCGAGAGAGTCAGGAACGGATGAGCCTGGCGGCCATCGCCGCCGACCTGTGGTTCTGGGAGTGGGACCTGGTCGAGGACAAGATCTGGCTCACCAATCCCAGCGGCGGGCCCGACGGCCTCGGGAGATTCGTCCCGGTGAACTTCGACGCGTTCATGCAGCGGGTTCACCCCGACGACCGCGGGGCGGTCATCGGCGGCCTCGCGCAATGCACGAACGGCGCCGACTACGAGGGTAAATATCGCATCACGCTCGGCGGCCGGCTGCGATGGATCGCCACGGTCGGTCACGTCGAGCTCGACGCGGCGCGCCGGCCCATTCGGATCCGCGGCATCTCTCGCGACATCACGCACAGCCAGCTCGTGGAGCAGCAAGTCCAGCAGCAGCGCGACGAGCTCGCGCAGCTTTCGCGCGTCGCGGTGCTCGGCGAGCTGTCCGGCTCCCTGGCGCACGAACTGAATCAACCCCTGGCCGCGATCCTCACCAACGCGCAGGCGGCTCAGCGTTTTCTCGCCCAGGACCGCGCCGATCCGAAGGACATCCGCGAGATTCTCAGCGACATCGTCGCGGACGACCAGCGCGCGGCCGACATCATCCATCGGCTGCGGGAGTTGTTCAAGCGGGGACAGACGCAGCGCCAGCCGATCGACGTGAACGGTCTGGTGCGCGACGCGCTGAGGCTCCTGCAGGACGAGCTGGTCGGCAAGGGCGTGGACGCCCGCACGGAGCTGGCCGAGGATCTTCCGCCGGCCATCGGCGATCGCGTGGAGCTGCAGCAGCTCCTGGTGAATCTGATCACCAACGCGTGCCACGCCATGGCCGAGGGTCCGGCGTCCGGCGGCCGGCTCGTCGTGCGCACCGGATTCGCCGACGGCGAGGGGGTGCACGTCACCGTCGCCGACTCGGGGCCAGGCATCGCGCCCGACCACCTCGCCCGCATCTTCGACCCGTTCTTCACCACGCGACGCGAAGGGATGGGGCTCGGCCTCACGGTGTGCCGCACGATCATTCGCGTGCACCGCGGAAGCCTCTGGGCCGAGAACAACCCCGACCGCGGCGCCAGCTTTCACTTCGTCCTGCCGTCGTCGGAGACGGCCGAAGGCTCGCCGCGGCTATACTAAGGGCGGCTCGGCACCCAATCCTCAGGAGGAGATCGTGACCAAGATCCTCACGCCGCCCCAACCCGCCCCGGTCATGGAAATCGCGCGCGACCTGCTCCCGCCGGGCATGGAGCTGGTCGTCGTCGACCCGGGGAAGCCCGAGTTCTACGACGCCGCCGCCGACGCCGAGTACTACCTGGGCTCGCCCCGCACCGGCATCGGCAACGAATTCTTCCGCGCCGCGCCCCGGCTCAAGCTCATCCAGCTGACCAGCGCCGGCTACGATCGCGTCGACATCGAGGCCGCCCGCAAGGCCAAGGTGCCGGTCGCCAACAACGGCGGCGCGAACTCGGTCGCCGTCGCCGAGCACGCCGTGATGCTCATGCTCGCGGTGCTCAAGAAGCTCGTCTGGCACCACAACAACGTCGTCGCCGGCAAGTGGCGCACCGGGGACTTCGCCGCGACCCGCACATACGAGGTCGAAGGCAAGCGCCTGGGCATCGTCGGCCTCGGCAACATCGGCAAGAAAGTGGCGCGCCGGGTGCAGGGCTTCGACATGGACGTCCGCTACTTCGACATTCTCCGGCTCACCGAGGACCAGGAAGACGCGCTCGGCGTGCGCTTCACCCTGTTCACCGAGCTCCTGCGCACCTCGGACGTCGTGACCCTACACGTGCCCCTCAACGACGTCACCCGCCAGATGATGTCCACGCGCGAGTTCGCGATGATGAAGCGAACGGCGATCCTCATCAACACCTGCCGCGGCCCGGTCGTCGACGAGAGCGCCCTGCACCAGGCGCTCACCTCCGGGACGATCGCCGCCGCCGGCCTCGACGTGATGATGGAGGAGCCGCCGGCGCCGAATCACCCGCTGTTCTCGCTGCCGAACGTCACGCTCTCGCCGCACAGCGCGGGACCGACGTGGGACAACTGGACGAAGGCCTACCGCAACGGATTCGACAACATCCAGCGTATGGAGGCCGGGCGGGCTCCGCTCTGGGTCGTCCCCGAGCTCCGCAGTCTCACGACGTAGGCTCATCCGACGATCAGGGCGATCGAGATCGCCAGCAGCAGCCCCATCGCAACGTTGAAGAGCCTGAGCCGGCGCCGGCCGCGAAGCAGGCGCTGGACCGAGGCGCCGAATGCCAGCCACACGAGCCCGCTCGGCAACGCCACCAGGAAGAACAGCCCGCCGAGATAGACGGACTGCGTGACCGGGCTCCCCGCCCCCGCGCTGAGAAACGTTCCCGCCGCGCTCGCACTCACCAGCCACGACTTCGGGTTGATCCACTGAAAGCCCGCGGCCTGGAGAAAGCCCACGCGCTGTCGATCGGCCGGCGCCTCGATGCCGCTCGATGTCGCGATCTTCCACGC
>CAYVHH010000372.1:0-4640 GCA_964450175.1 uncultured bacterium | reverse complement strand
GTGCGAGACCGAGCTGAGCAGGGAATTGCGAAGGCGCTCGGTCTCGATCCGCACCTCCGCGTGCTGGGCCTCGTCCGCGAGTTGCGCCCGCTCGATGGCGAGGGCCGTCTGGTTGGCGAAGGTCTCTAGCTGATGGAGCTGGTCCGGCGCGTCGAGCGCGTGCCGGTTGGCGGGACGGACGCCGAGAACGCCGACGGGCCCGCGCGGCGCTTGGAGCGGCAGGTAGAGCGCCGAGGCGCCGGGAAGCGTGGCGGTGCCCAGACCGGCGGGCTGGTGGTGCTCGTGGACCCAGCGCGCGACGCCCAGCTCGTTGGCGTCCAGGGTGAACTGAGCGCCGCTCCATGGGGCGAGACTTGTGGACGCGTCCGGCAAGAGCACGACCACCTGGCTGCGAAAGACCTCGCTGATGTGACGCGCCGCGATCGTCAAGAGCGGGTCCACGCCGCGCGTGCTCGCGAGCTCCCGGCTCATCGCGTAGAGCGCCGCCGTTCGCTCCTCGCGCTGGCTGGCCGAAACCGCCTGAGCGCGGATGCGCGTCGCCAGGCCGCTGATCACGATCCCCACGAGCAGCATCACCAGGAAGGTGAACACGTAGCGGATATCGGTGACCGCGAACGTGAAGACCGGCGGTACGAAGAAGAAGTCGAGAGCGGCGACGCTCAGGACGGACGCCATCAGCGACGGGCCCCGACCGTAGCGTGTCGCGACTACGACGATCCCGAGCAGATACACCATGACGAGATTGGCGAGCTCGAAGAACGGGAGCGTCAGCCAGGCGATGCCGCTGGCCAGGGCGACGACCGTGGTCGCCCAGCCGTAGGCCGGCCAGTCGGTCGGAATTGTGCGGCGGCGCACGGGCGCGATGGACGCGGTGTCCTCACGCTCGCCACTGATGACATCGATATCGATGTCGCCGCTACCGCGGACGAGCGCGTCCACGATCGAGCCGAGGAGAATGCGCCGCCAGAGCGGACGGCGGGGCTTACCCACGACGATCTTCGATACGTTGCGCGCATGCGCGAAGGCCAGGAGGGCCTCGCTCATCTTCTGTCCGGGTAGCGTGACGGTCTCGGCGCCGAGCTGTTCGGCCAGGCGCAGGGTCTGCGTGACGCGATCGCGTACTTCGGCCGGGAGCCGGAGCTGCGCCGGCGTTTCGACGTAGGCGGCGATCCACGGAGCGCCGAGGCGATCTGCCATCCGCTTGGCGGCCCGGATGAGTCTGGCTGACTCCGGTCCAGGGCTGACGCACACCAGGAGTCGCTCGGCGGTGGGCCAGACCTTCCCGATCGCGTGCTCGTGCATGTAGACACGCATCTGCGCGTCCACCCGCTCGGCGGTCCGGCGCAGGGCGAGCTCGCGCAGCGCGATCAGGTTGCCCTTGCGGAAGAAGTTCCGGACGGCCTCCTGGGCCTGGTCCGGCATGTAGACCTTGCCGTCCTTGAAGCGCTCCAGAAGGTCGTCGGGAGGCAGGTCGATCAGCTCGACCTCATCGGCCTGCGCGAAGACCGAATCCGGTACCGTCTCGCGCACCACGACGCCGGTGATCTTCGCGACGACGTCGTTGAGGCTCTCGAGGTGCTGAACGTTGACCGTCGTATATACGTTGATGCCGGCGTCGAGCAGTTCGACCACGTCCTGCCAGCGCTTGGCGTGGCGGGACCCTGGCGCGTTCGTGTGCGCCAGTTCGTCGACGAGAATCAGGCCGGGTCGGCGTGCCAGCGCTCCGTCTAGATCAAATTCGCGCAGTGTCGTGCCACGGTACTCGACGAGCCCCGGCGGTAGAATCTCGAGCCCGCTGAGCAGCGCGTCGGTTTCGGCACGGCCGTGGGTCTCGACGTAGCCCACGACGACGTCGACACCGTCAGCGCGCTGCTCGCGCGCGCCCTCGAGCATCGCGTACGTCTTGCCGACGCCAGCGGCGGCTCCGAAGAACATTTTGAGCTTGCCGCGACTCTGACGCGCTTCCTCTTCCTTCACGCGCGCCAGGAGCGCGTCGGGATCGGGCCGGTCCGCGTTCACGACCTTAGTGTAGCTCCTGTCGCTTCCCACGCGCGAAGGAGCTCGACGCACGAGGGAGGAGGCCGTGCAGTGTTCGCGCCGTGAGCGAGATCGGGGACGCGCTCACTCTTCCTGCTCTCTTACGGCTCCGGCACGCGGGCCTGCCCGTCCAACGTCGCCAGGCGGAGCCGAAGTTCCCCGAGCTCGTCCTCGTCGAAATTCTCGGCGCAGCCCGCCACGATCCGCCGCCCTCGCTCGGCGAGGCCCTTCTGAACGGCGGGGTCGGGGATCGTGCTCGCGATGTCGCCGAGGGCACGGAGCATGCGCAGGCTGACGGCGAGGTCGGCCCGCGAGTAGTGGCGGATCTGGTCGAATGCCGCGTCCACGAGCCGGTCGAAGCCGGGCCAGAGCATGCTGACGCGGAGGATACCGGGAGGATTGTAGAGCCGAGACGCCGGCTCTTCCCGGGAGGCGAAGCGGATGAGGATGCGGCTCAGCTGGTCCACGCAGCTGATGGCGGTGCTGGGGTCGTTCACGGCCGGCGAGATCGCCCGCAGCGCGATGTCGACGATCTGTAGGATTCCGAACTCGATGTCCTGCTGCAGGGTCCTGGTCGGGCCCAGGTCGAAGGCCCCACGCAATTCGGCGCTTCTGGTAGGGGACAAACGGTCTCCTTTCGAGACCCTCAACAGCGGAACATCTGCCGGGACGAAGTGGCCGACCCGCCGGACGATCCGGATGCTGACGCCGTACGAGCGCGCCAGGAACACCAGCCGGCTGATATCGATGAAGCGGACGTAGCCGGAGACGTCGCTCGACACCGGCGCCTCGCCCTCGGTGGGCTCGGGCACGGCGGCCTCCGGCATTCGACCGCGCCGCCGCGGCTCCGGCATGGTCTCGTCGATGATGGCTTCCGTCTCGCTGGCGATCTTTTCCACGATGTGGTTGACGCTGATCGCCTGCGAGATGTGGTGGATGAAGAAGAGCAACCACGCGACGCACGCCAGCGCGAGCAGCATCGCGCCCAGGACCGTCAGGACGGGCGCGAAGGGCTGCGGGACCGATCGCGCCGCCGGAAGCGCGGCCACGCAGTAGGAGAAGGTGCCGAGGAAGATCCCGAGCGTCCGCTGGGTCACGCGATCTCGCACGAAGCTCACGATGATGCGCGGGGAGAACTGCATCGAGGCCAAGGTGAGCGTCATCAGCAGGATGGCGAAGACGATCGCGACCACCGTCATCATCGAGGCTGCGATTCCGCCGAGAATCACCTGGGCGACCTGGGGATCGGCGTGCGAGGGGAACAATACCTTCGGCGCCAGGGTGTTGAGCGCGGGGACGGCCTCTTCCAGGGCGGAGAGGAACGCGCCCGCCGATCCCAAGGTGAGCGCGATGATGAGCGGGCGGACCAGGAAGCCGCCGCGCAAGCTGTACATCACGTGGCGGAACGAGAGGAACAGGCGTTCGCTCAGCATGTCGCTCGGAGGATCTGCCGAAAGGGAGTCGAGGTCAACAAGAGGAGGCCGCCGTTCTTTGATCTTTCCTTTACCGGTCGGGCCGCGAGTTTGACGGCTGCTTGACTTCCCCCACGCGTCCTATCGGTGTCAGGAGCGAAACCATGATGTTCGTTTACATGACCCTGATCATTCTCTATCTGGTCGTACTCGGTCGGCGCACTCGCGGCGCCCTTCCGCGCTGTGGGGAGGGCGGCGCGGTGATCACGACCACGACGGAGCCGAGCCCACCTGACCAGCGAAGCGCCAGCGCAGTCCCCTTGAAGTCATCACTCTATGCGCCCACTATGCGCTTGTCGCCGGCGGGCTCGCGAGCGGGCGAGGGAAGGTGGTCATGACCACCGCGAATCTCCTCCAGTATGTCGTCTTCCTGCTGATCGTCGGCCTGCTCGTCAAGCCGGTCGGCGCGTACCTCGCCCGCGTCTTCAGCGGACAGCGGACCTGGCTCGACCCCGTCCTGGCTCCGCTGGAGCGGGGAATCTATCGGCTCGCGGGTGTCGATCCCACGGCCGACATGGACTGGAAGCGATACGCGCTGAGCTTCATCGCGTTCGGCCTGGGCGGGACGGTGTTGCTCTACGTGGTGCTACGCATCCAACCCTTTCTGCACCGGTTCGATCCGGGGTTTCTGCCCGAAGCGCTCACGCCGGATCTCGCGATGAACACGGCGATCAGCTTCGCCACCACGACCACGTGGCAGGCGTACGGCGGCGAGTCGACGATGAGCTACTTCAGCCAGGTGTTCGGCCTCACCACGCAGAATTTCCTCGCCGGCGCGGCCGGTCTCGCGGTCGGCATCGCGTTCATCCGCGGCCTCGCGCGCCAGCAGACGCAGTTGCTCGGCAACTTCTGGGTGGACGTGACGCGTGCGACCCTCTGGGTGCTCCTGCCGCTCGCCGTCGCCGGCTCGCTCGCGCTCGTGTGGCAGGGCGTTCCGCTGAACTTTGCGCCCTACGCGAAGGCCGCGGTGGTGCAACCGGTGCAATACGACGAGCCCGTCATGGGCAAGGATGGCCAGCCCGTCCTCGACGCGAAGGGGCAGCCGACCACGAAGAAGGCGAAGCTCACCGAGCAGGTGATCGCCGTCGGGCCGGTCGCGGTGCTGGAGCCGATCAAGAACCTCGGCACGAA
>CAYVHH010000371.1:0-39508 GCA_964450175.1 uncultured bacterium | reverse complement strand
AGGCTGTTCTCGGTCCCCTTCAGCACGGTGCCGTAGGAGTGATAGTGCGCGTTGACCAGGCCGGGCATCAGGACCATCCCGGCGGCATCGATCACCTCGCGCGCCCGGGCCCGCCCGTCCCGCTGCTCTCGATCCGACACGGCGACCGCGGCGATCGTGTCGCCCTCGACGAGCACGCCGCCCGAGCGCGGCTCGTTGCCGGCGTCGGGACGGACCAGGCGCGCGTTGGCGATGTAGACGCTCGACAGGCCCGCGGCCGCTCCGCTCACGCCGTCAGCGACGGAAACCAGTGGCGCTTGCCCGCGCGCGCGAGCC
Organism: uncultured bacterium; assembly: GCA_964450175.1. Taxonomy (GTDB): domain Bacteria; phylum Methylomirabilota; class Methylomirabilia; order Rokubacteriales; family CSP1-6; genus AR31. The sequence goes on along the minus strand of CAYVHH010000371.1, from coordinate 39,193 downwards.
GCGCATCCCACTCCGCGAGGATTCGCACGGCCAGGTTCGCCGCCTTCACGGAATGCTCGATGCCGCCGTAGACGAAGCGATCGGTGATACGGTTCGCGACCACCGTGCAGACGGCCCCTGCGCGGAGATTGTAGAGGCCGCACATCGTGAAGATCGTGGCCGCCTCCATCTCGAAGTTGAGCACGCCGGCGCGCCGCAGGTCGTCCACCTTGTCCCGGAAAAACGCCTGCTCGTAGCCGTTGAATCCCGGCCGGCCCTGGCCGCAGTAGAAGGACGCGGTCGAGCAGCTCACGCCGACGTGATAGCGAAGGCCGAGCCGCTCGGCGGCCTCGACGAGTGCCGTGGTCACCGCATAGTGCGCCACGGCCGGATACGCCGGATCGACGTAGTACTGGCTCGTCCCGTCGTGGCGCATCGCCCCCGACGAGATGACGATGTCGCCGCACTCGATGTCCGGCTGGAGCGCCGCCGTGGTTCCCACGCGGATGTAGGTGTCGCCGCCGAGGACCGCCAGCTCCTCGAGGGCGCTCGCCGTCGAGCCCCCGCCCGCGCCGGTCGAGCAGCACGTGAGCGCGACTCCGCCGACCTTGCCGGAGAACGTGCGGTGCTCGCGATAGTTGGCGATGCGCCGCGACTCGTCCCAGTCGGCGGCGATCAGGTCCACGCGCTCCGGATCGCCCGGCAGCAGGACGTAGCGTTCCACGTCGCCGCGCTTGCACCGGATGTGGTACTGCAGGCCCGCGTCCATCTCGGGCCGCGTGGCCGCCGACGTCCAGTTCGATGGCGTCATCCCATGGTCTCCTTCTTCACGACGATGGCCGGGGTCCCGGTGCTGAAGCTCACGACCGGCACCAGCTCGGAGACGTTCTCTTCGGCGCAGTAGCCCACGTCCTCCGGCGAGCCGATGCGGCGCACGACGGCCGCCGACATCGACTGATCGAAGGCCTCGGGGGTCCCCGCGAACACCGACGCGGCGTGGCGCGCGATCCTGGCCGACTCGCGCAAGGTCGCGGTCTCCCCGCCGGCGCGGACGAGCTCCTCACCGTGACGGAGGAGGGCCGCGGCGCAATAGGAGTCGTCGAGGGCCGGAATGAGGCTCTGCTCGCGCCCGGCGCACACCAGGCTGATGCTCCGGCCGAGCCGTCGCGCCAGACCGACGGCCGACCGCATCACGGCGGCGCCGTTACGCATGCAGCCGATGAGCACGTGCTCGACGCCGCAGTCGCGGACGAGCTCTGCCGCGAGGGTGCCGTTGGTCGTGGCGAGGATCACGCGCCGGCCCGCGAGGTCGACGGCGTGGAGCGCTGCCGGCGACGGCGTGAGATCCGCGTCGGCGGCCTTGAGCCCCGAGGTGTCCTCGGCGCACACGAGCGCATCGAGCCGGACGCGCAGCTCGGCGACGCGCGGACGATCTCGCTGGCCGACCAGGATGACCTCGGAGCAGCCGCGGTCCAGCAGGGTCACGATCGTGGTGCTGGCGCGGATCACGTCGATCAGCACGGCGACGGGCGACGGTTGCCGCGTCGCCTCGCGCGGCAGGAAGCAGACCTCGAAGTCCACTGAGCGCGTCTACGAGGTGGCCGGCGCCGCGTTGGCGGAAGGGACGTCGCCGGGATCGGCGCCCTGCGCGCGCATCGCCCGCTGGATCGCCACGGGGTCGACATCGCGTACGCGCGCGCCACGATTCAGCGCCAGCGCGGCCGCGATGCCGGCGGCCTGGCCCTGCACCATGCACGGCGGAATCTCGCGCGAGATCTTCTGCGCCTGCGGATCGGCCGAGTAGTGCCGCCCGGCCACGATGAGCTGATCGACGCGGCGGGGGAGCAGCGCCCGGTACGGCGTGTAGTAGTCGCGGCCGCGGCAGACCGTGTCGCGGAAGTGGCGCCGCTCGAGCACGTCCTGCTTGGTGACGACGTACTCGCCCTCGAGCAGCCGGCTCTGGCGCACCCCGAGTTGCGGCGCCACGTCGACCAGATAGCAGTGCGCGAAACCGGGAAGCTCGTCGCGCGCGAACGCCATCAGCGATGCGATGCGCCGGCGCCCCTCGAGCTCGGCGGCGGTCATGTCCTCGACCTTGAGCGCGTCGTACCCGGTCATGTGTGGGCAGTTGCACCAGACGATGCCCGGGAGCGGCGTCTTGAGCCACCAGAAGTCCCAGGCGCCGCCGAGCAGCCGCTTGGCCTGTCGGTCCAGCAGGCCGAACTCCTCCGGGTGCTCGTACTCGAACCGGAGCGCTGCGTCGGTGTCGACGTTGCCGAGACGGAACACGGTCGTGACCATGTACCCGCCGACGACGTGCGGGGCGCCGGCCCGCGCGGCGACGTCGAGGTCCCCGGTCGCGTCGATCACGATCTCCGCCAGCAGCGCCTGGCGTCCCGACTTGGTCTCGACGACGGCGCCACGGAGGCGCCCATCTTCGACGATCGGCTCGGAAAACCAGCTGTGCAATCTCAAGTTGACGCCGCTCTCGACGACGAGGTCTTCCGAGACCCGCTTCCACCCGTCCGGGTCGAACGCGACCGCGTACACGATCGGCTGAGGCCTTCCGTGCGCGCGGAAGTCGTGGCAGCCCCAGCGCGCCCACGTGCGCCACACGTCCCAACCCACCCGGCGGTCCTCGATCGGCGGGGACACCGCGAGACCGAGCTTCTCGAGCCGCTCGACGGCCTCGCCGACCAGGCCCGTCGTGGTCACCTCGGCGCCGTTCACCATGTCGTCGAGCACGAGCACCATGCCGCCCGACGCGAGCCCGCCGAGATACGGGTAGCGCTCGATCAGCGTGACCCGCGCCCCGCTCCGCGCCGCGGCGACCGCCGCGCTGACTCCGGCCGGACCGCCTCCCACCACGAGCACGTCGCTCCGGTCGGCGATCGGGGTCGCGCGGGTGGCCTCGGCGACCGTCGGCGGCGCCGCCATCACGACACCTCGCCCTGCTTCCACGTGACGATGCGCCGCTCGGCGAAGCTGACCACCGCGAAGAACACCACCGCCCAGGCGGAGGAGACGAACACCGTCGCGTAGAGGAGCGGCGAGCGGAAGTTGTGAGTGGCCTCGATGATCAGGGCGCCCAGCCCGAGGTCGGCGCCGATCCACTCGCCGACGATCGCGCCGAGCACGGAGGTGGTCGAGGCGATCTTGAGCGCCGAGAACAGGAACGGCAGCGAGCTCGGCACCCGCAGCTTCCAGAACACTTCGGCTTTGCTCGCCGACAGCACGCGCATCAGCTCGAGCGATTGCGGGTTCACCGAGGTGAGCCCGCGGACCATGTTGGCGAGCGTCGGGAAGAAGCAGATGAACGCGGCGATCACGACCTTGGAGGTCATCCCGAGCCCGAAGATCAGGACGAGGATCGGCGCCTTGGCCAGGATCGGGATCGTGTTCACGAACACCGCGATCGGATAGAGCGCGGCCTCCAAACGCTTCGAGTGCACGAACAGCACGGCGACCGCGATCGCGATGGCGTTGCCCAGGAAAAAGCCGATGAGGCTCTCGATCGCCGTCGGCACGAAGTTGCGCATGAGCATGGGGAGCTCGCTCACCAGGGTCTTCGTGATCTGGATCGGCGTCGGCGCGATGTAGATCGGCAGCGAGAACACCTGCGCCAGGATCTGCCACGCGGCGACGAGCACCGCCGCGGCGATGAAGGGCAAGAGCGCCTGCGATCGGGCGCGCGGCGTCGGCGAGCCGACCGGCGCAGGAGCGCGGCGCGCGACGGCGGGCTCGGTGATGACCGCGGCCGGCTTGTCGTCCATCAGCACGTTTGTAGTAATGCGCGCAGGTGCGAGGCGATCCGGATGAACTCCGGCGTCTCGCGGACGCTGAGCGGCCGGGGATAGGGCAGCTCGCACGCGACCAGCTCGCGCACGCGCCCCGGGTTGGTGGCCAGGACCAGCACGCGCTCGGACAGAAAGACCGCCTCGGGAATGCTGTGGGTGACGAAGAGGATGGTGGTGCCGGTCTCTCGCCAGATCCGCAGCAGCTCCTCGTTCAACGTGTCGCGCGTGATCTCGTCGAGCGCGCCGAACGGCTCGTCCATCAGGAGAATCCGCGGCTCCGAGACGAGCGCGCGCGCGATCGCGACCCGCTGGCGCATGCCGCCCGAGAGCTCGTGCGGCAGCGCGTGCTCGCGTCCGGCCAGGCCGACGAGCCGCAAGAGCTCTTCCGGCTTCCGGAGCCCGGCCCGCTCCCGCCTCTTCGGACCCACCTCGAGCGGGAGCCGCACGTTCTCGAGCGCCGAGCGCCACGGCAGCAAGGTCGCATCCTGGAACACGAACCCGAGCTCGCGGTTGAGTCGAGCCCGCTCCGGGGCTCCACCGAGCACCGAGACCGTGCCGTGAGTCGGTGAGACGAGATCGGCGACGAGGCGGAGCAAGGTCGACTTCCCGCAGCCGGACGGACCGAGGAGGCTGACGAAGCCGCCCGGCGGCACCTTGAGACCGACGTTCTCGAGGGCGGTGACGGAGCCGCGCTCGCTCGTGAACCGGACGGTGGCGTTCTCGAGCTCGACGGCGAGGGTCGCGCCCGGACTGCTCATGGGCTCGGCGAACTCGCCCGCCTACGCGCCGATCTTGGGCCGCGCGGCCGCCGTCGCCTTCAGAATCGCATCGGTCATCACGTCGGTGACCTTCGGGGCCGGGCCCTTGAACTGCTGGAGCTCGTCGTAGATGTGGAGCTGCTGCTCCCACACGGCGGGCTCCATCGTGCCCCAGCCCTTGGCCGCGGTGGTCTTGGTGAAGCTGAAGCCGAGCACGGGCTTGATCGCCTCCATCTCGGCGTCGCGATCCAGATTCGGGTACGCCTTCACCAGCAGATCGACCGCCTTCTCGGGATTCTGCTGCGTGTAGGCCCATCCCTTCGCCGCCGCCCGCGTGAACGCGGCGAGCACGTCGCCGTGCTTCTGGAGCGTGTCGTCCGTCGCGTAGTAGAGGTTCGCGTAGAGCTGGATGCCCGCGTCCCAGAGCCGCATGTCCACCCGGTCGGCACCGAGCGGCTTCAAGGCGCTCGCGTTCGTGAGCCAGCCGGTGACCGCGTCGACCTGGCCTGTCAGGAGCGGCGCCATGTCGCTGCCCATCACCACGACCTGCACGTCGGATTCCTTGATCTTGTGCTTGGCGAGGAGCGCGCGCAGGAGGATCTTTGCGGTTCCCTGCGTGCCGATCTTCTTGCCGATCATGTCCTGGGGCGTGCGGATCGGCTTCTTCGGCAGCGAGAAGTACGTGAACGGGTGCTCCTGATAGCCGACCGCGAAGCACTTGACCGGAATTCCGCCCGCACGAGCGAGCATCAGCGACGGGCTCGACGACAGATTGCCGGCCTGCGCGGACCCGGCGGCCACGACCGCCACGCCGTCGACGTTCGGACCGCCCGGCGCGAATTTCAGGTTGATCCCCTCGGCTTCGAAATAGCCCAGGCTTCGCCCGGCGACCTCGCCGATCTGGCCGTTGCTCATGATCCAGCCGAGCTGGAACGTCACCTCGCTCGTGGCGGCGCGCGCGCCGCGCGCGACGGAGAGGACGCTGCCGCCCGCTGCCATTCCGGTGAGCAGTGCGGCCGAGCGGCCGAGCATGTGGCGGCGGGTCAGGTCGTGGCGGGCGGGTGTCCGGCTCATAAATCCTCCTCGAAGCTCTGCTCGGCCTCCGCAACCTTAGCCGGTTTCCCTGGAGAATCCAAGCGCGCCAGGTTCCCTTTGACCTCCGTGCCGGCGTCACCTACGCTGCCACGGTGAACTCGAGCGTCGAATACGTCGGGCCGCGGGCCGCCTTCGCGACGCTCGGTGGGAGCCCGACCTGGGGCCTCGGCGATCGGTTCCACGAGCTCGCGGCCACGCGCGGGCACACGAGGCTCGGCGTCCACCGGCCCCAGACGCCCTACGGGCTCGGTCCCCAGGTGGAGCACTTCCGTGGGCCGAGCGGGCGTGAGTTCCTGCGCATTCCGACGTACGGCCAGGTCGTCGACGAGGACCCCCTGCTCCACGCCAGCGAGTGGAAGACATTCTGGATTCTCTGGAAGGCGGGCGTGCGCGTGCTGCTCGTCGGCGGAACCAGCGGCAGCTGCGACTGGCGGCGAACCGCCGCCGACGAAGGCGCGGTGCGCCCCGGCGATTTCGTGCTGCCGAAGAGCTACCTGACGCGCGACACGATGCCGACCGGCCTGCCCGGCACCGAGCTCGAGTTCTGCCTGCCGCGCCAGGTTGCGATCATGGACGATCCGTTCTGCCCGCCGCTCGCGGACGCGCTGCGCTCGCGCGCCGGGCGCGTGCCCGACTTCCGATTCCGTCGCATTCACGGGCCGGAGGCCGGCGTGGTGCTGAACCGCTGGCTCGCCGGAAACGGCTTCGAGTCGCTCGCGATGTGCCGCATGCTCGAAGCGTCGGGCCGCCAGATCGGCATGCCCGTCATCACCGGCGATTGCGTCAGCCCGGTGCTGGCGCGCGTGTGCGGGATGCACCTCGCCTACTATCACGTCGTGGCCAACTGGGGCACCGGCCTCGAGCCCGAGGATCCGACGATCGTCTTGAATCAGCTCTACATGGAGACGCTTCCCGCCGTGGCCGCGACCCTCGAGCTCTCGTTCCTCGACGAGGCAGGCGAGCCGACCGCGTGCCGGTGTCGCGAGCTCCTGCGCCCTCGCCCCCCGGAGTACGCGCGAGCGCTGAGCCCCCGCGCGACGCAGTAAACTCGACGCCCAGGAGGAGCACCTTGAAGACGATCACTCCAGCGCTCAAGACGATCGCGACGGGTCTGCGATTCCCCGAGGGCCCGGTGGCGATGAGCGACGGTTCGGTGGTGCTGGTCGAGATCGAGCGGCGCACGCTTTCGCGCGTCACACCCGACGGCAAGATCCACGTGGTCGCCACGCTCGGCGGCGGACCCAACGGCGCGGCCATGGGCCCGGGCGGCAAGATCTACGTGACCAACAACGGCGGGCTGAAGTTCATGGATCGCCCGGGCAAGCTGTTTCCGATCGCGCAGGGCGACGACTACAGGGGTGGGCTGATCCAGCGCGTCGATCCCGACAGCGGAAAATTCGAGACGCTCTATGACGCGTGCGACGGATTGAAGCTGCGCGGGCCCAACGATCTCGTGTTCGACAGCGCCGGCGGGTTCTGGTTCACGGATCTCGGCAAGACGCGCGACCGCGACATGGATCGCGGCTCGGTCTACTACGCGAAGGCCGACGGCTCGATGATCCGCGAGGCGATCTTTCCGCTCGAGCGGCCGAACGGCATCGGGCTCTCGCCGGACGAGCGCACGCTCTACGTCGTCGAGACGCCGACCGCGCGCTGCTGGGCGTTCAAGCTCTCGGCGCCCGGCCAGATCGAATCGGCGAACGGGCCCTATCGCGGCGAGAAGGGCACCGTCGTCGCCGGGCTCGGCGGCTACCAGATGTTCGACTCGCTCGCGGTCGACGGCGAGGGCCATATCTGCGTCGCCACCCTGATCACCGGCGCGGTGAGCGACATCTGGCCGGACGGCAGCCGCGTCGACCAGTACAAGCTGCCGGACATGATGGTCACCAATGTCTGCTTCGGCGGCCGCGATCTCAGGACCGCGTTCGCGACCCTGTCGATGGGCGGCACGCTCGTGTCGTTCGAGTGGCCGCGTCCGGGCCTCGCCCTCAAATACCTGAACACGCCATGAGCCTCGCCGACCGCTACGGCCTGACGCTCTCGACCACATCGGCCGGTGCCGCCCGCCACTATCAGGACGGCATGGACAAGCTGCTCTCCTACGGGTTCGGCGCCGATCAGTCGTTCGCCGCGGCGGTCGCGGCCGACGAGGGCTTCGCCCTCGGCCACGCGGGCGCGGCGCTCTTCGCGCTCTTCCAGGGCGACGGCGCCTCGGCGAAGACGTCGATCGACCGGGCGCGCGGCCTGACGCCCGGCGTGACGCGGCGCGAGCGGCAGCACGTCGAGGCGCTCGCCGCGATCGCCGGCGGCGACTCGGCGCGTGGCCTGGCGCTCATCGAAGAGCACGTGAAGGAGTTCCCGCGCGACGCGCTGCTCGTGAACCAGGCCGGCAGCACCATCGGGCTCGGCGGCCGCGCCGATCGCGAGGCCCTGCGTGTCGGATTCGTCGAAGGCCTGGCCCACGCCTACGGTGACGACTGGTGGTATCAGTCGGCGCTCGGCTTCACGTATCACGAGGTCGGACGCTACGAAGAGTCGCGCCGTCTCTCGGAGCGCTCGCTCGCCCAGTTTCCGGGCAACGCGAACGCAAGCCACAACGTCGCCCACGTCTGCTACGAGACCGTCGACAACGAAGGCGGGATCGCGATGCTCTCCGGCTGGCTCGGCGGCTACGACCGCCGCGCGCCGTTCCACTGCCACCTGGCGTGGCACTTGGCGCTCTTCGAGCTTCAGTGCGGCCGGCCGGAGCAGGCCCTCGCGATCTACGAGCGCGACATCGCGCCGTCGTCCAATCCGCGCCTGGCGATGATCGACGGCTCGGCGCTGCTCTGGCGCTTCGGGCTCTACGACTATCAGAAGGGCCCCCTGCCCTGGCGGCGGCTGGCCGACCTCGCCACCCGCGTGACGCGCCTGGGCTTCATCTTCGGCGACGTCCATGCCGCCCTCGCCTATGCGTCGGCGGGCGACGTCGCGGCACTGTCGACTCTGATCACCGGCCTGGACGCCCTCCACGCGAAGGGGCACCCGATCGCCGGCACGGTCGCCCTGCCGCTGGTCAGAGGCGTCGCGTCCTACGTGGCCGGAGACTACGCCGGAGCTCTGGCTCTCATCGAGTCGGTCGACGGTGAGATCCACCGGGTGGGCGGCAGCCACGCCCAGTGGGAGCTGTTCGAGGAAACGATGGTCGTCTGCCTGCTGCGGCTCGGCCGCCTCGACCAGGCCCAGCGACTCATTCGCCGGCGCCTGGGTGTCCGCCCGTCGCCGCGCGACCTCGCCTGGCTCGCGCAGGCGACCCGCGCATAGGCGCGCGCTGCTCGGCGAAGCCAACTGACCGGCACAACCTTGACCAGGGTGATGCCGGACTGTCCAGTCAATATAGTCAATCGCGCGGCGCGCACGAGGCGCCTTCGCGCATAACTCGGCAATACGTCGAAGTTTCCGCTAACGAATCCGCGTGGCATCCGATTTGCCACTCTCCCGGACGTTCGCGATGAGATCGGAAAGCGCCCGGGTCCACATCCGCCACACACGAAGCACAGCGCTATCGCTGCATCTGCCGCTTCGCCGCCTAGCGTTGTGCCTCGATTGCGAGGCATGCTTTGAAATCGGAACCTCGTCATGCCCCGCGTGTGGCGGAGATACCTGGGTGCTCCTCTCCAAGTTCCTCGACCAGGGGCCGCTGAAGGTCCTGCCCCAGTTCCATCCGTTTCCCAAGAGCTGGACGGCCGAGTCGAAGGGCCGCGACGAGGCTCACGGACAGGCCGCGAAGCAGATCGTGGTCGTCGCGCGCGATCGCCAGAAGCTGTTCGAGTACGCGAAGCGCGCGTTTTCGGGCAATTCCTCGGTCGAGGTCGTCCTGGATCGCCGGCGCGCGGAGCGGCGCTCCGGGGATCGGGCCAGCTCGCCCGATCGGCGCCGGGGTGATCGCCGACTCATGAACGAGATCGACAACCACCTCCGGGCCCTCGGCTGGGCGGTGGTCCGGCTCGACGTATTCCGTACGCTCGGCCTGCAGCGACGATAGCGCTCGGCCTCAGTTCAAGTCGTCATCCTTGGAGTATTTCGTTCCCTTTGCCGTGAGCTCCAGGGCCACGCCTTTGTCGGTGAGCTGATAGAGCCACACGCCGGGCGCGACGGCCATGGCGTCCTGAAAGGCGGCGCCTTTCTCACCGGCCTTGGCGGCCACACTCGTCTGGCCACCCAGCTCCCAGCCGGAGTTGATGAAGGTCCCAAGAGTCTCCGTCGTCTCGAAGACCCAGACGAGGCTGAACTTCTTGACGCCGAAGCCAAGACCTGCCTGGAGCTCCAGCATCTTCATGAACGTTTCCTTCTTGCTCTTGTTGTCGACGGCGACGCCCTTGCCTGTCCCGCTACCGGCCACGAAGATCTTCATGCCAAAGTTGCTGAAGACCGCGTAGCCCGCTGCCTTCTGAACGTTGGCTTTGGCCTTCGGCTCCGTCTTGTACAGCTGGGCAAGGATCTCTCCTGTCCGCTTGCGGATCTCCTGGCGCTCCTTGTCCGCCTTCGATTGGTCGGCCGCCAGGGCGAAGGTGAAGGTCAAGAGCGCGACCGAGACAATCACGATGCTCGTCGCTGCCGATCTCATTGCGTCGCTCCTTTCAATGTGAACCGACCCGACCGCGCCCTCTCGCGGAGGGCGTCACGATGGGGGTGACTTCCTGGCGGGCAGCATTGTGCCACAGCCATCGTGAGAGAGACGCGTTCACACGGGCTTGCGACCGGGCCAAACGTGGAGACCGAGGCGGCTTCGCCCCGGTCGACCCATCGGCGCCACTGCCGCCCCTTGATGTGGTCTCGTTCGAGGACGCTCGCCGAGCGCTCCGTCGCTATCGCTATCCGACCGTTCGCTTCTGAGCTACCATCCCAGCCGTAGCCCAGACTGGCGTACTCGGAAAGGAGCGGCGAGATGACCTACGACCTCCTGATCAAGAACGGACGCGTCATCGACGGATCCGGGCGGCCCGCCTATCATGGTGACGTCGGCGTGGCGAAGGGCAAGATCGTCGAGATCGGCCGTCTGAGCGGCTCCGCGCGCCAGACGATCGAAGCCGACGGCAGGGTCGTCTCGCCGGGCTTCGTCGACAATCACTGCCACTACGACGCGCAGGTCGTGTGGGATCCCCTCTGCACCTATTCCTGTCACCACGGCTCCACCACGGTCATCATCGGCAACTGCTCGCTCGCGCTGGCGCCGGTCAAGCCCGAGGCGCGCGAGAAGCTGGCCGGCATGCTCTCGTACGTCGAGGCCATCCCGATGGACGTCCTGCAGGCCGGCGTGCCCTGGAGCTGGGAGACGTTCCCCCAGTACATGACCGCGATCGGCCAGCGTCTCGGCGTCAACGTCGGCACGCTCGTCGGTCACTCGGCGGTGAGGCTCTACGCGATGGGCGAGGAGTGCTCGGACCGCGACGCCACGCCGGACGAGCTCGAGACGATGCGTCGCCTGGTGCGCGAATCGCTCGAGGCCGGCGCGCTGGGACTCTCGATCACGCGGAACATGAACCACTTCGACATCGCGGGGAAGCGCATCCCCGCGGCGTGCGCCCCGGAATCTGAGCTGTTCGCGCTGGCGGACGTGCTGCGCGAGGTGGGCACGGGTGTGATGCAGTGCGGCGGCGGCACCAATCCCGAGCTGAAGGACAAGCTCCTGTCTCGCATCTCGGAGGCGAGCGGCCGGCCGATCATGTACAACACCTTGCTCGAGCAGGCACGGCAGCCCGGGCGGTGGAAGGCGCATCTGGCGCACGTCGAGGAGACCGTGAAGCAGGGGATCCGCGCGATCCCGCTCTGCAACCCCGGCAGCGTGGTCAACCGCTTCACCATGAAGAACTGCCAGGTGTTCCGCAGCATGCCGACGTGGCTGCCGATCCTGCAGGGTCCCGACGCCGACAAGCTCACCGCGTACGCCAATCCCGCGATCCGCGCGAAGCTGCGCGACGAGGTCGACGCGCCGCTGGGTCCGGACTCGACGTTTTCCAAGCGCTGGGACCTCATGTTCGTCGAGGAGCCCAAGCTCGCGAAGAACCGCGGGCTCGCCGGCAAGCACATCGCCGAGATCGCGAAGGCCAGAGGCCAGCATCCGCTCGACGCGTTCCTCGATCTGGCCGTCGAGGAAAACCTGGAAACCGTGTTCAGCCTGGGCGAGATCAACATGGACACCGAGGCCGTCGCGCAGATCCTCGGGAGCCCGTACGCGGTGGTCGGGCTCACCGACGGCGGCGCCCACGTGCAGTTCCACTCGAATGTCAGCAACCCGACGCGCCTGCTGGGCTACTGGGTGCGCGAGAAGCAGATCATGTCGCTCGAGCACGCCGTGCGGCGGCTGACGTATGACTCGGCCTCGGCCTTCGGCATCTACGATCGCGGCTTGGTGCAGCCCGGCATGGCGGCGGACCTCGTGGTCTTCGACCCGGACACGGTCGCGCCGGTCAAGGAAGACGTCGTGCACGACTTCCCGGCCAACGGCTGGCGGATGCGTGAGCTGGCCGAGGGCATCCACTACACGGTGGTCAACGGTGAGGTGCTGCTCGAGAAGGGCCAGCACACCGGAAGTCATCCCGGCCGCGTGATCAAGAACGCTCGCCATCAGATGGCGGGCTAGCGCGACCCGCACCCGCCGATCGGTCCTCAGCGGAGGGGTCAGCGTCTCGGCCCCTCCGCTGATCGCGTGCTCGCGCGAGTCTGATGGGCCCCGTCGCTGACGTCCTGACGGCGCTCGCCCGCGTGTGTCTCGTCGTCTGGGTCGTCAGCACCTTGCTGCACATGGGACTCCAGCTGAAGGTGCGCCAGGTCCTGGAGCCGTTGCGCAACGCGCTTCTCGTCGGCTCGGCCCTGGTCGCGAACTTCGTGCTCGTTCCCCTGCTCGGCTACCTCGTGGTTCGGATCCTGCCCCTGAAGGAGGGCTTTCGGGTGGGGCTCGCGCTGACGGCCGTCTGCGCCGGGGCTCCCTTTCTGCCGACGCTCAGCGACCTCTCCCGTGGCAACCGCGCCTGGGCGGCGACGCTCATGCTGCTGCTCACGATCGGGACGATCGTCTACATCCCACTGGTGCTGCCGTGGTGGCTGGCCGACGCCAGAGCCGATGCCCTCGCGATCGAGCGCTCGCTCGTGCTGATGCTGCTGCTCCCCCTGATGGCCGGCCTGTTTCTGCGCACATACAACGACTCGCTCGCGGTGCGCTTGATCGGACCCCTGGGCAAGGCGTCCAACGTCACGCTGGTCGCCACGCTCGTCCTCGTGGTCGTCGTGGGGGCGCCCACGCTATGGGGCGCGGTCGGCCACTACGCCTTCCTCGCGGCGGTGATTCTGGTGCTGGGCGGAACGATGATCGGATTCGCGCTCGGCGGGCCGCGGCGAGACTTTCGCGTCGTTCTGGGCTTCGCGAGCGGAGCACGCAACGTCGGGGCGGCGCTCACGGTGGCGACGCAAAATTTCGGCGACGATCCGGACGTGAAGCTGATGTGCGTCATCGTGACGCTCGTGATGGCGGGCCTTCAAGTGCCGCTCGCCGCGTGGCTGGGCCGGGGTGGGCGCGCGCCCTGAGCGATCGCGCCGGCGGCGGTCGACCGCGCTATTCGCGCAGCTCCCAGACGGTACCTCCGGGCGTATCGCGAAGCTCGATACGCGCCGCGATCAGGCGGTCGCGGACCCGGTCGGCGAGCTCCCACGCCTTCGCCGCCCGCAGCTCCCCGCGCAGGGTGATGAGACTCTCGACCAGCGGAGCCAGCAGCTCGCGCGGGTCGCGCAGGCCGCCGGCCGCCGCCTCGCCCAGCCGCTGAACCAACGAGTAGAGGACGGCACGCGCCCGGTCGGGATCGTCGGTCTGCAGGGTATCGGCGGACCACTCGGCAATGATCCGGTCGAGGCTCAGAATCGCCTCGGCCGCCTCGGGCGCGCGCCGCCCGGCGATCGCCGCCTCGAAGGCCTGCTCGAGCCGGCCGACCTCGGCGAGAAGCGGCGATCGCTTCGGCGCCGTTCCGCTGTCGTTCGCCGGGTCGGCGGCCGCGACGGGCTCACGCTCCGCCGCGCGATGAGACGTGTGCGCTTCGCCGCGGGCGGCCGCGAGCAGTGACGACAGGCCGAGCTTCGAGCCCGACGGAAACACCTGCGAGCGACCGCGGCGGCGCACGGTCAGCCCGCCGCGCCCCGACACGGTGACCGTCTGCGTGTCGAGATCGGCCACCAGCACGGTGTGCTCGTCGATGCCGAGCACCCACGCATCGTCGGGGAGCATCGCCTCCATCGTCGCGAGCCGCCGCTCGCCGAGATAGCAGAAGCGTGTGTCGTGCGTGCCGCCCTCGGCGTTGTCGTAGTGCGGGATGACGACGCACCCGCCCTCGAAGCCGGCCGCGCGCATCAGATCGAGCCCATCGAGCCAGTGCACGGGATGACCGACCTTGTAGATCTCGTACACCGGGACGCTGAAGCGGCCGAGGGTCAGCGCCGCGGCGCTCGAGAACACGACCGCACCGCCGTCGGCGAGCTTGGTGGCAAGCGCCTCGGGCACCGGCGAGCTTCGCCAGACCGAGAGCGCGTAGGACGGGCTCCCCGGGCCGGCGAAGATGAAGCCCGCCGTGCGAAGCCGCGAGAGCGCGGCGGCCTCGGCCAGCGGAGCGCGATGGGCCTGATCGGGGGCCAGCGGCCCGAGAATACCGGCGGCCTCGATCGTCAGCTGGACGCGATGCGCGAAGTACTCGACCGCCCGCTCGGTGATCTCCGATGCGTTCTCCTGGAACCCGTAGGGCGTGTCGAGCAGGACCGCACGCGGCGTCGGCTCGCCCAGACGCGCGACGATCTCGCGGTGGGGCGTCACCATCGTCGGAGCCGTCTCGCCCGACCCCATGATGGCCAGGATGCGCGGCACGCGCGCGGTCACGCGAAGAACCGTTCGCGGAGCGCGTGCAGGAAGAGCTCCGCCACGCGCTCGGGAGACTCCAGGTGCAGATCGTGGTGGCCGGGCGAGAACCAGACCGAGCGGATCGCGCCGCCGGCCGCGAGCGCCGCGGCCTCGGCGCTACGCTTGCGGGACGTCCTCGACGCATCACCGCTGTCGGCCAGCAACAGCATCGTCGGCGTCTTCAACGTCGCCCAGCGGGTCGAGGGACGATGCTCCCACAGCGAGCGCAGGATCGAGAGATGCCGGCCGCGCTGCAGCCGCGGCTCGATCGTTCCGTCGGCGCGCGTGCGGAAGCAATGCAGGTACGCCGCCACCGCCCGATCGCTGAAGTGCGGCACGCTCCGGCGAATTCGCGCCTCGAGCTCTGCCAGCGTGAGGTGGTCGAGCGCCGGCGGCGTCAGCGCCGCCAGGCAGTCGTCCCACGATGGATAGGCCTGGGCCAGCTCGATGACGCCGCCGTCGACGCAGGCGATGCCCCGCACGGCATCCGGGTGGCGCCAGCCGAGCTCCAGCACCACGTTGCCGCCCCACGACTGGCCGGCCAGGACGGGGCGTTCCAGCTCGAGCGTGCCGATCAGCGCGAGGAGATCGGCGACGGCCGTGTCGAGGTCGTAGCCGAGGTCCGGCGCGTCGGAGCGACCGTGCCCACGCTGATCGATCGCAATCACCGTGTGGCCGGCGGCGTGCAGCTGCTCGGCGACGCCGTCCCAGAGCCGCGCGTTGGACGCCAGACCGTGCACGAGCACGAAGGGAGCCGCGTCCCGATCGCCGGCCCGCGCCTCCACGTGCAGCTCGATACCCGGCGCGACCGCGATGCGCCGCTCGACCATCCTCGAGCTCGGAGAATCGGTCGGCTTCGTCATGCGCCAATCCTAGCATCGCTGGCGAGACGCCGGGGCTCTCACACGTCGCGACCGGCAGGGCCCGCTCGGATAGAATCGACGGCGGCGACGGGAGGCTGGGGAGGCGCGGATGACGGCGGGGTCGATCGACGGACTGGCCGGGGTGCTCATCTGGACGGAGGCCGATCGCTTCGCGGCCATGGCGCGCTTCTATCGGGAGACGCTCGGCCTCACGCCACGCTCCGCCAAGTCGGATTTCATCAACTTCGACTGGCACGGCGTGCGCCTCAGCGTCGGCGTGCACGCCGCAGTCCGCGGCGTCAGCCGTGAGCCACTCCGGATCATGCTCAACCTGACCGTCGCCGACATCCACGCCGAGCACGCCCGGCTGACTCGTGCCGGTGTCGGCTTCAGCCGCGAGCCCGCTCAGGAAGAGTGGGGTGGGTGGGTGGCCACGTTCGCCGACCCGGACGGCAACGTCCTGCAGCTCATGCAGCTGCCGGCGGTGAAGGACTAACGGCCCGCGTCGTTCTCCGCTGGCGGCGGGAGATCGAGTCG
This sequence comes from uncultured bacterium, assembly GCA_964450175.1. Lineage (GTDB taxonomy): Bacteria > Methylomirabilota > Methylomirabilia > Rokubacteriales > CSP1-6 > AR31. The sequence continues at coordinate 23,247 of CAYVHH010000371.1, read as the reverse complement.
CCGCGCCCCGACGAAGTGAGAGTCATACCATTCGTCGTCGAGGCGGGCGACGGCCACGCGCCGGCCGGTCTGTCTGGCGTGAATGAAGCGGCCGCCGCCGACGTAGATCCCGTTGTGACGCAGATGATCGAAGAACACCAGGTCGCCCGGCGCGAGCTCGTCGCGCGTGACGGGCGTGCCGAAGCGGTACTGCTGGGCGGCGCTGTGCGGGAGCACGACCCCGACCTTCGCGTACACGTAACGCACCAGGCCCGAGCAGTCGAACCCGGACGGGCTCGATCCGCCCCATCGGTACGGCGCGCCGACGTATTGCTTCGCCACGGCGACGACGGTCCGGCCGCGCATGGCTTCGGGCGAGCGTGCGTCGATGGGGAGCGGGACCGAGACCTTCGCGCAGCCGGCGAGCGCCGCCGAGATCCCGACAAAGATCACAAAGCCCGCAATGCGTCCAATCATGCCGCTTTCATCTCATGGGCCGAGCCGAGTGCTCGGCGCGGGCCTCGACAGAAGGCCCGCGGGCTAAATCGTCAGCGCGCAGTTCACGCTGACCGGAGTCGGCGCCGGCCGGCGCAGATCGGGCACCAGCTCCTCATAGACGTCGACAAGCGCCCGCGCGACGGTCGGCCAGGCAAAGCTCTGCGCCCAGCGGGCGGCGTGCCGGCCGAGCGTGCGGCGCCGGGGCCCGTCGGCCAGCAGCGACCCGATCGCCGAGGCGAGGGCAACGTCGTCGCGCGGCGGGACGAGCACGCCGGTGACGCCGTCCTGGATCGTGGTGGCGAGACCGCCCACCCGCGAGGCGACGACCGTGGCGCCGCACGCCATGGCCTCGAGCGCCGCCATGCCGAACGATTCGTGATGCGACGGCACCAGGCAGAGATCGGCCGCACGGTAGTACTCGGGGAGCGCCGACTGTGGCTCGGGTCCCTTGAAGTCGACCCAGGCGCCGACACCGAGCACCGCGGCCAGCGCGCGCAGACGGGCACGATCCTCGTTGCCCTCTTCGTTCCGGTCGCCGCCCACGATCACCAGCTTCACGTCGGCACGACCGAGCCCGTCGGCCTTCAGGCGCGCGATCGCCTGCAGAAGGACCTCGAGTCCCTTGATCGGAGCTGGCCGCCCCACGAAGAGCAGCACCCACTCGGCGTCGAGCCCCAGACGCTCGCGCGCGGCGACCGCGCTGCCCGGGCTGAAGAGCTCGACGTCGACTCCACACGGAATCGTCCGGACTCGCTCGACGGCGGCCCCGCAGTACCACGCGAGCTCGGCGCTTTCGAGCGGCGTCGCGGCGACGATGCGATCGGCCAGCGCCGCCACTTTCGCCTCGGCGTCGACGCGCGACTGCGGCACCTGATCGCCGGGCTGATCGGCCAGCGCGTTCTTCACGACGCCCAGGGTGTGGAACATCTGGACGATCGGAACGCCGCCCAAGCGGCGGGAGAGATCGACCGCGACCAGGCCGGACAGCCAGTAGTGCCCGTGCAGCAGCGCGTACTCCGCGCCGCTCCGGCGCTGGAAGTCCATCACGCCGTCGGTGAACTCGTCCAGGTCGCCCACGATCTCGGGCGGCGGCACCGGCCGCTGCGGGCCGGCGTCGATGTGAACGACTCGCGCGCCCCAGCCGAGCGGCACGACCGTCGGAACACCCGGCGTTTGCTTCCGCGTGAAGACGTCGACCTCGAGCCCCAGCCGCCCGAGATGTCGCGCGACTTCGCGGACGTAGACGTTCATGCCACCCGTCTCCTTCCCGCCGAGCGCGGCCAGGGGACAGGTGTGCACGGAGATGACGCCGATGCGCTTCATGCGGCGAGCCCGGCGGCCCCACGCAGCCGTTCGAGGACCGCGAGCAGGGTGATCGACGCGGCGCAGGGTCTGCGCGGTACGCCGCCGCGGACCACAGCATGAAAATGCTCGATCATCTCCCGATACGGATCGGCGCCGGCGGTCACGATGCACTCGACCCGGCCGTCACGGAGACGCAGCGTCATCGCGGTGTCCGCGGGCCCCGGCGTGTAGGCGCGATCGAGGACGACCGACGCTTCCGTGCCGACGATCTCGAGAAATTGGCGCTCGGGAGCGTCGAACGAGCACTCGATCGTCGCCGTGAACCCGTCGCCGAAGTCGAGCCAGCCAGAGAACGACGCGTCGACACCCGACTTTGCGAGCGTGGCGGACGCTTCGACCCGCGCCGGCGTACGGCCCGCCGCCGCCAGGAGCGGCGCCAGACAATAGATCCCGACGTCGAGCAGCGAGCCGCCTCCCATCTCGGGACGCCAGCGATGGTCGTCCGCGCGGTCGAGCACGCCGGTGAAGGCCGCCCGCGCGAAGCGCAGCGCGCCCAGGCGGCCCGACGCCACGAGCGTGTCGAGTGCGATCGCCCGGGGATGGAACGGCGTCATGTAGGCCTCGCCGAGCGCGACCCCGGCGCGCTCGCACGCCGCCGCCATTGCCTCGGCATCGGCCACCGTCGGCGCCAGCGGCTTCTCGCAGAGCACGTGCTTGCCGGCGGCCGCCGCGCGGACGACCCACGGGCGATGCAGGCTGTTCGGCAGCGGCACGTAGACCGCCTCGACCTCGGGGTCGTCGAGCACGGCGTCGTAGGCCCGGTGGGCTCGCCGGGGCTCGAAACAACCGGCGCCGCCATCGGCGGCGCTCTCGCTCGCGACCGCGACGAGGCGCGCGCCCGGGCTCGCGGCGATCGCGGGCAGCACCGCCTTCTGGGCGACCTGCGACGTGGCGCCGATCACCCCCCAACCGACCGGCCGCGCCGGGGCGGGCACGTCAGCTCCCGTCGTCTTCGATCACGACGGGCGCGCCCCCGCGCGTGCTCGACCGCTGCGCGGCTTCAAGCACGCCGATCACGCGCCGCACCGACGCCGGGGTGATCGCGAGGGGCTCGCCGAGATGGAGGTGATCGGCGAGGTTGCGATGAAATGCGAAGGGCTGATCCACCGCCGGCGGCAGCCGGGTCTCGCTGATCCCGTAGCCGCTCTCGTAACGCGCCAGCACCAGCTCGGCCGGCGCCTCGGCGTGATGCGGCTGCGTGGCGACGTAGCCGCGGCCGGGCTCGATCGCCTCGAGGGTGATCGTGCGATACGAGCCGACCAGGGTGCCGGCCGTGCCCTGCACGTAGAACTTGGGCCGGCGCACCGCGGCGATGTCGCTCTGGAGGAACTCCGCCTCGCGACCGTCGGGCCATATCATGCGGACACGAATCTGGTCGTGATTGGTCACGTCGTGCCAGACGCGCTTGTGACCGTGCGCCTGCACGACGCGCGGCGCGCCCGCGATGAGCTGGAGCACCCAGTCGACGTGGTGCGAGCCCCAGTCGTAGCCGGCACCGCCGGAGACCGCGGTGTCCGAGTGCCAGGTGCGGCACGGATGGGCGTAGCCGCCCACGAAGGTCTCGACGTTGAAGATCTCGCCGAGGAGCCCGGCACCGACGGCGCGGCGCAGCGCGACGAAGTCGGGATCCCATCTGCGATTCTGGTGAACCGTCAGCATGCGCCGGCTGGACGCCGCGGTGGCGATGATCTGGTCCGCCTCCGCGACCGTCAGACAGAGCGGCTTCTCGCAGGCCACGTGCTTGCCCGCGCGCAGGAGCGCGAGGGTCAGCGCCACGTGATGTGCGGGCGGCGTCGCGACCAGCGCGACCTCGACGTCGTCGTCACTGACCAGCTCGCTCACCGCCGCGTATGTTCGCACACCCGGAAAGTCCGCCTCCGCCGCCTTGCGGCGCTCGAGGTTCGGATCGACCACGGCGACGAGCTCGAGCCCCTCGGTCGCGGTCACCCCGAGCCCATGGTGATAGCCCATGCCCCCGAGCGGGCCGTAGCCGACGATGCCCACGCCGATGTGGCGCCCACAGCAATGCAAGTCGGGACGCAGCGCGCGCCCGAGCAGCTGGGCGAGCTCGGGGTTGCGCAGCGCCGCGTCCGTGTTCCCGAGCCCGCACGCGACCACGCGGCCGGCGCCGCGCGACGTCTCGACCACCGCGGCGAGATCGCGCAGCGCCACGCTCACGTCGACGATGACTTTGCCGTCCGTGATCGGGATGAGGGGCACGAACCCGTCGACGAGCGCGAACTCGCGCGTGACGCGGGCCGAGATGTGGGAGTGGGCCTCCGTGACCCTCGCGTAGTACTCGCCCGGCGGCGGTTCCGGGCCCGCCACCGCCCCGAGCAGCTCAGCCCAGAAGCCGTCGCGCTCGACCGGCGCCCCGCCGATCGCCACCAGCGCCATGCCGCGCTCGACCGCCGCGCGGATCGCCGCGAGGGCCTGCGAGGGCTGGGCGGGCTGCGGCCCGTCCACGACGATCGCGTCGCACGCGGACACGTCCGGCGCCGGCTCGCCGGGCGTGACGAATCGTGGCTCGCCGAGCTCCCGCGTCAGAGCCCGGAACGCGGCGCGACGATTCTCCGTGAGACGCGAGGACAGGACCAGGATGTGCATGGCGGCCTAGAAATGCATCACCTCGGCCGCGTGGTCGAACACATCCTGGATGCGGCCGTGCGAGATGGCGCTCGCCTGCACGGCCGCCACCAGGTGGCGCCAGCGCAGCGACGGACGGGTCGCGTAGAACTCCTCGTACGTCGCCTGATGATGCTTGAAGGCATGCATCTCGGTGAAGTTGTCGCGGCAGGCGATCTTGGCGAGCACGTCGATCAACGCCTCGGGGGCGTACGCCTTGTCCGCGTACTGCTGAGCCAGCGCGGCGACGTGCTTGACCTCGTCCGTCGAGCGCCAGCTGGCCAGACCGGCCGTCGGCAACCGCTCGCCGACCGGGAGGCGGCTGATCACGCTGTCGATCTCGTCGAGCAGCTCCTCCTGCGTGTGGGACGGCAACGCCGCCACGCGCTCGGGCTCCGGCTGCACGTCCGACGCCAGCATGTGCTGGGCCATCCGCACTTCGGGCCCCGTGTTCCAGACGAGGAGCGCCTGGAGCTTGATGCGCCGGGACAGCTCCGGCTGGCGCAGCAGATAGCGCCGCGTGTTGGCGCCGGTGTTGATGTGCACGTCCATCGGGTTGCCGGTCTTCGAGCGCAGGAAGAGCGTGGACCCGCCGACCGACAGGGCCTCGCCGGCGCCCTCGAGCGACAGGCCGCCGCCGAGCGCCCGCGCCAGCAGCTCCGGAATCTCGGCGAACTCGCGAGAACGTCCGATCTCGTCGGCGAGCGCCGTCACGGCCGCGGTCTCGTCTGCGCCGGTCTTCGCGCGCAGGTCGCGCTCGAGCAGCTCGTACTTCCGGATCAGCTCGTCCACGGCGATCATCATCGCCGGCGCCGTCGGGCGCGTGATGTAGCGCACCGGCGCCCGCCCGATGTACTTCGCGTAGTCCCAGCCGAAGTACTCGAGCGCGCGGAAGGTGAACACCGGGAACAGGAAGTAATGGTCGTCGAGCTGGTTCTTCGGCACGCCGACCTCGAGCAGGAGCTCGAGCACCTGCATGGGCGAGAGCCGCTCGAGCAGATACAGGTAGTAGTGGTCGCACGCGTTGTAGACGCCGCGGCTCACTGCGGTTCGAAACCCCTTGATCGTCGCCTCAACGTCGTCGCTCTCGGATACGGGCTGCGCGTCGGCGAGCACGTAGGGACCCATCGCCGGCGAATGGATGTGCTTGTTGGACACCGCCACGTTCTGGATCACCGGGAGCATCGCGTACTCGCCGGAGAGCCGCGCCGAGATGTGACGGACGGCGTGGAGGCCGCAGAGCGGATGCAGCGGGCCGCCGTGATGGCCGGGCGGCAGATCCGAGGAGCGCACCACCGCCAGGGCCGAGGCCAGCAGCATGTCCTTCACCGTCGTGCCAGCGGCGAGCTTGTCGTGGGTCGCGGCCACAATGCGGTCGGGCGTCGTCTCCTCGACGAACTGCACCAGGGGCTCGATGTGATCGGGATAGCGAACGCGTTGGGCCATGACACGATCCTCCCGGTTACCTGAGCGTTGCGCCGGCGGGCGAAGCTGCCGCGAGGGCCTCTCGCACGAAGGCGGGTTCGAAGATCCGGTCAGCCATCACCTGGCAGCGCTTCATCAGCCGGTGCTCGTCCGGCCGATAGTCGGCGACCGCGTTGTGCAGCGTGCCGATGTGATCCCACATCAGCACGTCACCTTCGGTCCAGCGGTGCGTGAACTGGTACTTCGGCTGGAGCTGGTGCGCGAACAAGGCCTCGAGCACGCGGTCGCTCTCGGCCTCGTCGAGCTCGTTGATGCGGATCGCGTAGCCGGGGTTGCAGTAGAGCACGCGCCGGCCCGTGATCGGATGCGTGAGAAAAAGTGGATGGACCGACGGCGGCCGACGCCGGCGCTGCTCCGCGGTGAGCGGCCCCCGCAGGCTGCCGGGACGGCGCCGCATGTTCTCCCAGAACTTGTTGAAGTCGTGGGTGGCCGTCGCGTTCGCGAGCCGGGCTTTCAGCTCGGGCGCGAGATCCTCGTACGCGGCCTGCGTGTTCGCGAACATCGTGGCGCCGAGCACCTGCCCGTCTCGACGCGGCACCTTGACCGCGTAGAGGACGTTCAGGAACCCGATGGTCTCGTTGTAGGACATGTCGGTGTGCCAGTCCTGGCCCGCGTCGGTGATGCCGATCGGCTCGCCGTTCTCGATGATGTTCGAGAGATAGCCGACCTCGGGCATGCCGGGCTCGTGGTGCCGCCCGGTGAGCGTGGCCTGGATCTGGCCGAAGCGACGGGAGAAGTCTCTGAGCTCCACGGCCTCGAGCTTTTGCCCGGGAAAGCGCAGCACGCCGTGCCGGCCGAGAGCTTCCAGAATTGTCGCGAAGTCCGCGTCGCTCAAGGGTTTCGCGAGGTCCATCCCCCGGACCGTCGCACCCAGGATCTGCCCGCTCGGCTCGATGGCCGTCATGCCATCCTCCTCACCGCTTGGCGGGATTATACTGCGCCGAGTTCGCCAACGTGTCCTGCACCGGGAGGGAGCCGCCATGGAGATGAAGGCCGCCATTTTTCGCAAGGTCCACGAGCCCCTGACGATCGAGTCCGTCGAGATCGACAAGCCGTGGGGCCGCGAGGTCCTGGTTCGCACCGCCGCCACCGGCGTCTGCCACAGCGACCTGCACGTCGTCGACGGGTTCGGCCGGTTTCCGCTGGATCGCCCGATCGTGCTCGGCCACGAGGGCTCCGGCGTCGTCGAGGCGGTCGGCGCCGACGTGACGACCGTGCGCCCGGGCGATCACGTGGTCGCCTGCCTCTCGGGCTTCTGCGGCACCTGTGAGCAGTGCCTCGGCGGCCACCCCAATCTCTGCGTCGCCGGCTTCGTCACCCGGCCGGACTCCGGCGCGCCGCGCCTTTCGCAGAAGGGCGCGCCGGTCCGGCAATTCATCGGCATCTCGAGCTACGCCGAGCGCATGCTACTGCACGAAAACTCGATCGTGAAGATCGACCCCGACCTCCCGCTCGATCGCGCGGCGCTCGTCGGGTGCGGGGTGCTCACCGGCGTGGGCGCCGCGCTGCGGTCCGCCGGCCTCGAGGCCGGGCAAACCGTCGCCGTGTTCGGCTGCGGCGGGGTGGGCCTGTCGATCGTGCAGGGCGCGCGGATCGGCGGCGCCAGTCAGATCATCGGCGTCGACGTCTTCGACGGAAAGCTCGAGATGGCCAAGCGCGTGGGCGCCACGCACGTCGTCAATAGCTCGAAGGACGATCCCGTCAAGGCGGTGCGCTCGCTCACGCGCGGCGCCGGTGTGGATCACGCGTTCGAGGCCGTGGGCAACACGACGCTCGTCCGACAGGCGATCGAGAGTCTCGCCATCCGGGGCACCGCCACGATCGTGGGCGTCATGCCGCCGGACGCAAAGATCGAGTTCCCGTGGATGGCGATTCGTCCGGAGTGCAAGGTGCAGACCTCGCGCATGGGCAGCAACCGATTCCGCACGGATATTCCGCGCTACCTGGAGTTCTATCGGCAAGGCCGGCTCCTGCTCGACGAGATGGTCACGCGGCGCGGCCGGCTCGACGACATCAACGAAGCGTTCCGCGCGATGAAGGCGGGCGAGGTCGCGCGGTCCGTCCTCATGTTCAACTGACTGGCAATCGGGGGGAGCGAGCGCCGCTCCCCCCGATTCCCCCCACCGGTCACCCTGTGCGGATGAGCACGAACGAACGTTGCGCCGGCACAGTCGGCGCTCGAAACGGCCGCGGGAGCCAGAGGACGGAAGCCCAGCGATGATCGTCGACATGCATGCCCACATCATCCCGGAGAATTTCCCGCCGGCAGGAGCCCGGGCCAGCGCCTGGTCGTGGCCGTCGATGGATCATTTCGAGCCCGGCCGAGCGCGGGTCATGATCGGCGGCGAAAACTACCGCACCGTGCACGACGGCAACTGGAACGTCCCGCGCCGGTTGCGGGACATGAACGCGCAGAGCGTCGACGTGGAGGTGATCTCGCCGATGCCCGAGCTCTGCGCCTACTGGTTCACCCCGTCCGACGCGCTCGACTTCTGCCGCTTCACCAACGACGCGATCGTCCGCATGTGCACGGCGGCGCCGGGGCGTTTCATCGGCCTCGGCATCGTGCCGCTCCAGGATCCGGACATGGCCGCGAAGGAGCTGGCTCACATCAAGAGCCTGGGCTTCCCGGGCGTCGAGCTCGGGTCGAACGTGAACGGCAAGTCGCTGGGCATGGCGGAGTTCCAGGGGTTCTTCCAGGAGGCCGAACGGCTCGGCGTCGCGATCTTCGTGCACGCGCTGCGGCCGACGATGATGGAGCGCTTTCCCACGAAGGCGCTCTTCAATCCGGTCGGATACCCGACCGACACGAGCCTGACCATCGCGTCGATGATCGACGGCGGCACCGCGGAGAAGTGCCCGAGCCTGAGGATCGCCTTCAGCCACGGCGGCGGCACGTTTCCATTCCTGCTGCCGCGCTACACCCACCACTGGAGCGGCACCTGGAACGAGGAGCCGCCTGTTCCGGGCCGCGGCACGACCGCGCCGGACGCGCTTCCGCGCTCGCCGGCCGAGTACGCGCGCCGCTTCTACTACGACACGCTGCTCTTCGACCGCCGGGCTCTGCGCTACCTGATCGACATGGTCGGCGCCGGACAGGTTCTCGTCGGCACGGACTATCCCTACATGGTGCCCGAGCTGCCGGTGGACAAGACGCTCCGGACCCTGGATCTGCCTCCGGACGTTCACGCGGACATCACCTGGAACAACTGCTTCCGCTTCCTCGGGATGACGCCGCCGAGCCTCTCCACGTAGACATCGCGACGCCGGCGGCGCCTCGCCGAGCGGAGGGATCGATGCTGAAGGTCACCCAGGATCTGATGCTGCCGACTGCCATCACCGGGTCGTATCCGCGGCCGCTCTGGTTCACCGAGAGCCTGCATGGACGGTCGTTCAAGTCGGCGCTCGGCGACTCGATCTTTCGCGAGCAGTATCTGGACGCGGTCGCGTGCGTCGTCAACGCCCAGGAAGCCGCCGGCCTGGACATCGTGACCGACGGCGACACGCGGTTCGATCTCGCGGTCGGCGGCAAGTCGTGGTTTTTCTACCCGATCGAGCGGCTCGGCGGCATCGAAGGGCACCGCGACACCTCGCGCGGTTGGATGGCTCGGCACGGCCTGCGGCCCGGACGGATCCTCTGGGAGGTGCAAGAGGCCTATCAGCCCGGCGTGGTCCGGACGAAGCTGACTCGCGGCCCTCTGGAGTACGCCGCGCTCTGGAAGACGGCGCAGCGGCTGACCGACAAGCCGATGAAGTTCGGCGCGATCTGCGCGCCCGCGCTGGCCAGCATGCTCTGGGACGAGCACTATCGTGACGACAAGGCGCTGATCAACGATCTCTGCGACATCATGAACGCCGAGTTCCGCGAGCTCGCGGCCGCCGGCTGTCCGCTCATCCAGGTGGAAGAGCCTCCGCACCACGGTCGTACGACGCGCCCGGACTGCACCGACGCGGATCTCGAGTTTTTCACGCAGGCCTTCAATCGCCAGCTGAAGGGGGTCGACTCGGAGATCTGGGTGCACACCTGCTGGGGCAATCCGAATCAGCAGCGCGTGTACTGGGAGCCGCCGAGCTACGAGCGCGCGCTCCCCTACCTGCTCCAACTCGACGGCGACGTGATCACGTTCGAGTGCGCCAGCTCGGACGGGCGCGATCTTCACCTCTTCGGCAAGTATCGAACCGACAAGAAGATCGGCATCGGGGTCGTGAACCACTGCAACACGGTCGTCGAGCCGCCCGAGCACGTGGCGCGGTTGATCCGGAAGGCCCTGGAGTACATTCCGCCGGAGCGGCTGGTGATCACGACCGACTGCGGCTTCGGACGCGAAGGGCTCAGCCGCCGGATCGCGTACTACAAGTGCGTGGCGCTGGTCGAGGGCACCAACCTCGTCCGGCGCGAGCTCGGCCTGCCCGAGGCGCGCGTGCGCGCCGCCGACCCGCGGCTCTGGTTCGCCAGCGGGCCGGAGTAGTCCGCCGCAAGCCCGCGACGGGGTGGGGTAGCTCTTACTCGACGTACAACTGGCCGGCAACCACGCGGGTTCCGTCGGGGGTGCGCCGCAGCACGACGAACTCGCCCATGCGGATGTTGAGTCCGGTCAGATCCGTCACGACGCTGCCGTGAGTGACGACGACGAGCGGCGCGCCGCCCTGGTACGCATCGATGACCTTCCGCGTCTCGGCCAGGCGGCGTCGGCGGAGCTCGGTGTCGCGGAGCGCCCCCTGAAGAACCTCCCACGGCTCGGCCAGGCCGAAGGCGAGGCGCGCGGTGTCTAGACAGCGGCAGCGCGGGCTCGAGAGGACCCGCCCGACTGCGATCGCGTGCTGCCGGAACGCCTCGCCGACCCGAAGCGCCTGAGCCCGACCGCTCTCGTCGAGGTTGCGCTGGGTCGAGCAGTCCTCGAGCTTCGCGTCGGGCGGATCGAAACCGCCGGGAGCATAGCTGTGCCGCAGCAGCACCACGCTTCCCGGCGCGCGCAGCGCCTCCCAGACCGATTCCGCGTGTCCGGTCGAGACGAAGACGGCGCTGATGACCACGATCATCAGCACGACAACCCCCGGTCGTGCCTGCATGGCGGCTCCTGTCTGACGTTCTGGCAAGCTGATCCATCTTCGGTGGCCCCCCGATCCGCCGGGCGCACCATCCATGCGGCTAATTACCGGACATTGCACCATATCTGGCCCGTCGCCGCCCCGGGCATTGGATGTGCAAACTTGCGTCAGCGCCCGCGGCCCGCGACCGAATCGCGGCCCCATCCAGGGCTCGCGGAAGGGAGGATCTCTCGTGAAGCACTTCTCACAGACCGCTCTCGTTCTGATGCTGGCGGCAGCGCCATTCCTTGCCGGATGCGCGATGACGCCGAACACGATGGCCGACTCGGGGTCGGCGCCTGCACCCGGCGGATCGAAGGGTGGATCGATGGATGGAGGTCGCGCGGTCGGGTCGGCGGCCGGCGATCACTCGGGCTCGAATGCCCAGGGCGCTGCCAGGCCCAACCCGAAGGAGTTCACCGCGAAGACGGACCTTCGGGACATTCGCTTCGAGTTCGATTCCTACCAGATCCGTGCTGAAGACACGCAGGTTCTCGACCAGAACGCCGACATGATGAAGGCGAATCCCGGCTGGATGGTGCTCATCGAAGGGCACGCCGATCAGCGCGGGACGACCGACTACAATCTCGCGCTCAGCGAGCGCCGGGCTCGCGCGTCGATGAACTACCTCGTCTCCCGAGGCGTCCGGGCAAACCGGATCTCGGTCATCAGCTACGGCAAGGAACGCCCGATTTGCGCGGAGGCCAGCGAGGATTGCTGGAGCCTGAATCGCCGAGCGCACTTCGCGGTGAAGGCGAAGTAGCTCCCGCCCGATGGCTCAGAAGGGGGCGGCCACAGCGCCGCCTCCTTCTGTTTCACCTTCCCATTTGGACTATCTTCCCTGGAGTGCTGCCGTCGTGAGCCGGCGGGGCGCGACGTTCGTATACGTCACGCTGCCGTCGCGTGCCACGGTCTGCTGGATGCCGCTGCCCTGTAGCTCCCACGCGAGCGGAGCGCCGTAGTAGCGCAGCACGCGCGCGACGTATTCCCGGGTTTCGGGGTACGGCGGGATGCCGCGGAATGCCGCGACCGGCCGGTCGCCGGCGTTGTAGGCGGCGATGGCCATCGGCAGGTCGTAGTGGAAGCGATCCATCATGCCGCGTAGATGCCGGGTGCCCGCGTGGATGTTTTCGCGCGGGTTGAACATGTCACGAACGCCCAGGAGCGCGGCGGTCTCCGGCATCAGCTGCATCAGCCCGCGGGCGCCCTTCGGCGACACGGCGCGAGGATCGAATCCCGACTCGACGCGGATGACCGCCCAGATCAGACGCTCGGGCACTCCGTATCGCGCCGAGGCTTCGGCGATCTCGCGGGAGTACAGACCGTAGTCATTCGACGACGAGGAACGCTGCGATTCCCGCGCGGGCACGGCGTACGCGACCCGCTGTAACCCGGGATTCGGCTGGATGTTCGTGAAATAGGTGGTCCCGTCGGAGGCGGTCCGCTTGTAGACCTGTGCGGCCGCCGGCGTCGCCGTCGCCATCGCTGCGGCGACCACGAGGAGTCCCAGGGACCGGGTTCCGATGCTGCTCATGCCGGGGTAATACGGCATATTCGGTGCCGAACGGAATCGCCTAATATTTCATGGGGTTGGCCAAAATCGACCGGAAACGACCCTGGTGAGTTTCTGGCCGGGCCGCTCATTCCCGGACACCCGTCTGGCGGCCGGTGCGCGGATCAGTACTCGTCGAACATGCGCTGGATCTCGGACACGTCGTCGGTCCTGGTGAGGGCCAGCATGGCGAGCACACGGGCCTTCTGAGGAGTCAGGTTGTCGGCGACGACGAACCTCTGCTGCCGCAGCAGAGTACGGGGAAGAACGCGACCGCTGCCCGCGCGGCTCGAGAGTACGACCAGGACTCCCTGCCGGCGAGCCGCGAGGAGCGCCTCCGTCTCTGCCGGCGTGGTGATGCCGGGCGGGAGCGACGCCGAGACGATGGCGCGCGCGCCGGCCGCGACGAAGGCGCGAATAGCCGCGCCATCCGCCCCGGCATACGAGGCCGCGATGTCCACGCGCGGGAGATCGGTTCGACCGCGCACGTCGAACTCCGTGTCCGGCGCATGACGGCGCGTTGGCCGGCGGTAGATGGCGATTCGGCCGTCGGGATCGGCGTAGCCGAGCATGCCGAGATCGGGACTGCGAAACGTCTCGAGCCGCAAGGTCGACGTCTTCGTCACGTCGCGCGCGGTCTGGATCTCGTCGTTGAGGAGTACGAGCACGCCGAGACCGCGCGCCTCGGACGATCCGGCGACCCGCACCGCGTTGAGGAGATTGAGCCCCGCGTCCGAGCTGAGGCCGGTGGCCGGCCGCTGCGAGCCGACCAGCACGACCGTCGCGGTGACCTTGAGGGTGAGATTCAGAAAGTACGCGGTCTCCTCGAGCGTCGCCGTGCCGTGCGTGATCACGACGCCGTCGAGGGGCGGCTGGCTCGCCGTCGCGTCGCTCACCGCCGCGGCCAGGGCGAGCCAGTCGCCGGGGCCGATCGACGCGCTTCCCACCGAGCGAAAGCGCACGGCGACGATCTCGGCGGCTTCGGCCACCTCGGGAAACCGCACGAGGAGCTCGTCGGGCTCCGCCTTGCGGCTCGTGTCCATGTACTCCCAGAGGTCGAGGCTTCCGCGGCCGATCGACGAGATCGTTCCGCCGGTGCCGATCAGCGCGACGCGGCGCCTCATCTGGGCCGGGCCAGCACCTCCGCCGCCTGCTTCTCGACCACCGTGCCCTTGAAGAAGTCCGGGTTCAGCTGCCCCCAGAGGCGCACGGCGTTCTCGAACACGAAGTCACGGAAGTCGTTCTCGTCGAGGAGCCCATGCTCGACCAGCTCGTACGCCTCGGGGACGACCTCGGTCATGTCGGGCACGTCGAAGTGGCCGATGTCCGAGCTGAAGAACGCGTTGAGCCGCGCGTGCATCGGGTTCGCCTTGCGATTGAAGGCCCACGCGTTGATCGGGTCGTCGGCCTCGCAGCCGAAGTAGAAGCGCTTGACGTAGAGGTCGTCGAAGTCTCTCTTGCTCGTGATCTTGCAGCGGGAGTAGTCGTCGAGGTCCTCGACGCCGCCGGTGCCGTCGCCGTTGTCGTCGAGGCCTTCGCCGCGACGGACCGCTTCCACCACCGTGGGCTTGCCGTACTTCTCGGCCAGCGCGAGCAGCTCGGCCCGATCCAGCCGCGCCGGGTTCGTGTTCTCGAGCGCGTCGCGCTTCCGCTTCTCCCAGTGCCCGATGAGATCCGCGAAGAGCGAGCACGCCCAGCCCACGCCGCCCTCGAGGAAGGCGAAGTTGATCTCGGGAAAACGTCGTGTGACGCCGCCGAAGAAGATGGACTTGGCCATGGCCTCGCTGGCCGAGGCGAAGTGGCCGATGTGGTTGTAGCAGAAGTTCGACGGCGAGTTGCGGAGCAGGATCGAGCGCGCGCCGTTGTGGAAGCTCGGCGAAATGCGCAACTCGCGGCACTTGGCCCAGACCGGGTCGTAGTCGTGGACACTGTCGATGGCAATGGGGTCGTACCACTCGACGAACTTCGCGGCCTCCGGGTGCTCCTCGACGAGCGCCGGGATGGGGCGGCGGATCAGGCTCCCCATCATGACGACGCGATAGCCGAGCTGCCGCGACGCGAACTCGAGCTCCTCGATCGCCTCTTCCGGCGAGTACATCGGAATGATCGCCGCGGGAATGAGCCGATCGCCGTACTGGCGGAACTGGTCCATCGTGAACACGTTGTACGCGCGACAGAGTGCGCGGCGGAGCTTGTCCGGCGGCAGCCGGTAGTAGCCGAGCCCGGCGGTCGGATAGATCACGGAGAAGTCGAGCCCGAGGTCGTCCAGCCGCTCGTAGAGCAGGCGCGGCATCATCGCGGTCGCGCGATCCAGGGTGTTCTTGGTGGGCAGGAACCAGAACGCCTCCTGCCCGATCCGCCGGCGGCGCCGCTCGGCCACGGACATGTTGAGCGAGTTGGGAATGCGGGCGCTCGCCAGCGCCAGCGCCTCCACCGCGGTGTCCCCGCCGATGCGGCGGAACTCTTCGCGCATGTGCGGCGCGAACTCGGCCCAGTGGCCGTCCGCGTCGATGATCGGATGCTTCAGGCCCGCGCGGAGCTTCTTCGCCTCGTTGTGTCCGTTGGTCGACATGGCCACCCTCCGGGGCAAGCGTTATCTCGGGATGATACTCCGATGCGCCGGGTCGCGGAATGCCGCCACGGACGGACGGACCGGGAACCAAGCGTCTTGATCGCTGGCCTCATTGCTGGCTAAATCGGGGCAGTCGCGGAACCCGTTCCAGAATCTACCGCCGTCACAGGAGAGACCGATATGCTTCCGGCACCGGGCTTCCATCATCTCCATCTGAACTCCGTCGACCCGGATGCAGCGATCGCGTTCTACGTCCAGCAGTTCCCGGCCAGCGCCAAGTCGAGCTGGGGCGGCTTCCCGGCGCTCGCCGCGCCGAACAACGTGCTGATCTTGTTCACGCCGGTCACCGCGGCGGCGCCGACGTCGCCGCAGACCGCGCTCTGGCACTTCGGCTGGCATGTGACCGACACGCGCAAGAGCCTCGACACCTACACCGGCCGGAGGAACGTCAAGCTCCTGCCGCTCTACACCACGGACGAGGGCGGCTCGGTCTTTGTCAGCAGCGACACCTGGCCGGGCACGGGCGGCGTGCCCGGGCGAACGAAGGCGCAGATCGCGGAGGCCAAGGCGCAGGGGATCCAGCCGGCCCGCAGCGGAGGCTTCGGCTACATGCTGGGCCCCGACGACGCCCTGGTCGAGTACGCCGGCAACCATCCGGCCGAGCGCTTCAACCACGTGCATATGTTCCAGGACGATCCGTTCTGCGCGCAGATCTGGTATCAGCAGCATCTCAACGCGCCGGTGTTCGCGGGCCGCACCAGTCCGGCGGGAATGACCGCAAGCACCTGCCAGGTGCCGCGCGGGCCAGAGCGGTCCTGGCCGGCGCTCGAGCGTCAGGGCATGTTCAGGGCGCCGTCCGCCGCGGTCGTGTTCGGCGACGTGGCGCTGCCCTGGTATATGCGGCAGGACGACAGGCCGCTCGCGAGCTCCCGCGGCCACCTCTACGATCACATCGCGCTCAGCGTCGCCGATCTCGACGGCTGGGTGACGAAGCTGCGCGGTGAGAGTGTCCGGTTCCTCGAAGAGCCCTATCGCCTCGGCAGCACGCGCGCGGTGATGATCGAGGGCCCGAGCCGCGAGGCGATCGAGCTGGTCGAGATCAGGTAGCGGCCTGCCGCCGCGCCCGGATGTCGGAGGACGAAGAGTCCAGACGAAACCGGCTCTCCGGAATCGCGGTGAACAGGTGGGCGAACCGCTGAGGCACGGCGACGTCGCTCAGCGAGCGCACCCGACCGGTGCGATCCACGCGCACCGCCACCAGAAACGAGCATCCACGGTCCGCGATCTCCTGGAGCGCCGCCGCCACCCGCTCGGCGCTATCGCCGTAGTACCGCGGCGCCACCAGGCGCTCGGCGGTGTCGGCGCCGATGACGAACGCCGCGCCCGGAAACAGCCGGGATTTCTCGACGAACGTCGGCGCTCGGGTGAGCTCGACGCGCGCTCGCCACGCGAACTGCGCGAGCCGGTTTCGCACCTCGCCCGCCGTGAGCGGCGGCTTGTCCACGTTGAGCACCGCGATCTCGAAGGCGACGGGCTGCTGCCGGATGTCCTCGGCGACCCGCGCGAGCAGGAGATGCCCGGCGTGCAGCGGATTGAACGAGCCGGGCAGCACGACGCTCGGCGGCGGTGCCGCCGGCACGAGCTGTCCGTCGGGCCACACCGTCACGCGCGAGACCCCGCCGGCGAGGAGCTGGTCGATCAGATCGCCGGTCTGCACGACGGCCTCCGCGTAGCGCTCGTCGGCTTCCAGCAAGGTGCGCGGCGACGGCGCGGCGACTCCGCACGCGCGGGCCAGCCACAACACGACGGCACGCGCCACCAGGTCCTCTTCGCCCGGCCGGTCGCGCCGCCCCTTCGCCAGCACGATCGAGCAGTGGTCGGTGCCGGCTCCGGTGCTGACGGCGATGTGGACGCGATGCTCGCCGTGCCGCGGCCGATCGGTCACGAGCCCCGCCGTGGCGCCGAGGCCGACCAGCTGAGCGCCCGGCGGCGCGAATTTCGCCGCGCGCTCACGCGCACGCTGCGCCATGGCCACCGCCGTCTCGACGCTGCACGCCTGCTCCGGCTCGAAGCCCAGGAACGCCGTCAGCGCCCGCGAATCGTAGGGCACCAGCGCCTCGAGCAGCAGCCGTGACCCGCCGGGCACCCGCAGCAGCTCCGCGATCGCGCCGCTCCCGCCCCCGGTGATGGCGAGCACCGCCTGACGACCGGACGCATGCATCTCGGCGATCGTGTGTCGCCACGACGCATCGGACTGGCGTTCGCCTCTTGTGGAATCCACGGCGGGGAGATTCTACATGACGGCTCCGCCGTCGACGTTCCACGCCTGGCCCGTGATGTGATCGCTCTGCGCCGAGGCGAAGAAGAGCGCGAGCCGCGCGACGTCGTCGGGTCGCGCGACGCGTCCCGTCGGCGGAAGGCCGAGCACCGCCGCTCCGGGGTCGCGCTCGGCGAGCGCACGCTCGCGGCGTGAGGTCGATTCGCGGCGGCTCGTGTCGACGCTGCCCGGACAGATGGCGTTCACGGTGATGCCGTGCGGCGCGAGCTCCTGAGCCATGGTCTGGGTGAGTCCGATCACGCCGAACTTCGACGCGGTGTAGGCGCCGCGGCGGGGCGTGCCGCGCTTGCCCGAGATCGACGCCATGTTGACGATGCGGCCGCTGCGGCGCGACAGCATGTGCGGGATCACCGCGCGGCTCATCAAGAAGGTGCCCTTGAGATTGACGTCGATGACGAGGTCCCACGCCTCTTCCGGGACTTCCCAGAGCAGACGACGATCGGCCCCGTGAGGCGCGGCCGCGTTGTTGACGAGGACGTCGATGCGGCCGAATCGCGCAAGCGCCTCGGTCACGAATCGCGCGGCGTCAGCGGCGACGCTCACGTCGCCCTCGAGCGTCAGCACCCGGCGCCCGAGGCCTTCGATCTCCGCGGCCAGGCTTGCCAGCCCCTTCCAGCCCAGGCGGACCTCTTCCAGCCCTTCCTCGTTCTCGTTGCGCGTGCCGCCGGTCGCGACATCGGTCGCGACGACATCGGCGCCGGCCCGCGCGAACGCGACCGAAAGGGCGCGGCCTATCCCGCGCACGCGCCCGCATCCGGTGACCAGCACGCACTGTCCGCCGAATTCGCTCATGGCCGGCGCCTCCCTATCCTCAGGACCGGGGCGACCTTCATGGGGCCCGACCATACGGCAGGACCCCGGACATCGTCCAGCCGGCGCCGCGCCGAGCAACCCCAGGGCTCGCCGTTTTCTTTGGCCTTGCCCACCACACATGGTAGTCATGGGGGTGGACACGCCTCAATTTGCAGCCAAGGGGGAATGGATGACGAAGCGCACGGCCAGCAAGAAACCCGCATTCGGAGGCTACGCGATCAGCTTTCGGGGTCGCACCGACAGCCTGGAGTCGCTGTTCGGTGCCACGCCGATCGGGCCCGCCGAGATGACCAAGAAGCTCTGGAGCTACGTGAAGCGGAAGGGTCTGGCCACCAAGAGCTGAGCTGACGCGGAGCCGGGCGGCCCCCCACGCCGCCCGGCCCTCCTCCGCGGCGTGACGACCGCCTGACGTCGCCGCCCGCCCCGATCCACTCGACTCCCCCGGTTCCGACGTGAACCGCTCCCGCTTGACAGCCTTAAGTAACCAGACAGATACTTCCGGCCTCGGTACGAGTATCCAGATGGTTACTTCGAGCCGCGACCCCGTCCATACTCGCGAGCGCATCCTGCGCGCCGCCCGGCGCGAGTTCGTGGCCAAGGGCTTCGCCGGCGCTCGGGTCGACGCGATCGCGCGCGCCGCGTCCGTGAACAAGCGGATGCTGTACCACTACTTCGACAACAAGGAAGGCCTCTATCGCGCCACGCTCTACGAGGGGATGGCCACGAACCTCGATCTAGTCGCGTCCGCGCCGGCCGATCCCGACGATCTCTTGCCGTTCCTCTTCGCGCGCGCCGCGAAGCGGGTGGACGGGATCCGGCTGCTCCAGTGGGAAGCGCTGGGCGCCGGCGAGCGGAAGCCCATCGCCGAGGACGAGCGCCGCAAGGCGTGGGTCGAGGGCACCGAGCGCATCCGCGACGCGCAGCGCGCGGGCCGGCTTCATCCGGACCTCGACGCCGAGTACCTCGTGCTCGCCCTCATGGCGCTCAGCATCTTTCCCCAGGCCTTTCCGCAGCTCGTGCGCATGGTCACCGGCTCACGACTGTCCGACGCCGAGTTCCAGCAGCGCCAGGCGCGCTTCCTCCGCCGCCTGGGCAACTATCTGCGGCCGTCGGTGGGGCGCGCCGCGCTTGGCGAGAAGGAGAAGCATCGATGAGCTCCGTACCGACCGCACTCCTCGGACGCTCGACCGCTGCGTACACGCGCATCGATTCCGTCGGACTCTACCGGGTCGCGCTCTGGGTCCTGCTGGCGGCGAATCTCGTCGCCGGCTGGGGCGTACAGTGGGACATCCAGTGGCACGTGCGGATCGGCCGCGACACGTTCTGGATTCCGCCGCACGTCATGACCTATGCGGGCGTGACGATCCTCGTGCTGGCCAGCTTCGGCGTGCTGGCCCGTGACACGTTCCGCCACCTGCTCGCGGGCCGCGCCCCCGAGGGGACGGAGCGCGTCCTCGGACTCACCGGGACCCCCGGGTTTCTCCTGGCGGCGTGTGGAATCGCGCTCACCGTCCTGGCCGCTCCGATCGACGACCTCTGGCACCGCCTGTTCGGAATCGACGTCACGCTGTGGAGCCCGCCGCACCTTCTCGGTCTGGTCGGCGTCGCAATCAACACGCTGGGATGCGCACTGATCGCCCGCGAAGCGTACCCGGCGACGAGCTGGGCGCGGTTCGCCGGTGTGGTGATCGCACTCACCAGCTTCTACGGAGCTCTCTCGATCGGGCTCCGGCCCGCCAGCCGGCTCGCGTATCTGTACGGCGGGCTCTGGTTCTACGCCTTTCCGATCCTCGGCGCGCTCTTCCTGCCGCTGGCGATGATCACGGCCGTGCGCCTCAGCGGCCGGCGCTGGACACCGATCGTTCTGCTGATCGCCGGCCTCGGCATCGGGACGATCGGCGCGAACATCGCACGGATCGGATTCGAGATCATTCAGCCGGTCTCGGTGATCCAGGATGAGATCGCCAAGGACCCGACCTCGCCGATCGCGGTATCCCACGCGATCGCGCGGCAGAACGGCGGCGCGCCCGGCGGCGTCCCGGGCGGAAGCGTCGCGCGGTTTTTCTCGCTGCTGCCCGTGCTGCTGCTGGTCGCCGTCGGCCCGCGACGCCGGCCGATGACCGCCACCGTGGTCTACGCCCTGGGGCTGTTCGCCTTCTGGGCCTTCACGATCGGCCGGACTCCAGCCTTTCAGCCGATGATGCCCGGACCGGCGCCGACCGTGCTGGCCCTGGTGATCACGCTCGCGATGGCCCTGGTCGGAGGCATGGCCGCCCGCCGGCTTGCGGAGACCCTGGCGACGGCGGATCCGGTTCCGGCGGAAGGATAGACGAGCGCGTCAGGAGGAGTGGCTTCGTCGAATCTTCGGGCCGCGCAGGCGCACGATGGTCCAGCCGATCGCGCGCAGGAGCCCGTCGGTCCTCTCGGACGACCGGCGATTGCGCGGGCGGCGCCCGCCGGGCCTGGGCTCTGACGCCTGAGGGATTTCGGCGCGCCGATCCAGGACGATCTGGACCGTCGCGTTGCCCTCGAAGGCCCGTCTGAAGAAGTTGTAGAGGTGCTCCCGATCCGGTGAGACGACGATGAGCTGGCGGGATCCTCCCGGCCGCTCGTCGAGGGTCCTCACTCGCCTGACCAGCTCATAGAGCGCGCTCTTGCCCCCGTTGTAGCCGAGGGCCTGGGCCCGGCGCATGATCTCGACCGCCGAGATCGTGGGCTCCTCTCGCAGCCACTGGGCCACCTGGGCCGCGTACTGAGCCACGATGGACGGACGCCGTGCATTGCCGGGCTGGGGGCCACCACCCATAGAAGACCTCTGTGGCAAATTTGATACCGAAACAACAACGCAAGCGGATCAAGAGTTTCTGTGACACGGACGGATGATCGGACTGGCTCGCCTTTGACCGGATCGCTCAGTTTGCAACCAGGTCGGGGACCCCACCGACGTGGACTATGCCCCCCGCGATGGAGCCGTCGGGGTTTTCCTCGCGCCTCGGACCGGGTTCCTGCCTGATTGTCTCGTCGCGCATCGGTTGGCTTAGTAGAGGGCGATGTCCCTTCGAACCAGCCTCAAGCGAGGACTCTATTCGACTGGCCTCTCGAGCACGCTGGCGCGTCGCGACGGCGCGAGCTTCATCCTCGCCGCGCACATCGTGCTGGAGGAGGAAGCCGAGCAGCTCGCGGCGATCATCCGCCTTCTGCAACAGACCTTCTCGCTCGTGTCGATCGACGAGTATCTCGACGCCTTGCGGGCCGGCAAGTGCCGCAACCTGGTCACCCTGACCTTCGACGACGGCCTGCGCAATCAGCTCACCGTCGCACACGAAGTGCTCTCGAGCTTGCGGGCGCCGGCGACCTTCTACGTGTGCCCGGCGCTCGTCGGCACGCCCTTCTCGACGTGGACATGGGAGCTCGAGCCTCGCCTCGCGCGCCTGTCGAGCCGCCGGCGGCAGGAGATCTTCTCGCGGGGGGCGGCCGACTCGTGCGCCGCGCTCCTGCAGGGGCTGAAAGCCATGCCACTGAGCCGCCGTGAAGCGCTGTGGGACGAGATCGTGAATGCCACGCCGGAATTCGCCTTCACCACGGACGAAGAACGGCTGTTCGGCCTGATGGACTGGGCCGAGCTGGCGCGGCTGGATCGATCGCTGATCACGATCGGCTCCCACACGCACACGCACGTCGATCTGCCGCACGTGGACGATGCGCGACTGGAAGACGAGCTGGCCAACAGCAAGGCCATGCTGCGTGAGAAGCTCGGATACGACGCGCGACATTTCGCGTACCCGAACGGAAGCCACGACCAGCGGGCGGCGAGGGCCGTGGCCAGGCACTTCGACTCCGGCGTGACGATGGAGCACCGCGCCGTTGGGCGCGCTTCGGCTCCCCATCGGCTGCCGCGCGTTCACATCCAGTGGGATCCGTCGGAGCTGGCCTGGACGTTGGCGAGAGTCGCACGTGATTGAGTCCTCGTCGTCGTTCGATCGCGTGCTCGTGCTCGACGGCTCGAGCCGAGCCGCGGTCGAGGCCGTGCAATCGCTCGGCAAACGGGGCCTCGAGGTCCACGTGGCCGCGCGCTCGGACTGCCCGGCGTTTCACTCGCGATGGGCGGCGCGAACGCTCCCCCAGCCGTCCACGTCGGACACGCACCGGTTCACCGATTGGCTCCGCGCCTTGCCGGACGAGTACGCGCTCATCATTCCGGCGACGGGCTATAGCCTTCATCATCTCGCCGGCCTGGCCGACTCGGACACGCTGCGCGAGCGCGCCGTCTTGCCTCAGCCGGACGCGCTGGATATCGCCCTCGACAAGGCGCGAACCATCGACACGGCGGTCGGGCTGGGTATCAGTGTCCCCTCGTCCTCGCTCGTGATGACGCCGACGGAGGGTCGGATGCGCCGGCCGCCGTGCGTGCTCAAGCCGACCCGCAGCGTGATCGAGCGCGACGACGATCTGGCCGAGGCCTTTCCCGAGCTGGTCCACGACGCGGCGCAGCGACGGGATGCCCTCCAGCGCCTGCTACAACTCGGTCCGGTGCTCGAGCAGGAGCTCGTACCGGGTATCGGCATCGGCGTGGAGTGCCTGTACGCGGGCGGCACCCTGATCTGGCACTTCGCGCACGAGCGTCTCCACGAGGGCACCGGCGGCGGTCTGGGCAGCGGGAGCTTCTATCGTAAGTCCATCGTGCCGCCGCCGCCGCTGCTCGAGGCGGCCAAGACCTTGCTCGACGCCTTGCGCTGGCACGGCGTCGCGATGGTCGAATTCAAGTACGACCCCTCGACCGGCCGATTCTGGCTGATGGAAATCAATCCCCGGCTCTGGGGGTCGGTCGCGCTCGCGATCGACGCGGGTGTGAACTTCCCCTACGGTATGTACTGCCTCGCGACCGGCGCCGATCCCGGTCCCCAGCCGAAGTACAAAGCGCCGTACTACACG
>CAYVHH010000370.1:0-5952 GCA_964450175.1 uncultured bacterium | reverse complement strand
TCGGCTACGCGTGGTTCCATGAAGGCGGACAGACTCCCCTGCTCGGGCCCGGCGCGCGCTTCGCGCCGATCGAGCTTCCGGGGGTCGCGGCGCTCGGCGCGATTCCGGGCCTGGGCCTGATCTATCGCGAAGTCCTGAGCGGCCACAACCTCCTCGTGTACATTGCCGCCGTGGCCGTCCCCGTCGTCGCCTGGATCGTCTACCGCACCCGCTTCGGACTCCGCCTCCGCGCCGTCGGGGAAAGTCCCGGGGCCGTCGACACCGCCGGCATCTCGGTCTCCGGCGTACGCTATCGGGCTCTGGCGGCGAGCGGCGTGCTCTGCGGTCTCTCCGGCGCCTACCTCTCGATCGCGCACAACGCGTCGTTCATCCGTGACATGTCGGCGGGCAAAGGCTACCTCGCGCTGGCCGCGCTGATCTTCGGGCAATGGCGCCCGGTGCCGACGCTCGGCGCCTGCCTGCTCTTCGCCTTCGCCGACGTCGTACAGGCGCGCTTGCAAGGCACGCCGTTGCCACTCGTCGGCGTCGTCCCGGTCCAGCTCATCCAGGCCATTCCCTACCTCCTGACGGTGCTGCTGCTGGCCGGCTTCGTCGGACGCGCCGTGGCGCCCCGCGCGATCGGGGTGCCGTACGTGAAGGAACGATGAGCCGCGAGCCCCTCGAATCCATGCTCGACCTCGCGCGCCAGGCGCTCGCGAACGCCCACGCGCCGTACTCGCGCTTCCGGGTCGGCGCCTGCATTCGCACCGCCAGCGGGCAACTCTACGCGGGCTGCAACGTCGAGAACGCGTCGTACCCGGTCACGCAGTGTGCCGAGGCCACCGCCATCGGCGCCATGGTCGCCGCGGGCGAGCGCCAGGTTGCCGAGGTCGTCATCGTGACCGAAGGCATGGAGCCGTGTCCGCCGTGCGGACGCTGCCGCCAGCAGCTCGCCGAGTTCGCGAGCGCGACGACGCGCGTTCACCTGTGCGGGCCCGACGGTGTCCGGCTCACCGCGACCCTGGGCGAGCTCTTGCCGATGGCGTTCGGACCCAATACGCTCAACCGTCCCACGTAGAACCGTGCGAATGACCTCTGGAGACGCCTGATGGACTTTGACATCTTCCTGGCGCCGGCCGCGGACTCGTGGAAGGTCGTGAAGCGCGCCGAGGCGCTCGGCTTTCGCCGCGCCTGGTTCTACGACACGCAGCTCCTGAACTCGGAGCTCTTCGCGTCGATGGCGGCGGCGGCCATGCAGACGACCACGATCCGCCTCGGCACCGGCGTGCTGATCCCGTCGAACCGCATCGCGCCCGTCGCTGCCGGCGGGCTGGCGACGCTCAACGCGCTCGCGCCCGGCCGGATCGACTTCGGTATCTCGACCGGCTTCACCGCGCGACGGACCCTGGGGCTCCGGCCGGTCAAGCTCGCCGACATGGAAGAGTACGTGCGCGTCGTGTCCGGCCTGCTGGCGGGCCAGACCCTCGAGTGGACCTTCGAGGACAAGCGCCGCAAGATCCGCTTTCTGAATCCCGAGATCGGGGCCATCAACATCCAGGATCCGATTCCCGTCCACGTCTCGGCGATGGGGCCGCGCGCGCGCCGGCTCACGGCCAAGCTCGGAGCCGGATTCATCCACGCGACGTCCAACGCGAACCATGCCGCCTCGGCGATCGGCGACATGCAGACCGCCTGGCGCGACGCCGGCCGCGACCCGGCGCGCCTCACCGCGACCGCCGCGATCGCCGGCTGTGTGCTCGGCGACGGTGAGCCCGGCGACAGCCCTCGAGCCAAAGCCCACGCCGGGCCGACCGCGATGATCGCGCTCCACAACCTGGTCGAGCGCGATCAGTTCGGCGACCTCGGACGGCCGCTGCCGCCGAGCCTCGCGCCCCTGCTCGAGCAGTATCGAAAGATTTACCTCGGCTACGAGCCGGAGGACGCGCGGTACCTGAGCAATCATCGCGGGCATCTGATGTTCCTGCGCCCCGAGGAGCAGGCGATCTGCACGGCCGAGCTGATTCGCGCGACGACTTTCACCGCGCGCAAGGCCGAGCTGCGCGAGCGGATCCGCGAGCTTGGCCGGGCGGGGTTCGACCACGTCGGCCTCACCGTCCGGCACGGCTACCCGGAGATGCTGGAGGAGTGGTCGGACGTGTTCGAGGGTCTGTGACCGCTCGTGGGCTCGCGGCGGAGCTGATCCGCAAGAAGCGAGACGGCGCGCCCCTCAGCGACGAGGCGATCTCCGCCCTGGTCGCCGGCATCGTCGACAGCTCGGTCAGTGACGCCCAGATCGCCGCATTCGCGATGGCGGTCTACTTCCGCGGCATGACGCGCGCGGAGTGCGCGTCGCTGACGCGGGCGATGACGCGCTCGGGCTCGGTCCTCGACTGGTCGGACACGAGCGGTCCGATTCTCGACAAGCACTCCACCGGCGGCGTGGGCGACAAGGTGAGCCTGATCCTGGCGCCCGTCGTCGCCGCCTGCGGAGGCATCGTCCCGATGGTCTCGGGCCGCGGCCTCGGTCACACCGGCGGCACGCTCGACAAGCTGAGCAGCGTTCCGGGATACGACGTCGCACCCGACCTGACGCGCTTCCGAGCCGCCGTACGCGAGGCCGGCTGCGCCATCGTCGGCCAGACGGCAGACCTCGCCCCCGCCGACCGGCGGCTCTACGCGATCCGCGACGTGACCGCCACCGTCGACTCCATTCCGCTGATCACCGCGTCGATTCTCTCGAAGAAGCTGGCGGCCGGGCTCGACGCGCTGGTCATCGACGTCAAGGTCGGCTCGGGCGCGTTCGCGACCTCGATCGAGGCGGCGATCGACCTCACCGAGAGCCTGCTCGCCGTGGCCGAGGGCGCCGGCCTTCGCACGTCGGCGCTCCTGACCGACATGAGCCAGGTGCTCGGTCATGACGTCGGCAACGCCCTCGAGGTGCGCGAGGCGATCGGCGTGCTCACGGGGCGTCGGCGTGACGAGCGGCTCCTCACCGTGACGACCTCCCTGGCAGGCGAGCTCCTGGTGCGCGGCGGGCTGGCTCGCGATCTCGCCATCGCGGCGGCGGCGGTGGAAGACGCGCTGAGCTCCGGCGCGGCGGCGGAGCGCTTCGCGCGCATGATCGCGGCGCTCGGAGGCCCGCGCGATCTCGTCGAGTGCCCGGAGCGCTATCTCGCAAGGGCGCCGGTCCAAGTGGCCGTCGCGCCGGACGCCCCCGGGTTCGTCGAACGGGTCGACGCTCGATCGCTCGGGTTGATCGTGGTCGAGCTCGGCGGCGGGCGCCGGCGCGTCGAGGACACGATCGATCCGGCGGTGGGTCTCGCCGAGGTCCGCGGCGTCGGAGACTCGGTCGACCGCGATCGGCCCATCGCGATCGTTCACGCGCGCTCGACCGCCGACGCCGAGATCGCGGCCGCGAGGCTGCGCGAGGCGGTGACGGTATCCGCTGAGCCGAATGCCGGCAGCACGTCACCGGTGCTGCGCCGGATGGCGCGCTGACGCGCCGGCGGTCGCGCGCTACCGCAGATAGCGGCCGAAGAAGGCGACGACCTCGTGGATGCTGTCGGCCCAGGCCGCGGGGTCGCCACCCGTCGTGGCGCCGCGCCCGCCCGGCGCATTGAGGTTGACGCGCGCGGCAACGTAGCGCACGGGCGCGTAGCTGTCGAACGAGTGGTATGCGCCCGGGTAGATCTTGATCGTCATCGGGTAGCCGGCCTGCTGCGCCGCCTCGGTCAGCTTCCGGCACGGCTCCGCCGGTGTCCAGTCATCCTTGTCGCCGATCAGGATCAGCAGCGGCGCGAGCGGCCGATACACGCCCGTATGGCTCCAGGTTCGGCGCGACGCCATGCATCCCGGATACAGCGCGACCGCGGCGGCGAAGCCGCCACGCTTCTCCGTTGCCAGGCGATCCGTGTCGCTCTCCGGGGCAATCATCGACGACAAGATCGTCGACCCACCATGTGACCCGCCCATCAGCCCGACGTGCGCGCCATCGACATAGGACAGCGCCCTCAGATAGGCGAGCGCGGCGTAGGCATCGCGTACGCGACGCCGGGGGCTGACGTCGTCCCGGCTCGGTGACGCGTCGGTACACACACCGTCGGGATGGCCGCGCGTGGTGAAGCTGTCGGGCATCAGCACGACGTAGCCCCGGCGCACCAGCTCCGTCGCCCAGCGCCCGGGAGCGCCGCCGGAGCGCCGACCGAGCCCGCTGCAGTCGTGCATGATCACGACGGCGGGAAACGGCCCCGCGCCGTCGGGCCGCACGAGCTCGATCGGGATCTGCTCGGAGGTCCCGCTGGGGGTGGTGGTCGCCATCGACGGCCCGGAGAGTGTCGAGGCGCAGCCTGCCACGGCGACGCTCAGCACGAGCGCCACAGCGGTCTCACGAAGGCTCATCGCATCCGATTGTATGTCGATCGCGAGCCGGGCCTCGTGGAAACCGGGAGCGGCTCAGCCGCGCGACTTGAAGTACTGGACGGCTCGCTCGTGCGCTTCCGCCTCCCGTCGCGTCCGGAACGTTCCGAGATTACGGCGCTTGCCCGTCTTCGGATTCTGCTTTCGCGAATAGAGTCGATATCCGCCGGAGCTGAGCTTTCGAATCATCGCGCCTCTCCTTCACGCAAAGCGCGCCCGTGTCCGCGAGCGCGCGCTCACACTGTCACTCGTACCAGCGATGCGCGCCGCCGTCCACTCCGCGACCCCGCGCACCACGTCGCGCCGCTTCGACGACGGTCGCAGTCGTTGCGCCGCCGCGATACGAGTACGCCATGAAGGAGACGGAGCGCGTCGAGCTAGCGAGTCGGCTCGGGGGCGTCGATGACGCCGCTCCGCGCGAGCTCGGCAATGCGCGCGGGCGGATAGGCGAGGAGATCGCCGAGCACGGCGCGGGTGTGCTCGCCGACGCGATAGGCCGCCGGGCCCCGCGGGTGCACCGGCTCGCCGTCGATGTGATACGGGCTGGCGGTCACGCGCACCGCGCCGCGGGCGGGGTGCGGCACGTCGGGGAAGAACTTCCGCTCGGCCATGTGCGGCTCGGCGATCACCTCGGCCGGCCGCAGGACGGGAGCGCACGGGATGCGCGCCTCCGACAACGTCTTGCGCGCGTCCTCGACCGAGGCGAACGTCGCGAGCCACGACTCGACGATCGGGCGCAGCGCACGCCAGTTCGTGCGCCGTTTCTCGCTCGTGTCGAAGCGCGGGTCGCGCCCGAGCTCGGGGCGGCCCATCACGGAGAGCAGCCGCGGCCAGAGCTCGCCCGACCCGGTGAACTGCATGGCGAGATAGCGATCGCCGATCGGCGCCACGACCATGCCGGGCCGCGGGTTGCCGAACTCCTGGCCGCCGTTGAGGACGGCGGCGTACGTCACGCTGTCGGCCGCGATGAGCGCCTCGAGCATCGAGACGTCCAGGTGCGCGCCCTGCCCGGTACGGGCTCTCCGCGTGATCGCGCCCAAGATCGCGACCGCGGCGTGCGTGCCGGCCAGGACGTCGGCCGCCTGGAGGTTCGACGTGCGCGGCGCGGGCTCGTCGCCATGCTCGAGGTGCATCAGACCCGAGACCGCGTTGATGATGTTGGCGAAGGCCGGCCGCGCGCGCCACGGCCCGGTTTGCCCGAAGCCCGAGATCGAGCAGTAGATGAGGTCGGCCTTCAGCGCGCGCAGGGTCTCGTAGTCGCACCGGAGCCGCGCGACGACGCCGGGCATGAAGTTCTCGACGACCACGTCGGCCTTTGCGGCCAGGTCCTGCACGATGGCCTGGCCCTCGGGCCTGGCGAGATCGACGCTGACACTCTCCTTGCCGGCGTTCACCCGGGTGAAATAGCTGGACTGGTCGGCGCGGCCGGGCTCGAGCTGCAGGTAATTGCGCCGCATATCGTCGCCCTCGCCCTGGCGCTCGATCTTGATGACGCGGGCACCAAGATCGCAGAGCAAGCGCGTGCAGTAGGGTCCGGCCAGGACGCGGGTCAGATCC
>CAYVHH010000369.1:0-14447 GCA_964450175.1 uncultured bacterium | reverse complement strand
CGGCGTCGCCTTCTCCAGCGGCCCGGCGTCGCCGCCGACCATGATGGCCAGGGTCGCCGCGCGGGCGCCGCTGACGCCGCCGCTGACCGGCGCCTCGAGGAAGTGCACGCCGCGCGCCTTGGCCCGCGGCTCGATCTTGCGCGGCGTGGACGGCAGCACGCTGCTCAGATCGATCAGGATCGTCCCGGGCTTGGCCCGGTCGACCAGCCCGCCCGGCTCGAGGTAGACCTTCTCGACGTCCGGCGAGGCCGGCAGCGAGGTGAAGCAGATTTCCGAAGCCTCGACGACCTCGCGCGCCGAGCCGGCGCGCTTCGCGCCGGCCTGGATGAGATTCTCCATCGCCTTGGGGTTGGCGTCGAAGACCGTCATCGGGAACGCCTTCAAGACGTTGGCTGCCATCGGGTTGCCCATGTTTCCGACGCCGATGAAACCGACACTCACGGCCATGTGACTCTCCTCTTTGTCTGACAGCGCGCCTCGGCCGGCGGGGCCCCGGCCGGCGACGGCCAGCAGCGCGCGCTACCGCTCAACGCGTATTGACGATCTTGTCCCACATGTCGGCGTACTGCTGCCGGTACTGGGGCCAGATCTTCTCCTCGGCAACCTTGCGGAACGAGGCCACGTCGGCCTGGTTCACCTTCATGCCTTTGGGCTCCAGGATCTCCTTCGCCTTCTGGAAGTTGTCGACCGACTCGGTCAGCTCGCGCACCTTCGTCTGCGCCTCGCGCCCGACGTCGAGCATGAGCTTCTGCTGCTCGGGGGTGAGCCCGCGGAAGAGGTCCAGGTTCATCACCAGCACGGTCGGACCGTAGTTGTGATACGTCATCGACGCGTACTTCGCGACCTCGTACGCCTTGAGCGCGTTGATGTTGACGACCGGCAGATCGGCGCCGTCGATGACGCCTTGCTGCGCCGCCGGAATGACCTCGCCCCAGGCCATCGGCACCGCGTTGGCGCCGAGCCCGTTCACGGTGTCCGCGAACACGCGTCCCTGCTGGACGCGCATCTTGAGCCCCTTGAGATCGGCCGGCGTGTTGATCGGGCGCTTGTTGTTCCAGAAGTGTCGGAAGCCGTAGTCGTAGAAGAAGAGGACCTTCAGCTTGTACTTCTTCTGGAAGGTCTCGTCGAGGTTCTTGCCGATCTCGCCGTTGAACATGGCGTAGGCGTGATGGTAGTCGCGGACCAGAAACGGCGTGAGGAACACGCACATCTCGGGAAAGACGGTGCACGCCGCGCCGGCCGGGCTGCCCATCGCGATGTTGCCGGACTTCACCGCGTCCATGATCTCGAGCTCTTTGGTGAGCAGAGTCCCGCCGTGGAACACCGCGTTGAGGCTCCCGCCGGAGCGCTTGGTCAGCTCCTCGCACATCCACTTGAAGGCGACGCCGCTCGACTCCGGCGGGGGAGTGACGTGCGCCAAATCCAGCTTCTTCGCCGCCGGCTTGGCCTGACCCACCGCCGGGCTGCGGCCGCCCGACAGCGCCACCGCCAACAGCATGACCGCCGTCATCGCACCGAAGAGTAGTCGTCCGCGCATGAGCCGCCCTCCTTCGTTCAGAGTCGCACCTCGGCCGGGCGGGGCCCCAGCCCCGCGACGGCCTGGAGCGCGCATCGTCGCCTTGACTTCGAGGCGGGGCAACTTTACCATCCGCCGCGCCACATGCGCGGGCGATTGTCGTCGTGGATCGGAGCGATACCGCACGTCGTGATCACCGTGCTGATGGTGGTCGTCACGGTGGACATGCTCGTGGGCGTGTTCCTCCGCTATGTGATGACCTGGGTCTCCGCGACGTTCGATCTGCCCTCGATCCGCTTCTTCTGGGTCGAGGAAGTCGGCGAGTGGTCGCTCGCTTGGCTCAGCTTCATCGCCGCCGCGCTGGGCATCCGCCGCGGCATCCACTTCGCGGTCCACCTCGTCATCGACGGCTTCCCGCTCCCCCTTCGCCGGGCCGTGCTCGCGACGCAGTGCCTGCTGGTCGTCCTGTTCGGCGTGCTGCTCGCGATCTTCGGCTGGCAGGTGGCCGAGCTGAACAGCCAGTCGTTTTCTCCTGCGCTCGTGCTGAACCTGCGCTGGCTCTACCTGTCGGCCGTGGTCGGCGGCGTGCTCATGGTGGTCTACGGGTTCATCACGCTGGGCGACGTCGTGAGCGGCCGCGGGCCGTGGGGCGAGCTCGTGAAGGGCTCGGAGTAGCCGATAGTCACCGCCGTCGTCGTGTCGTTCGTGCTCCTGGTGGCCCTATCGACGCCGATCGTCTTCGCGCTCGGGCTCTCCGGTCTGCTCGGGCTCTATCTCGGGAACTTCTCGCTGCAGAAGATGCCCTCGGCGCTGGTCGCGGGCTCGCAGAGCTGGGTCTTGCTGGCCGTGCCGACGTTCGTGTTCGCGGGCGCCCTGATGGAGCGCTGCGGCATGTCCTACGCGCTCGTGAACCTCGCGCGCGGGCTGGTCGGGTGGGTGCGCGGCGGGCTCGGGATGTCGGTGGTGCTCGCCGAGTACTTCTTCTCCGGCATCTCGGGCTCCACGATCGCCGACGTCTCGGCCATCGGCTCGATGCTGACGCCGCCGATGCTGCGTGCGGGCTATAAACCCGAGCACGCCGCCTCGCTGGTCGCGTCGGCCACGGCGATGGGTATCCTCGTGCCGCCTGCCATCTTCATGATCGTGCTCGGTCAGATCATGGATACGTCGGTCGTCGCGATCTTCCTCGGCGGCTTCATTCCCGCCGCCGTCACCGCCGCGTGCCTCATGGTGGTCATCTTTCTGCAGGCGCATCGGCTCGGCTGGCCCAAGGACGAACGGCCGACGTGGGCGAGCCTCTCCGAGGCGGGCCGCGCGTCACTGGTGCCGCTCGTGGTCCCGGTGGTGATCGTCCTCGGATTCTTCTTCGGCGTCTTCACCGCGACCGAAGCCGGCGCCCTGGTGGCGGCCTATGCGGTGGCCGCCGCGCTCCTCTACTATCGCAACGTGAGCCTGCGGGAGATGTGGACCTTGCTCCACGAGACCGCCCTGCTCACCGGCGCGGTCATCTTCCTGCTGGCGGTGGCGAGCATCTATCAGTTCCTGATGGGCATGCTCGGGGTGCCGGTCCTGCTCGGCGAAATCCTGAAGCCCCTCTATGGCACGCCGTGGCTCTTCCTGGTCGCGGTGTCCCTGCTCGTGATGCTCTTCGGCATGGTGCTGGAGGGGCTGCCGGCGGCGGTCGTGCTCATCCCGGTCGTGTTCCCGATCTCCAGGCAGATCGGCATCCATCCCGTCCATTTCGCCACCGTGCTCACCGCCGCCGTCGGCATCGGCCTGTTCTTGCCGCCGATCGGCGTCGGCCTCCTCATGGCCCTGCGCTTCGCGGACATTTCGGTCGGGCGCCACTTCAGGGCGTACTGGCCGTACCTGCTCTCGCTCTTCATCGGCCTGCTCATCTTGATCCTGTTCCCCGAGCTGACGCTCTTCCTGCCCCGCCGCGCCGGCCTCGTTCGCTGAGGCGCCGGCAGGCTCGGACCCGACGAGAAAGAGGCGCGCGATGCTCTACATGATCATCGAAAGCTTCAAGAATCGCGATCCGGTCCCGGTGTATCGGCGGTTCCGCGACAAGGGACGGCAGGCGCCGGAGGCGCTGAAGTACGTCTCGAGCTGGGTCACGACGGACATGAGCCGGTGCTATCAGCTCATGGAGTGCGAGGATCGCCGGCTCCTCGACGAGTGGATCACCCGCTGGAGCGACGTGGCCGACATGGAGGTGATTCCGGTGATCACCTCGGCGCAGGCGGTGGAGCGGATCGCCCCGCGCCTCTAGCGGGAGCGGCCCTCAGGCGGGCGACGCCAGAGGCTTCGTCGCGCGGAAGTAGAGAAACAGCGCGGCGTGATCGCGCCAGCCGCGCTGGCTTGGATGCGCCTGGCAGTACGCCTCGGACGGCCGCGGCTCCTCGATGCGTTCGAGCACGTAGCCGGCGCCGATCAGCGTGTTGACGTACTCGGACAAGGTGCGACCGAAGCACGGCACCGCGAACTCGGGCATGTCCTGGGGCGCGTCGGTGAAGCGCCAGCGCTCGACCCACCCGGCCGGATCGAAGTAGTTCGCGATCATCCACTTGATCTTGCCCCCCTGCTCGTCGCTGAGCCACGTCGCTCCCTTCGTGAGAAAGCAGGGGTGCGTGATGCTGAACGCGAGCATGCCGCCCGGGCGGAGCACGCGGAAGGTCTCGCGCATGGCGAGATCGAATCGAGGCCCGTCCATCAGCGACATGAACGAGACGACCGCGTCGAAGCTCGCGTTCGCGAACATCGCGAGATCGGCGTACGAGGTGCGCGCGAAGTCGATCCCGAGGGGCTCGCGGCGCTCCTCGTCACGCGCCAGCGCGATCATCCGCTCCGAGAGGTCGACACCGGTCATCCGCGCGCCGCGGCGGGCGAGAATGCGCGTGTTGTAGCCTTCGCCGCAGCCGGCGTCGAGCACGCGCTGGCCGCGCAGGTCGCCGATGAACGCGAGGAACGCCCGGATTGTTCAGCCACTCGCGGGCAACGTCGGCCCCGCGCCGAACTTGCTCGGCCCACCCGGCGGCGTTCTCGTCCCAGTAGCGCGCCACGTCCTCGACCGAGAAGTCGTCCGTCATCCCATGAACCCCTTCACCACCAGGTACTCGGCGACGAGCACGGCGCCGGCCGCGGCGCCCATCCGCGTGTTGTGGCTGACGAGCATGTACTTGACGCCGTTGGGGAGGACGTTGTCCTCGCGGACGCGGCCGACGGTCGTCGTCATGCCCTGGCCGTTGTCGCGATCGAGCCGAGGCTGCGGCCGGAACGGATCGTCGTGGACCTTGATCCACTCCGCGGGCGCGGTCGGCAGCCCGAGCTCGCGGGCTTCGTTGGCCGCGCCGGCGAACGCGTGCTTGACGTCGGCGATCGACGCGCGGCGGCCGAGCGACGCACAGACCGACTCGGTGTGGCCCTCGAGGACGTTCACCCGTGTGCAGGTGGCGCTGATCTCGACGGCGTGCCGCGGAAGGATCTTGCGACACTCCGTCTGCACCTTCTCCTCCTCTCTCGGAATGAACGGGATGAGATTGTCGAGGATCTCGAGCCCCATGACCCCCGGGGAGCGCCCGGCGCCCGAGAGGCCGTTCATGGAGGTGACGATGGCCGACCCGAGACCGAACGCGTCGGCCAGCGGCTTGAGCGTGATGACCAGGCCGGTCACCGTGCAGTTCGGGATCGGCACGACGAAGCCCTTCCAGCCGCGGTTCGCCCGCTGCTGATGAATCATGGTTGCGTGCTCCATGTTGACGTTCGGAACGAGCAGGGGAACGTCGGGCTCGTCGCGAAATGCGGATGCGGTGCTCACGACGGGCGTCGTCTTCGCGAAGCGCGGCTCCTGCACTCGCGCGACGTCGGACTCGGTCGCGGAGAACACCACGTCGAGCCCCTCGGGATCGAACGCGTCGCCGTTCTCGACCGGGAGCGCCAGGACCTTGGGCGCCGGCTCTTCCGCGCACCACCAGCGACGGGCGCCGGTCTTCGGGTCGTGGAGCGCCTGCCCGAACGACTTGCCGGCCGAGCGCTCGGACGCGGCCAGGCGCGTGATGGTGAACCAGGGATGGTGTTGAAGCGCAACCACGAACTGCTGCCCCGCGATACCCGTGGCCCCGACGATTCCGACACGAAAACTCCGGCTCATGAAGTCACCTCGAAAGCGGTTGATGAAACGGAACAGCGAGAACCGGGCCGGAACACCCGGCCCGCGCGGGGAGCGGAGCTAACGCTTTCGACGTTCGAGGAACATGAGCCCGCTCATCATACGGTCCGCGCGCGCGAAGTCAAGCCATGCCGGGCGGCCGCGTCGTGTGTTACGGTCGTTCTGCGGCAACACTCGAGCTGACGAGGAGCCCGAAATGAAGGTCGCCGTCGTGCAGATGAACAGCGGGGAAGACAAGGCGCAGAACCTCTCGACCGCCGAGCGATTGCTCGTCGAGGCCGCCGAGCGCGGCGCGGAGCTGGCGGTGCTGCCCGAGCTCTTCACCTATCTCGGCCGTCGCCGCGGGCATCGCGACGTGGCCGACGCGGTGCCCGGCACGACCTCCGAGCTCCTCACGCGCGTCGCGCGGCAACGCCACCTGCACATCGTCGGCGGAAGCTTTCTGGAAACCGCGTCGGGCCACGAGCGGCTCTTCAACACGTGTTTGGCCATCGACGCCGATGGCTCGATCGTCGCGCGGTACCGGAAGCTCCATCTCTTCGACGTGGACGTCGACGGCCACCGGTATCGCGAGTCCGACACGATGTCGCCCGGCGAGGACGTCGTGCTGACGAAGCTCGGCGACGTGCCGATCGGGCTCACGATCTGCTACGACCTGCGATTCCCCGAGCTCTATCGGCGTCTGGGCGCCGGCGGCGCCCGGATCATCACGGCGCCGTCCGCCTTCACGTTCGAGACCGGCAAGGACCACTGGGATCTGCTCGTCCGAGCCCGCGCCGTCGAGAATCAAGTCTTCGTGCTGGCGGCCGCGCAGGTCGGCTCGCACCCGCCCGGCCTGGCCTGCTACGGCAACGCGATGATCGTCGACCCGTGGGGCACCGTCCTCGCGCGCGCGCCGGAAGGCGAAGGCGTGATCGTGGCCGATCTTGACTTCGACCATCAGGACCGCGTGCGCGCAAGCTTGCCGGCGCTCAACCACCGGCGGACAGAGATCCTCGGACTCTAGGCGCTACCGGGCCTGAAGCAGCTCGAGGAATGACCGGGCCGTGTTGGCCCAGGTGAAGCGAGTCATATCCTGCGCCGCCCGCGCGCCGAGCACGGCCAGCCGCTCGCGATTCTGATACGCCCACTCGAGCTTCTCGACGACTTCCTCGAGCTCGGCGTCGTGCCACACCTTCGGCGCGTTGTCGCCATCGCGTACCGTGGCCTGGCGCAAGCGCCGCAGCGGCAGCGAATTCTCGTCGGTCAGCACGTCTCTGTGCCCGCTGCCGAACGTCGCGATCGTCGGTCGGCCGCAGGCCATGTACTCCATCATCACGAGATTGGTGCCGCCCTCGCAGCGACTCGGGAACAACCCGACGTCGCTGTTGCGGTAGATCCGGGCCATCACCGCATTCGGGAGGGGCCCGAGGTGGATGGCGCGGGTGGCGTCCACCCCGTTCGCGGCCAGGACGCCCTCGATGAGGGTCCGGTACTCCACGGCTCCGGCGGGCGCCTCGAAGTGAATGTAGGGCGACGCGCGCATCGTGCGCACGCCCGCCGGTACCGGGTTGAACCAGGACGTCACGAGCAGCACGTCTTCGTGGCGCTCTTGTAAGACCTTGAAGGCCGCGATGGCCAGGTCCTGGCCTCGGCGCAGCGCGAACTTGCCGCCGGAGAACACGACGAAGCGGTCGCCGAAGAACTCGCGACCGCCGGGGACGGGCCGGAAGATCGTGGGATCCACGCCTTGCACGATGGTCCGGACCTCGGAGAGGCCGTGTTGGCGCAGAATCTCACTGCACCACGAGGAGCCGGTGGCCAGCACGTCGTAGAGCGTTCGCGCGGTCTCGATGCTCGACGGCTGAAACGTCGTCTGCTCGAAGAACGCGTATCCCACGTTCCGGCGGCCGCGCAGCCTCGGGCGCAGCGGCGCCAGGTCGGGACCCGGCACGCTCTGGAGCACCGGCGACTCGACGTCGGCGGCACGTCCTGCCTGGATCTCGGGGGGCGCCAGCAGGCCGCGCAGCGCCGCGAGCTCGAGCTCGTCGCCGACGAGGCCAGCCTCCAGGCGGTCGGTGACGAGGCACACGGGCGCCATCCGCGCGAGCTCGCGGGTGACGTATCGCCCGCAAACGCCCCAGCTATGGGTCGTTCCGAGCGGCAGGGCCAGGTACAGGATCTCCCCCACGTGCTGTCCCCCTTGATCGAGTATGCAATGGGAGATCCGTAGAGCCGCTATTCGGCGCGCTGCGGGCGCCGGCCGGCCCAGACGGCCTCTCCGGGCCCGCTTGCCCCTTTCCGACCGCCGCGATAAGGTCTGGCCCCGGAGGGGGATCGTCATGGGAAGCACGGACGGCGGCATCTTCCAGAGTGGTCTCGGGCGCACCGGCGCGAACTTCGCGCCGCTGACCCCGCTCGGGTTCCTTCCGCGCTCCGCGTCGATCTATCCCGATCGGGTGGCGGTCGTCCACGGCGGCCGGCGCATCACCTATCGCGAGTTCGACCTTCGCGCCCGGCGCCTGGCCTCGGCCCTCGCCCGTCGTGGCATCGGGCCGGGCGACACCGTGTCGGCCGTCCTGCCGAACGTGCCGGCGATGCTCGAGGCGCACTTCGGCGTGCCGATGACCGGCGCCGTGCTGAACACCATCAACACCCGGCTCGACGCGCGGACGATCGGCTACATCCTGGAGCACGGCGAGGCGAAGGTGCTCCTGACCGACCGGGAGTACGCGGGCATGGTCGGCCCGGCGCTCGAGAGACTCCGCCGGAAGCCCCTGGTCGTCGAGGTGGACGACGTGCTCTACCAGGGCCCGGGGGACCGGCTCGGCGAGATCGAGTACGAAGCGCTGCTGGCGACGGGCTCCGACGACGACCCGTGGACGCCGCCCGCCGACGAGAGCGCCCCGATCACGCTCAACTACACGTCAGGCACCACGGGGAACCCGAAGGGCGTGGTCTATCATCACCGCGGCGCGTTCCTGGAATCCGTCGGCAACGTCATGATGTGGCCGCTGCCGCCGGGCGCCGTCTATCTCTGGACCTTGCCGATGTTCCATTGCAACGGCTGGTGCTACACGTGGGCGGTGACCGCCATGGGCGGCACCCACGTGTGTTTGCGCCGCGTCGATCCGCCGCTCGTGTTCCAGCTGATCGCGCGCGAGCGCGTGACCCACATGTGCGGCGCGCCGACCGTGCTGACCATGCTGATCCAGACGACGCCCGCGGAACGGACGCGGTTCGAGCAGGTGGTCGAGCTCGAGACCGGCGGCTCCTCGCCGCCCGCCAAGGTGATCCGCGCCATGAGCGAGATGGGCTTCAACGTCACGCATCTCTACGGCCTCACCGAGGTCCACGGCCCCTCGACGCTCTGCGCGCCGCAGGAGGCGTGGGCGAAGCTCGAGCTCGGCGAGCGGGCCGAGAAGCTGGCGCGCCAGGGCGTGCGCTATCCGACGCTCGACGGTCAGATGGTCGCCGACCCGAAGACCCTCCGGCCGGTGCCGCCGGACGGCCGCACGATCGGCGAGGTCGTGCTGCGGGGCAACACCGTCATGCTCGGCTACCTGAAAGATAGGGCGGCGACCGACGCGGCATTCGAGGGCGGCTGGTTCCACACCGGGGACCTGGCCGTCCAGCACCCCGACGGCTACATGGAGATCAAGGACCGCGCGAAGGACATCATCATCTCCGGCGGCGAGAACATCTCGTCGATCGAGGTCGAGATCGCGCTGAATCGGCACCCGGCGGTCCTGATGTCCGCGGTGGTGGCGCGGCCCGACGAGAAGTGGGGCGAGACGCCGTGCGCGTTCGTCCAGCTGCGGCCGGACGCCCAGGCCACCGCCGAGGAGCTGATCGCCTTCTGCCGCGACAACCTGCCGCATTTCGCGATCCCCCGGACCGTCGTGTTCGGCGCGCTGCCGACCACCTCGACCGGCAAAGTCCAGAAGTACACGCTGCGTGAACGCGCGAGGACCCTGTGAGCTCCGAATTCTTCCGACCGTCTCTCGACTATCCCCGGATCCCCTACGATCAGGTGCTGTCGCACGGCGCCGAGCACTACCCCGAGAACGTCGCCGTCGTCTTCCGCGAGGTGAGCCTGACCTATCGCGAGCTCGAGGCGCTGACCAACCGCTTCGCGCGCGCGCTCACCGCGCTCGGTGTGGCGAAGGGCGATCGCGTCTGCGTGCTGTCGCCGAACTGCCCGGAGTACATCATCGCGTTCTACGCGATCGCCCGCGTCGGCGCGGTCGCGAGCCCGATGAATCCGTCGTATCGGGAGCGCGAGATCGAATACCAGCTCAACGACACCGAGGCGGTGGCCATCGTCGTCCACCGCGGCCTGGTGCCGCTCGTGGAGAATGTGCGTCCCCACACGCGGCACCTCAAGCACGTCATCGCGGTCGGGCCCGGCCAGGTGACGGGGTCGTCGGTCCGCGGCTTCGCCGAGTTGATCGCGAAGCAGCCGGCCACGCCGCCGGCGCCGGTGGCAATCCAGGAAGACGATCTGGTGGCGCTGCCCTACTCGAGCGGGACGACGGGGCTTCCAAAGGGCGTGATGATCAGCCACCGGAATCTCGTCACCAACAACTTGCAGTTCGTCGCGTGTATCCGCATGCGCGAGAGCGACCGGCTGATGCTGTTCCTGCCCTTCTATCACATCTACGGCACGATGCTCATGGGCGCCGCGGTGTACACGGGAGCCACGTGCGTGTTGATGGAGCGATTCGAGCCGGTCGAGTGTCTCGAGCTCGTCCAGCGCCACCGGGTCACCCTGTTCTTCGTGGTGCCGCCGGTCCTGCTCATGCTCTCGAACTGGCCGGAGCTGTCGAAGTACGATCTGTCGAGCCTCCGGACCACCATGGTCGGCGCGGCACCCGTCGCGCCCGAGCTGGCCCGACGCTTCAAGCAGCTGACCGGCGTGCCGGTGCTCCAGGGCTACGGCATGACCGAGGCCTCGCCGCTCACGCACGTGAATCCGGTCTACGACGAGAGCCTCAACGTGGTCGATTCGGCCGGCCTGCTCGCCCACGACACCGCGCACCGGGTCGTCGACATCGAGACCGGCGAGCGTGAGCTGCCGCCCGGCGAGGTCGGCGAGATCTGCATCCGCGGACCGCAGATCATGCGGGGCTACTGGAGAGCGCCGGAGGCGACGGCGGCGGCGCTGCGCAACGGCTGGTACTACAGCGGCGACATCGGCTACGTCGACGAGCGGGGCTACCTCTTCATCCGCGATCGCAAGAAGGAGATGATCAAGTTCAAGGGGTTCGGGATCGCACCGGCCGAGATCGAGGCGCTCCTGGTCGAGCACCCGGCGATCGCCGACGCGGCGGTGATCGGCAAGCCGGATCCCGAAGCGGGCGAGATCCCCAAAGCGTTCGTGGTGAAGAAGAAGGGCCAGGACCTCACCGCCGGCGAAGTCGTCGCCTTCGTCAAGGGCCGGCTCGCGAACTACAAGATCCCGGGCGAGGTCGAGTTCGTCGACGCGATCCCGAAGACGCCGTCCGGCAAGATTCTCCGGCGGGTGCTGAAGGAGCAGGAGCTCGGCAAGCGCTGACCGGACTCGCTCAGTCTGGACGCATCGTGTACGTCCAGCACTCTCCCTCGAGCACGACGGTGCCGTCCTGATTGGTGATGGTCGCGCGCAGCTGACAGACCGGCTTGTCCGGCTTCAGCGAGAGCACTTCGACCTCGCCGGTCAGCGTGTCCCCGAGATAGGTCGGCGCCAGGTATTTCAGCGACTGGCTCATGAAGACCGTGCCGGGCCCCGGCAAATCCATCGCGACCAGCGCGTTGAGCATGCCGGCGGTGATCCCACCCTGGGCGACCAGCCGCCCGAAGCGCGTGCGCCTGGCGAAGTCCGGGTCGAAGTGAAGCGGATTGCGGTCGCCGGTGATCTGCGCGTAGAGCTCGACCTCCTTCGCGGTGACGGTCTGGGAGCGCCGGGCGCGCTGCCCGACCGAGAGACCGAGCGGGCCGATCCGATCCGTCGTCGCACTCATGAAGAGCCTCCGAGTCGGGAGCATACTTGACTTGTCCGATGCACGCACGGTATCGAGGCTCCACATGACGCGCCGATGGCTCGCGGCGACGATGCTGCTCGGCTCGCTGGCGCTTGCGTCCCCGAGCCGGGCGGCGCCGCCGTGTCAGGAGCACGAGATCGCGCTCGACGGCCCCGCGCCCGCGGCGCTCGAGCGAGGCGCGTCGCCCGACGAGCTCATCGACGCGATCGCGCGAGTGATCCGCGACAAGCTCGACCTGCCGCTCTCGCCGACCTACAAGGCGTACGTGTGCGGCGACGAGGCCGCGTTTGCCGAGGGGCTGCTCCGGAACTTCGGCGTTCGCGGAGTCGGGAGCGACTGGGGCATCGTGCCTTCCGCGGCCGGGCTCGCCACGCGCGTCGGCGTCTTCCTGCGCGGCGACTACCTCGCCCGCACGAGCTTCCGCCGCCGCGTGACGGTCGTCGCCCACGAGCTGGCCCATCTCTCGCAGCAAGACCTGGCCCGACATCGAGACGAGCGCCTGCCGGTGTGGATGCTCGAGGGCCACGCCGACTGGGTCGCGTTCCAGGTGCTCGATCTGCTCGGCCTGAAGGCCTACGCCGAGTCGCGCGCCGGCATCGTCCGCTCGGTCACCGGTGCGGTGACACCGGTCGAGCGATTCCCCGATCTCGACACGCTCGCCGATCACGAGTCCTGGAATCGATCGGTGCGCAGCGTGCCGGCGACGTACGGCCAGGCGTTCCTGGCGGTCGAGTACCTGATCGAGCGCTCGAGCCGCGCGGCGCTCGTGAAGTTCATGCGCTCGTCCGTGGAGGCCGACGATCCACGGGAGCGCTGGGCCGACGCCTTCGCGATGCCGTACCGCGCCTTCGTGCACGACTTTCGCGCCTACCTCGAGCGCCTGGGCCGGCCGGCGACGGGACTGACGGTCGAGCCGAAGTCGCCGCCGTGAGGCAGCCGGCGCTCGCGCTGATCGCGACCCTGATCGGGCTGGTCGGATGTTCGGCCCTGAGCGGTCCGTACCGCGAGTACGAGATCCGCTTCGAAGGCGGCGACCAGCCGGCGCTGGACGCGAACCCGAGCGACGAAGCGCTCATCGACGCGACCGC
Source organism: uncultured bacterium (assembly GCA_964450175.1). Taxonomy (GTDB): domain Bacteria; phylum Methylomirabilota; class Methylomirabilia; order Rokubacteriales; family CSP1-6; genus AR31. The sequence continues at coordinate 1,673 of CAYVHH010000369.1, read as the reverse complement.
CTGGCTGATCCGCCACAAGCTCGACCTGCCGTTTCCACCGTCGATCAAGGCGTTCGTCTACGTGAACGAGGCGACCCTGGTCGACGGGCTCGTCACGGTGGCCGGCGACACCCGCGACGAGGCATGGGACAAGGGGCGCTACGCGGCCGGCGTGTCCGCGCGGAGCGGTCTCTTCCTGCGCGGCGACTACGTCGCGCGCATGCACCTGGTCGCGCGGGCCGGGCTCTTCGCGCACGAGCTGGCGCACGTGAGCCAGACCCAGCTCCGCGGGGGCGGTCGCGGCCGCGCCCCGCAGTGGATCCTCGAAGGCCACGCCGACTGGGTCAAGATGCGCGTGCTCGACCTGCTCCGCTATCGTTCCTACGCCGAGTCGCGCGATCACGTCGTGCGCACGGTCGTCGGCTCACCGACGCCGATCACGCTGTTTCCCGATCTGCAGGAGCTGGGCGGCAACAACGCCTGGGTCGCGTCGACGAACACGCTCGGCGCGTCGGCCACGTACTGCCAGGCGTTTCTCGCGATGGACTGGCTCGTCGAGCGCTACGGCAGCGCGAAGGTCACGGAGTTTCTCCGGCGGTTCGCGCTCGACAGTCCGACGCGCGAGCACTGGGCCCGGGTCTTCCCGGTTCCCTACCGCCAGTTCGCGGAGGAATTCCGCGCGCGGCTGGAAAGCTTGTCGGGACCTACCCGCGAGGCAGGAGGGGACACCCTGGGGGCATCGCAGCCTTCTTGCGGTTGAGGATCGTCGCCGCGTACTTCTCGAGATAGTGCGTGATCGTCTCGACCCGGATCTTCACCGACCCGGACGGCTTGGTCGAGTCGAGATCCTGGAACGAGAAGAAGAGGGTGCCCGAGCGCTCGACGATCTGCTGCACGGGCGTGTAGGTGGGCTGATCCATGCCGCACTCGTAGGACGACATCCGGATGACGCAGGCAATCCACGGGATGCGCGCGGCCACCTTCGCGCCCCAGAGGATCTCGTTCGTGTTCGAGCTGTAGGACGACGGCCACACGTCGCGGATGTCGAACGCGGACTTGATGTGGCCGGCGCGGATGTCCTCGCCGAACGCCCAGTCCATCAGGTCGGGGTCGATCGGGAAGTACTGCATCCAGAGGATCGGATAGCCGTAGGCTTGTAAATCGACCTCGATCTCGTGGCCGATTCCCGGATCCATGTGGTAGGGCCGGGCGATCACCATCAGGCACGGGCGGTCCTCGCGGGCGCACCACTCGAGCACCTCGCGCGACTTCTTGCGCAGGCGGTCGCTGAAATCACGCAGCGCGCGGAACCCCGCGTCGGCCGCCTTCGCGGTTTCCTCGTAGGTGAGCCCGGGGATCGCCTCGCGCATCCCCGCGAGGAGCTGCTTGGGCACCAGGAGCGGCTCGTCGAGCGACACGAACGGCGAGACGTACTTGATACCGGCCTCGGCGAACGCGTCCTGCTCCTTGATGAACCCGGCCTTGATGTTCTCGGGCGCGGCCATCACGCGCGGACACGTGAGTGTCTTGGCCACGTGGCCGGAGAGGAACGACGGCAGGTTGTAGATCATCGGCGAGAGCAGGATGTCGAGCTTCTGCTTCTGGCCGAACACGAGCTCGCCGTAGTGACCGGACATGCACTTCACGGGGTAGCAGCAGTCGACGGTGCCCCGGCCCTTGCCGAACTGCCGGCC
>CAYVHH010000368.1:0-4198 GCA_964450175.1 uncultured bacterium | reverse complement strand
AGTTCATGGGGCCGCTCGGGATGCTGCGCTACAGCGAGGAGCACGTGAAGGCGGTCGCGGAGCGCAGGGCTCAATCACCCACGGCCGCGACGATCGAGAACGGCGTGCAGAACCGCACCTGGCTCTGCGGACCGGCCGAGGAGTTCATCGGCTACCTGAAGGAAGTCGAGCGGCGCTATCCGGGGCTCGAGCACGTCATGGTCTCGTGCCCGCTCGGGACGCCGAAGAAGATCATGAAGGAGAATCTCACGCGCTTTGCGCGCGAGGTGATGCCGGCTTTCAAGTAGGCGGCCGACCGGTCGAACCGCCCGGCGTCCGCTCTATGGTGTCCGCGGCGGGACCTTGACCCACGCCTCGGAGCAGGACGGAACACTCGGGTAGTAGGCCTTCGAGCTCGGACAGAAGTACCAGTAGCCCTCCGCCGAATCCTCTGCCGGCGCCTGCTGGGCGAAGACCGGAGCAGACTCGATGACAGGGGCGGGCGCCACCACGACGGGCGCCGGTGCCACGACGACGGGCGGAGGCACGACCCAGACCCCCGGACCCCACCAGCCGCGATGCCACCAGGCAAAGCTCGGAGAGACCGAGACAAACAGGAGCCCCACCGCGAGAACCGCAGCCATCGCTGTCTTTTTCATCGCGCCTCGTCTCCTTCGACGACGACGGCGCCGCCGACCTCATTCGGCGCCTCACTGACGAAGACGAAGCTCGGCGCGGGCAGGTTTACCTGAATCCGGCGAGTGTTTCCGGCGGGTGAGGTGCTGATGCGGTACTGCTGGCTCAGCCCTTCCGGGCTGGGCGACCGTTCGCCGACTCGACGCCTTGTTCCACGAACCGCCGGGCGCGCGGCAGATGCACGCTGAATGTCGCGCCCCGTCCGTCGGGCGTGCCCAGGGAGATCCGACCTCCCTGGCGCTGGACGAGCACGCGCGAGATCGCAAGACCGAGTCCCACGCCGGGCGCGCCGGTCGTACGCGATGCCTTGCCTCGGTAGAAGGGCTGGAAGAGTCGCGCGGCCTCGTCGGACGAGACACCCGGCCCCGCGTCGGAGACCGCGATGACCGCTTCGTCCTCGACCGCGCTGGCGGCGATCCGGACCCGGCCGCCGGGCGGGGAGAACTTCACCGCGTTGTCGAGAATGTTCGCGAGGGCCACCTTGGCCGCGATCGGCGCCGCGTTCACGAGGACATCGGGCAGGGGATCGGCGACGACGACCACGCCCTGCTGCTCGGCCCGCGGCCGCACGGCCATCAGGGCAGCATCGACGAGGTCGGTAACCGAGATCGCCTCGGCCGGCTCCTGCTCGTCGGTGGCGTCGATGCGCGCCAGCTCGAGCAGGTCCTCGATGACGCCCTGGACTCGCTCCACCTCCTCGAGGCACGAGCGCAACGTCTCCTCGTACTCGGCCAGCGGCCTGGGCCGGCGAAGTGCGACCTCCAGCTCGGCACGCAGGCGAGACAGCGGCGAGCGCAGCTCGTGCGAGGCATCGGCGGAGAACATCCGGCGGACCTCGAAGCTCCGCTCGAGGCGCCCGAGCATCTCGTTCAGGGTCTCGACGAGCCGGCCGATCTCGTCGGCGGTCCCGGGATGCGGCAGGCGGTCGGCGAGGTTGGCCTCACCGATTCGGCGGGCACGGCTCACCATCTGATCGATCGGACTGAGCGCTTTGTGCGCGAGCAAGGCGCCGGTGAGCCCGATCACCGCGAGGATCACCACGGACATGCCGAGAAAAAGCCAGCGTCCGGTCCGGATGGCGGCATACGCATCGTCGAGGGACATCGCGACCTGCACGGCGTAGCGGCCGGCGCCGACCGTGACGGGTAAAGAGACCATCCGGATTGGCTCGTCACCGAAATCGGTGATCGTGCTGAACACCGTCTCGTCGGCGCGGAGGCTCGCGAGCAGCTCGGCCGAGGTCGGAAGATGCGACGAGCCGAGCGTCGCGCTGCGCGTGGCGACTCGACCGTCCAGATCCGTGATCTGCACGAGCTTGTCGAGTCGCACGAACGAGGGCGGTCCCGAGGCGATCTCGAGGATGCGGAACGGCGCGGCGGGATTGGCCTCGAGCGCGGCTTTTTCCGTCGTGGCCAGCGAGAGGATCTCGTCGTCCACGCGTCCCAGGATCACGCGACCGAGCGCCCAGTCGGCTCCGAACGCCGCCACGGTCAGCATCGCCGCGAGCACCAGCGACTGCCCGAGCCACAGGCGCGTCCGGAAGCTGAGTGGCCTCATACGTCGGCCGAGTCGGGCACTCCCAAGCGATAGCCGAAGCCGCGAACGGTCTGGATCAGCGACGAGCCCGGCTCGCGATCGATCTTTTTCCGAAGATGACTCACGTGGACGTCGACCAGGTTGTCGAGCACCTCCGAGGCCTCGTCCCACACGCGTTCCACCAGGCGCGTGCGGCTCACCGTTTCCCCGGCGCTCTGCATCAGCACCTCGAGAATCGTGTACTCCTTCGAGGTCAGGCCGATCTTGACGCCGCCGCGGGTCACCTTGCGGCTCGCCGGGTCCAGCGTCAGATCCGTCACGCGGAGAATAGGAGGCCTGGCGACACGGGCCCGGCGGAGCAGCGCCCTGATTCGCGCGAGCAGTTCGGCAAAGGCGAACGGTTTGGTCAGATAGTCGTCGGCGCCCGTGCTGAGGCCGCTCACCCGGTCGGCCAGGCTGTGGCGTGCGGTGAGCATCAGGATCGGCGTGGTGAGATCGCGCGCCCGCAGGGCCTGGCAGACGGCGATCCCGTCCTTGCCCGGCAGCAGCCAGTCGAGCACGATCACGTCGTACTCGTTCACGAACGCCTGCTCTTCTCCGGTCTCGCCCGTCGGCGCGACGTCCACGACGAACCCTTCCTCGTGGAGTCCCTTGGCCAGAAGCTTTGCTGCCTTACGGTCGTCCTCGATCAACAAAACGCGCATAACACCTCACCGTCGCCCCACCCGCCAGCTCGGGCGTCATGAAGAAAAATTCAGGCGATGCCACCGCATTCGCGGAGCGCTGGGCAGCGGACACGCCTAGCTGACTACCTTACTCCAGTGGTCGGGGGCGCGCCGGGCGAGAAATTCGAAGGCGTGCTTCGGGTTGGAGGCGATCCCTTCGGTGATCGCCTTGAGGGCGGCCAGGGTCGCGTACGTCAACGCTTCGGCGTAGTACTGCTGGAAGAGCGTGAACGCCTCGTGATCCTTCCGGCGGAGCCAGCTCTTCAGCGTGTTCGGGGTCACGCCGCCGGCCGCGGCGCAGACGGGAATGCTCGCTCCGGTGCACGCCGTCGCGATGATCTTGCGCGCCCGCGCATCGGTCAACGCCGCCGGCCGCCCGCGGCCTTCCTGCGGGATCGGCGGCAGCGCCACCGGTCCCGGAGGCGTCAGCTCCAGCGGGAACTGACCGGACGACGGCGCTGAGCCGCTCGCGTCCCGATCGGACTCGGTCGGGTGGCCATTCGTCCCGTTCGGCTCTCGCACGCCGAGCCGCCGGGCCAGCGATGCCTGGCCACTCTGCTCGAGGACCTCGATGAAGTCGCCGAGCTTCATCGACAAGGTCAGCGCGAACGGCGCCTTGGTGAGGCGCTCCGGCCAGGACGCGCACAGCGGCGGTCGCTCACGCATGACCACATCGTAGAGACACACCGATGAAATCAACCTGAAGCCCTACTGAATTTCGCTTCATTTACCTGCGGGCCGCCGGGGCAGGGGTCGGCAGTGTTTCTGAAGAAATATTTATCCGGAATTCATGAATCGTTCAGGCGGCGATTCCTAGACTCGGGTTGTTGTTCCCGCGGTCGCAAGGCGCGGGCACCGAACCCTCGATCGCACCGGAGTTGTTGGTGATGTCGGCGTTGAGTGTGGCGCAGGCTTCGATGCTTCTCACCACCACTTGAGGAGGCGGTAATGAGGCGAAGTGTTCTCACCGCAGTACTCGCTGTGGTCATCTTCGCGATGCTGGCTCCGCCGGTCTTCGCGCAGACGCCGCCGCCGGCGCCGAAGGTGACCATCACTGGGTTGTTCGACCAGTTCACGACGGTCGGTCGCAACGTCTACGACGGTAACTTCAGCCGCGACGGCGACACAGAATGGTACGCGCGCACTCGCTTCCGTCCGGACTTCGAGTTCGCGGTCGGTCGGACGAAGGCCGTGCTCGGCATCGAGCTGGACTTCAACTACGGCCAGACCGGCTCGAACGACGGCGGATTCCCGGGCAACAA
>CAYVHH010000367.1:0-6796 GCA_964450175.1 uncultured bacterium | reverse complement strand
TGGCGACCGGGCCGAAGAAGCGGAAGATCACCTACGGCGACGGGCCGATGGGTCCGACACGCATGCTCCTGACGAAGCCCGTGCTCGCCGCGGTCTCGGGCTACGCCGTCGCCGGAGGGTTCGAGCTGGCGCTCTGGTGCGACCTCCGCGTCGTCGAGGAAGACGCGGTGATGGGCGTCTTCAACCGGCGCTGGGGCATCCCGCTGATCGACGGCGGCACGGTACGCCTGCCCGCGCTGGTCGGGCTCGGGCGCGCCCTCGATTTGATTCTGACCGGCCGACCGGTGGACGCGCGCGAAGCCTCCGCCATCGGGCTGGCCAATCGCGTCGTGCCGCGCGGGCAGGCGCGTCACGAAGCCGAAGCGCTCGCCGCCGCGATCGCGGCCTTCCCGCCGCACAGCGTCCGCAGCGACCGCCGCTCGGCCCACGAATCGGTGGGCGCTCGCCTGCCTGTCGCGCTGCGCCGCGAGTACCAGATCGGCGCCGCCACGTTCAACACCGGTGAGAGCCTCGCCGGTGCCCAACGCTTCGCGTCCGGCGCCGGCCGCCACGGAAAGTTCTGACTCGTTTGCGCGGGGTCGACGCCTGGCGCAACATGGCCGCCGTGCTCAGCCAGAAGAGGGCGTTCGCGGCGGTCTGCGCTCTGATCCTCTTCGTCGCGCCGCCCGTCGGCGAGGGGCAGTCGCGGCGGCTCCCGCGTGTTGGCATCTTGGCGGCCGGCTCGGCAGAAGAGGGGCCGAACGCCGCCTTCGTTGACCGGATGCGGGAGCTCGGCTATGTCGAAGGGCAGACCGTCGTCTTCGACCGCCGGTTCGCCGCCGGCAAGATCGAGCGACTGTCGACGCTGGCGCAGCAAATCGTTGCGGCGAACCCGGACGTCATCTTCGCGCCGGTGACGCCCGCCGCGCTCGCCGCGCGCCAGCTGACCCAGACCATCCCTATCGTGTTCGCCGTCTCGGCCGATCCCATCGGCGCCGGACTTGCCGTGTCCTTGCGGCAGCCCGGCGGCAACGTCACGGGCATCACGAGCATGAACGCGGAGCTCGCGGCCAAGCGCTTGGAGCTTCTGAGGGAGGTCGCGCCTCGAATCTCCCGGGTCGCGGTCTTCGCTAATCTCGACAACGTTCCCGATCGCCAGCAAGTGAGCGTGCTTCGCGACACCGCCGACAAGGTGGGCGTGGCCATCGTCCCGATCGATGTCCGGACCGCCGACGACTACGGTGCTGCCTTCGAGCGAGCCGAGGCGCAGCGCGCCGACGCGATCATGATCGTCCCCAGCCCCCTGAACATCCGTTTTCGGAGCCGGATCGTGGAGTTCGCCGCCAGGCACCGTCAGCCGACGATGGATGCCGAGGACCGGGGCCCGCGCGAGGGCGCGCTCATGTCATACGGACCCAGCTGGAGCTCGAATTTTCGCCAGGCCGCCGATCTCGTGAACAAGATTCTGAAGGGCGCCAGACCCGCAGACCTCCCGCTCGAGCAACCGACGAAGATCACGCTGGTCGTCAACCTCAAGACCGCGAAGGCCCTGGGCCTGGCGATCCCGCAAGCGGTGCTGGTGCGGGCCGACGAGGTGATCCAGTAGGTCGCTAGCCCTCCGCGCCCGGCTCCCGCGGCGCGACCTTCTCGAGCAGGGCGACGAGGGCGCCGAGCCGGGCCCCGACGTCGTCCTCGTCGGTCTTCTTGTCCTCGCGCGAGCGAAAGAGCTCGTCGGTGATGTCGAGCGCGGCGAGTGACAGCGCGGTCAACGGATCGTTGACGCCCGAGCGCTTGAGCTGCGCCACGCGATCCTCGAGAAACTTCGCGAGCCGTCGCAGATAGTCGGGTGACGCCTCGGAACGGATCGTAAGCGTCTGCCCGAGCAGGTTCAGCTCGACCCGCCGCGGCTCGTTCATTCTTGCGGCCTGTCGAGATCGAGCTTGTTGATGTCTTTCAAGATCATGTCCACCTGGGCGAGGACCTGGCGACGCTCGTCACCAAGTCGCTTCACCTCGCGCTTGAGCTGCGCGTTCTCCTCGCGCATCCGCGCGAGAGATTCGGCCGCGCGCTTCACCGCGCCCTCGAGTTCGGTCAGTCGCTCGACGATGCCATCGCCCATCAGCCGCTCCGCAGGGTGATGTGGAAGGTTTCGGTCATTCGCCGGACCACTCGCTCCTGGATCGCGTTCACCTCGGCGTCGGTCAAGGTCCGGTCGTCGGCCTGGAAGAGCAGTCGCCACGCCAGGCTCGTCCGGCCGTCCGGGAACCGGAAAACGTCGAAGAGCACGAGCCGCCGCAGGAGAGGTCCGGCTTCCTCGCGCAGCGCCGACTCGATCTGCGCCGCCGTCAGGGTCTGATCACTACCGATCACGAACGCCAGATCGCGCTCGACCGCCGGGAAGCGCGGCAGCGGCTGGTACCGCAGCGGGGCTGCCGTGGCCGCCCCGACGGCGTCGAGCGACACGACCGCCGCGAAGACCGGCGTCGTGACCCCGAAGCTCTCGCGCAGCGCCGCCGCCACCTCGCCGAACTCGGCGACGATCGCCGCGCTCTCGGTCACGAGCGTCCCGTGACAGTCGGGCTCGAAGCCGCTGAGCGCACCGGCCGCGCCCGGGGTCGCGCGCACACCGAGCGCGTCGAGCGTGTGCTCGGCCAGGCCCTTGGCATCGTAGACATCCGCCGGCTCGGCGCCGCCGCCCCACCCGGGCGCGCTCCGCGCACCGGTCAACGCGATCGCCACCCAGCGGGGCTCGATCGTGGCGGTATCCCCGTGACCCGACTGATACGTCTTGGATATCTCGAACACGCGAACGTCCGCCTGCTGGCGTCTCACGTTGGTGCTGACCGCGCTCAGCACTCCCTCGAGCGGATTCACGCGCAGCAGCGAGGCGTCCTGAGCCAGCGGGTTCATCAGCTCGACGGGCTTGGGATCGACCGTGCGGCGGAGCAGCTCGATCTTCGCCGGATCGGTGAAGGCGTAGGTCACCACCTCGGCGAGCCCCGCGCCCACCAGGGCCCGGCGAACGGTCTGGCTCTGACGCAACGTGAGCGGATGCATGACGAGCGAGATCGCCCCGCCCGGCAGGGTCGACGGGATCCGGTCGTAGCCCCAGACGCGAATGATCTCCTCGACGAGATCGTCCTCCATCGTGACGTCGCGCCGGAAGCTCGGCACGGTCACCTCGAGATCGGCGCCGCGCGACGTCACCGGCAGGCCGAGGCCCGTCAGAAGCTTCCGCGCGTGCGCCGGGGATGGCACGATCCCGAGGACGCGCTTCACGCGCGACAGCCGCAGACGCACGCGCTGGGGCTTCCGCTTTCGCGGATACGCGTCGACCATGCCGCGCGCGATCGTGCCGCCGGCGATCTCGGCGATGAGCGCCGCCGCCCGCGCCGACGCGATCACGAGGCCCTCGATGTCGGCGCCCCGCTCGAACCGGTACGCGGCGTCGGTCCGGAGACCGAGCGCGCGCGAGGTGCGGCGAATCGACGCCGGCGCGAACCACGCGCTCTCCAGCAGCACGCGCGTCGTGCCGGCGGTCACCTCGGTGTTGGCGCCGCCCATCACGCCCGCGAGCCCGATCGCCCGCTGCGGATCGGCGATGAGCAGCATCGACGCGTCGAGCGCGCGCTCCTGCCCGTCGAGGGTCGTGAAGCGCTCGTCGGCCCGCGCGCGGCGCACGACGATCGTCGAGTCGGCCACGGTCGCGTAGTCGTACGCGTGGAGCGGCTGCCCGAGCTCCCACAGGACGTAGTTGGTCGCGTCGACGACGTTGCTGATCGGGCGAAGTCCGATCGCGCGCAGGCGCGTGCGCAGCCAGGCCGGCGACGGTCCGACGGTGACGCCGCTGATCACACGCGCCGTGAACCGGTGGCAGAGATCCGGCGCCTCGATCCGGACCCGCGCCAGATGCTGGGCGCGCTCGCCGGACTCCTTCAGCGTGATCCGCGGCGGCCGCAGCCGCGCGCCGGTCAGCGCCGCGAGCTCGCGCGCGATGCCCAGCACCGAGAGGCAGTCGGGGCGATTCGGGGTGATCTCGACCTCGAGCACGTGATCGTCGAGGCCGAGCGCCGCGACCAGATCGGCGCCGGGGCGCGCGCCGGTCACCTCGAGGATTCCCGCCTCGTGCTCCTCGCCGATCCCGAGCTCTCTTTCCGAGCAGAGCATGCCCTGCGACTCGACGCCGTGGATCTTGGCGGTCGCGATCCGGCGCCCGCCCGGCAGCACGGCGCCCGGCGGCGCGAAGGCCGCGCGCAGGCCCGCGCGCGCGTTGGGCGCGCCGCACACGACCGAGTAGCGCTCGCGTCCGGCGCTGACGCGGCAGAGAACGAGCGTGTGCCCGTGGCTCCGGCCGAGCTCGCGCTCGATGGCCTCGATCTCTCCGACGACTACGCCCTTGAGGTCGGGCGCCAGCGGCGTGACCGAGGCGACCTCGATGCCGGCGTTGACGAGCCGCTCGGCGGCCTGCGCGGCGCTCAGCCGCAGATCGACGAACTCGCGCACCCACCCGTACGGGATCTTCATCGGCTCACGCGAACTGCCCGAGGAAGCGCAGGTCGTTCTCGAAGAAGAGCCGCAGATCGTCGATGCCGTACTTCAGCATCGTGATGCGCTCGATGCCCATCCCGAACGCCCAGCCCGTGAATTCCTCGGGATCGTAGCCGACGTTCGTCAAGACCCTCGGATGCACCATCCCGCAGCCGAGGATCTCGAGCCATCCGCCCTGCTTGCAGAGCCGGCACCCGTCGCCGTGGCAGACGAAGCACAGCACGTCCACCTCGGCCGAGGGCTCGGTGAAGGGAAAGAACGAGGGGCGGAAGCGGATCCGCGAGCGCGGGCCGAACATCTCGCGCGCGAACAGCTCGAGCGTCCCCTTGAGGTCCGCCATTGTGATCGCGTGATCGACCGCCAGTCCTTCGACCTGATGGAACATCGGCGAGTGCGTCATGTCGACAACGTCGCGGCGATAGACCTTGCCGGGCACGACGATGCGCACGGGCGGCTTCTGCGCCAGCATCGCGCGGATCTGCACCGGCGAGGTATGGGTGCGCAGGAGCGTGCTCTCCGAGATGTAGAACGTGTCCTGCATGTCCCGGGCCGGATGATCGCGCGGGATGTTGAGCGCCTCGAAGTTGTGGTAGTCGCTCTCGATCTCGGGGCCGTCGACGACCGAGAAGCCGAGCCCGGCGAAGATCGCAACGATCTCGTCGTGCACGCGGGTCAGCGGATGGAGCGACCCCTTCGGCGGGCGGCGACCCGGCAAGGTGAGGTCGAGCCGCCGGCGGCGCCGCTCGGCCTGGCGCTCCGCCTCCGACGTGGCGGCAAGCCGCGCGTCCAGCAATCGCTCGAGCTCGCGCTTGGCCTCGTTGGCGGCGGCGCCGACGAGGGGACGCTCCTCGGGCGCGAGCGTGCCGAGCGATCGCAGGAGCTGGGTCAGCGAGCCCTGGCGGCCGAGCACGCCGACCCGGATGGCTTCGAGCTCGCTGGACGACTGCGCCGCGGCGACGGCCGCCCGCGCCTGCTCCACGATGGCGTCGACGCGCGGGTGCGCCACGAACTACCGGCTCTGGGCTTTAGCGGTCTCGGTGAGCTTCGCGAACGCCGACGGATCGGTGACCGCCAGCTCCGCCAGCACCTTGCGATCGAGGTTGACGCCGGCCTTCTTGAGGGCGGCCATGAACTTCGAGTACGAGAGCCCCACCTGGCGGCATGCGGCGTTGATCCGCACGATCCAGAGGGACCGCGCCGCGCGCTTCTTCTGCTTGCGCCCGCTGTAGGCGAAGGCGCCCGCGCGCAGCACGGTCTCGGCGGCGGTCTTGTAGAGCTTGCGACGCCCGCCGAAGTAGCCCTTCGCCTTCTTGAGGATCTTCTTGCGCCGTCGGCGCGTCTTCGGTCCACCTTTTGCCCGTGGCATTCTCCGACTCCTTTTCGATCGTAGTGCGCGCCGCAGGCCGTCGCGGGGCGGGGGCCCCGCCGGCCGAGGCGCGCTTGAAGACTATAGATACGGGACGAGGACCTGCAGCTTCCGCTCGTCCGCTTTGTCGATCATCTTGTTCTTCCGCAGCTTGCGGCGGCGCTGGGGGCCCTTGCCCTCGAGCTTGTGCTGCTTCCAGGCGCCCGCGCGCTTGAGCTTGCCCGAGCCCGTGCGCTTGAGCCGCTTCCTCGCTCCGCGCTTCGTCTTCATCTTGGGCATCGCGAATTCTCCTGCGGCTAGTTATGGGCCTTGGGGCTCAGGATGATGTGCAGCATCCGGCCCTCCAGCCTCGGATTGTTCTCCGGGTTGGCGATGTCCTGCGTCGCCTCGAGCATCTTGTTCAGCATCTTCCAGCCGAGCTCCGTGTGCGCCATCTCGCGTCCTTTGAAGCGCACGGTGACCTTGGCCTTGTGGCCTTCCTCCAGGAAGCGCCGCACGTGCTTCAGCTTGAAGTCGAAGTCGTGCCGCTCGGTCTTCGGGCCCATCTTGACTTCCTTGACCTGGATGGTCGTCTGCTTCTTGCGCGCTTCCTTGAGCCGTCGGGCCTGCGTGTACTTGTACTTGCCGAAGTCCATGATACGGCACACCGGCGGCGACGCGTCGGGCGCGACCTCGACGAGATCCAGCTCCTGCTGGCGCGCGGTCTCGAGCGCCGTCGCGATGGGCAGGATGCCGAGCTGCGAGCCGTCGGCGCCGACGACGCGCACTTCACGGACGCGGATACCTTCGTTGATACGGATGTCCTTGGCTTGGCTGATAGGCGTGGCTCCTCGTTAGTTAGTGGTCACGGGCCGGCGGATCACGAGCGGCCCACGGCGAGGCTGGCGTCGCGCGAGCCGATCT
>CAYVHH010000366.1:0-3533 GCA_964450175.1 uncultured bacterium | reverse complement strand
CCGTCAGGGTGTGTGCGTGTGGTTCACCGGCCTGAGCGGCGCAGGGAAGTCCACCACGGCGGAAATCCTCACTATGCTCATGCTCGAGCGTGGCCGGCAGGTCACGGTCCTCGATGGCGATGTGGTACGTACACATCTGTCCAAGGGGCTGGGTTTCAGCAAGGACGATCGAGACACCAATATCCGGCGTATCGGCTTCGTCGCCGCGGAAGTCGTCCGGCATGGCGGGGTCGCCGTAGCGGCGGCGGTGAGTCCCTATCGGGCCACGCGCGACGAGGTGCGCCACATGGTGGGCTCCGACCATTTCGTGGAGGTCTTCGTCGACACTCCGCTCGAGGTGTGCGAGCGCCGCGACAGCAAGGGCGTCTACGCCAAGGCCCGGCGTGGTGAGATCACGGGATTCACGGGCATCGATGACCCGTACGAGGCCCCGGAGGATCCCACGATCGTGCTGGACACCGTCGTTTCGACTCCCGAGCAGAACGCCCGACGCGTCCTGGAGTATCTCGAGCGCCAGGGATTCGTCCGGTAGCGCGGTCATGGCCGCGGTGCGATGGCTCCTGCTCGCCGCCGGACTCGCGGTCATCGGTTACCTGTTCGTGCAGATCGGCCCCGGTCTGGTGTGGGACGCCTTCAGCAGCCTGTCGTGGTGGCTCCCCGTGCTTCTCGTGTTCCCCGCGTGTGTCATCGTGCTGCTCGATACCCTGGCCTGGCGCTTCACCTTCACGACGCCTCCGCGGTTTCGAACGTTGCTCGCCGTGCGCCTGGCCGGGGACGCGGTCAATCTGAGCACTCCGACCGCATCGGTCGGCGGCGAGCCGGTCAAGGCCTATCTGCTTCGCGCGGAGATTCCTCTTCAGGACGGGTTCGCCTCCGTGATCGCCGACAAGACCACGCTCGTAGCCGCTCAGGTCCTGCTGCTCGCTGCCGGACTTCTGGCGGGCCGGGCCCTGCTCCCGCTGACACATTCGCTGATGAGCACGATGGTCGGCGCGCTCGTCCTCGAGACCCTCTGCGTCGGCGGATTCGTCGTCGCCCAACTGGCGGGCGTGGCCGGCGCGGGCGGTCGCCTCATGGCGAAGCTCGGAATGACTCCGACGCTCGCACGCCAGGCCGTATTGGAGGGACTCGACCGAGCTCTGCGCGCGATGTACGGCGCGCGTCGCGCCCGGATCCTCGCCTCGGTGTTCTGTCACTTCCTGGCCTCTGCCCTGGAGACGTTCGAGATCTATCTGGTGCTGCGCCTGCTGGGAATCCCGATATCCGTGACGGCTTCCCTGGCGATCGGGGCATTCGGTAGCGCCGCGAGGTTTTTCAGCTTCATGATTCCGGCCAGCCTCGGCGCGCTCGAGGGCGCCTACGTGGCCATCTTCGCCGCGTTCGGCATCGGCGGCGCGGTCGCCCTCACCTGCACCATCGTGCGGCGGCTTCGCGAGATCCTCTGGGTCGGTGCCGGCTTCGCGGTGCTGACGATGGGCACGTCCTCGCCAACCGACGCGGTGACGGCGTGCACGTCGATACGTCGTCGAACGTTGAGGTCGCCCGAGGTCACCATCGAGCGGAAATAGGCTCCCGCTCGCCCGACAGGGAGCCGTCGGCTGGCGCCCGGCGCGGCCTTGCGCACGGTCGGCGTTCAGACGATCATCTGCAAGCAGACGGAGGCGGGCAGGCATGGGTGAGATCTTGGGCATCGGAACGACGCACTATCCACCGGGACTGGTGCCCGAGGAATACAAGCCCTGGCCGCTCGCGCGGATGCTCCACACGGATCCGCGCATCCCGGCGCGTCTGCGAAATCCCGCCAGCTGGCCGGAGCCGATGCGCGCCGAATGGGGTGACGACGAAGGCATCACCGCGTTCAAGACGCACCGCGAGCGGGTGTTCAGCGCGTTCCGGACCCTCGGCGACGAGATCGCCGCGTTCCGCCCCGACTTCATCCTGATGTGGGGCGACGACCAGTACGAGAATTTCCGTGAGGACGTGATCCCGCCCTTCTGCGTGCTGGCCTACGACACGCTCACGTTCCAACCGTTCAAGCGGCTCGGGAATCGCCCGAACATCTGGGGCGAGCCCGGCGACAAGGTCTTCACCTGGCCCGGCCAGCCCGCCGCCGGCCGCTTTCTCGTGAGCCGCTTGCTCGAGGCCGGCGTGGACATGGCGTACGCCTACCGGCCGCTCCACGGCGACGGCGTGGCGCACGCCTTCGCGAACACGATGCTCTACCTCGATCTCGACCGTCGCGGATTCTCGTATCCGGTGCTGCCGGTCACGGTCAACTGCTACGGCCGCGACGTGATCCGCTACCAGGGCGGCGGCACGCAGCACGCGGAGGAAGCCGACCCTCCCGCGCCGTCGCCGCGCCGGTGCTTCGAGCTCGGCCGCCTCACCGCGCGCATCCTGCGCGAGAGCCCGTGGCGGGTCGTGCTCATGGCGTCGTCGAGCTGGTCGCACGCGTTCCTGACGGCGAAGACCCACTTTCTCCATCCCGATCTCGAAGCCGACCGCGTGCTGCTCGAGCACCTGCGCGCCGGCGACTACGACACCTGGCGCGATCTGCCGCTCGAGCGGCTCGAAGCGTCGGGCCAGCACGAAGTCCTGAACTGGGTCTGCCTGGCCGGCGCCATGGCGGAGCTCGGCGCCAAGATGGAGCTGGTCGACTGGGTGGAGACCTGGATCTTCAACGCGCCGAAGTGCCAGGCGATCTTCCGGTGAAAGCCGTCTACATCGCGGAGCCCGGAGGTCCGGAGAAGCTGATCTTCGGCGACCGTCCCGACCCCGAGGCCGGCGCCGGCGAAGTCGTCGTCCGCGTGCGAGCCACGTCGGTGAACCACGCCGACCTCGCTCTTCGCGCCGGCAAATCCGCGACGGGCGGGCTGCCGCGCATCCTCGGGCTCGACATCGCCGGCGAGGTCGCGAGTCTCGGGGCCGGCGTGACCGGCTGGAAGCCAGGCGATCGGGTCGTGGTGGAAAACCGCGTCAAGTGCGGCACATGCTCGCCGTGCGTGCTGGGTCGCGACGAGTTCTGCGAGCGCCAGAAGCGCCTGGGCGGTGAGCTCGACGGCGGCCACGCGCAGTACTGCAAGGTGCCGGCGGCCAACCTCCAGCGCATCCCCGACCGCATGGGGTTCGAGGAGGCGTCGACGTTTCCGCTCGCGGGTCACACGGCCTGGCATTGCCTGTTCGAGCGCGTGCAGCTCCAGCAAGGCGAGGACATCCTGATCCAGGCGGTCGGCAGCGGCGTCGGCAGCTTCGGGCTCCTGATGGCCAAAGGCATCGGCGCCCGGGCGATCGTCACGGCCGGAAGCGACTGGAAGCTCGCGAAGGCCAAGGAGCTCGGCGCCGACGAGGTCATCAACTACACGACCACGCCCAAGTTCAGTCAGCGCGTCAAGGAGCTCACGGGCGGCCGGGGAGTCGACGTGGTGTTCGACTGCGTCGGCGCGACCGTCTGGGAGGAGAGCTGCGCGAGCCTCAAGCCCGGCGGCCGGCTCGTCATCACCGGCACGACCGCGGGGAGCCAGATTCCGTTCAAT
>CAYVHH010000365.1:0-2596 GCA_964450175.1 uncultured bacterium | reverse complement strand
ACCGATTCAGAAAACCTGAATCCCGGGACGAAATCCCGCTACGGGAGCATCTGGCGCGCGACAAACCACACGTTGGCCGGCCGCTCCGCCAGCCGCCTGACGTACCACGGGTACCACGCGGCGCCGTACGCGATCAGGTCGCGGCACGGGTGGCCCTCGGCCGCGAGCTTGGCCAGCTCGTCGGCGCGGATGCCGTACAGCATGGCGACCTCGATGCTGTCCCGGCCCACGCCGATCGCCGCGCCCAGCGTGGCGATGCGGCGCGCGAGCACCACGTCGTGCGTCCCCAGCACGAGTCGCACCTTTCCGCGCTCGACCTCCGGAAGCATCAGCGTCGCGAGCGCGAGGTAGTTCGCGTCGACGTCCCGCTTGGCCTGGAATGCCTTGTCGGGCGGTTCCGCGTACGCGCCCTTTACGAGCCTGACGGCCACACCGTCCGGCATGAGCCTGCCGAGGTCCGACGCCGTGCGATGCAGGTAGGCCTGCAGCGCGATGCCGGTCTCCCGGTGCTTCTGACGCACCTTCACGTAGAGCTCGATCGTCGCGTCGGTGTACGCGCTGCCCTCCATGTCGATCCACATGAACGATTTCGCGTGCGCCGCAGCCCGTGCGAGGCGGTGGAGGTTCGCCAGCGCGGCCTCAGGATCGATGTCGAGGCCGAGCTGGGTCGGCTTCACCGAGATCTCCGCATCCACGCCGGCGTCTCTTGACTGCTCGAGCACGGCTTCGTAGTGCTCCACCACGGCGTTCGCTTCGGACAGGTCCTTCACGTTCTCGCCGAGGCGCGTGAAGATCGCGCCGATCCCCTGCCGCTTGAAGTCGACCGCGGCGGCGAGCGCCATCGCGAACTCCTCGCCGGGCATGAAGCGGCGTAGGGCCCGGCGGACGAACCGCCAGCGCGGCACGTGCGCGGCCAGCCACGGATTCGTCGCGCACCAGAGAAGAACGCTCCTCACGAGTCCAGAAATCTAGCTCGTCGAGCGTCGCGTGTAGGCCCGGCTGCGCGTGGCGCCGCCACCGGATGTGCCGTATCACGGGAAAGAGAGCAGAGGCGGATAGCGCCTCTCATATCTAGCTCGCCACGTGACACGCCGTCTGGTGAGCCCGAGCGAGCGTTCGCAGGCGCGGCGTTTCGACGCCACAGCGGGCGATCGCGACCGGGCAGCGCGCGCGGAAGCGGCACCCCTCGCCGGGGTCGATGACGCGGGGCGGCTCCGACACCTGCGACGTCGCCGGCAGGGACACCGGCGCGCGCGGGTCGGGCACCGCGGACAGGAGCAGCTGCGTGTAGGGGTGCTTGGGATTCGACAGGACGTCCTCGGTCGGTCCACTCTCTGCGACCTGCCCCGCGTACAGGACGACGAGCCTGTCGGCTACGTAGCGTGCGCTCGCGATGTCGTGCGTGATGTAGAGGAAGGAGATGCCGAGCTCCTGGCGCAACCGCGCCATGAGGTTCAGCACGCCGATGCGCACCGAGACGTCGAGCATCGAGACCGGCTCGTCGGCGAGGATCAGCTCCGGCCGGCACGCCAGCGCCGACGCAAAGCCGACACGCTGCCGCTGGCCGCCGCTGAGCTCGTAGGGATACTTGCCGAGGAACTCGGGCGCCGGGCTGAGCCCGACCGAGTCGAACAGCCTCTCGGCCTCGCTCTGGCGCTGGGCAGCCGAAAGCGTCGGCGCGTGCAGCCGGAGAGCGCGGTCGATGCCGTGGGACACGCGATAGACCGGGCTCAGGGAACCGTACGGGTCTTGGAACACCATCGGCACCCGGCCGGCGTACTCGAGCCGCTCGGCGCGGGAGCGCAGCCGCGTGATCGACCGCCCGCGATAGACGATGTCGCCCCGCGTGGGGCGGTACACGCGAGCGATCAGCCGCGCGATCGTGCTCTTGCCACTTCCGCTTTCCCCTACGAGCGCGACTATCTCGTGCGAGCCGATCGAGAGGTCGACGTCGTCGACGGCGTGAAGCTTCTTGCCGCCGAAGAAGCCGCCGACGTTGAAATGACGTGTGAGGCCGCGCGTCTCGAGGATCGGCTTCGCGATCGAGGGGACGGCGCCGGGCTCCTCGAGGGGAGCGGCCGTCTCAAGCGCCATCTGCGTAGAGGTGGCAGCGGACGACGACGCCGTCGCGGACGTAGTCGGGGGGCTCGACGGTGCGGCAGTGCGGCATCACGCGCGGGCAGCGTGGGTGGAAGCGGCAGCCGGCAGGCGGCCGCCCGAGGTCGGGCGGAGCGCCGGGGATCCCGTGCAGGGGCACCTTCGGCCCGTGGATGGACGGGAACGAGGCCAGGAGGCCCGACGCGTACGGATGCTTGGGGTCGGCGAAGATCTGCTTCGTCGCGCCCAGCTCCATGACCTGGCCCGCGTACATGATGGCCAGCCGGTCCGAGAAGTTGCTCACCAGCGACATGTCGTGGGTGACGAAGATCGCCGCGAACCCGATCTTCCGCTGCAGCTCCTTGATCTGGAGCATGAGCGAGCGCTGCGCGACGACGTCGAGCGCCGACGTGGGCTCGTCCAGGATCACGAGCTCCGGCGTGAAGACGAGCGCCATCGCGATCATCGCGCGCTGCCGCATGCCGCCGCTGAGCTGGTG
>CAYVHH010000364.1:0-7147 GCA_964450175.1 uncultured bacterium | reverse complement strand
GGCGTCCAGCGCGGCCTGATCTACGAGATCAGCGAGATCTTCGAGAGGGACCTCAACCGGCGACTCAAGACCGGGAACGTCAAGGTGCACGTCGCGATCATCCCCCTGGCGCGCGCCGAATTCATCGCCGCGCTCCGAGATGGGCGGGGAGACATCGCGATGGGAAACCTGACGATCACCCCCGACCGCTCGAAGCTGGTGGACTTCTCCGACCCCGCGATGAAGGGCGTCTCGGAGATCGTGGTCGCCGGGCCCGCCGGGCCGTCGATCGGCGCCGTGGAGGATCTGGCCGGCCGAGAGGTTTTCATCACGAGGTCGTCGAGCTTCTACGAGAGCGTCGAGAAGCTCAACGCCGAGCTCGCCCGGGGCGGCAAGCCGGCCGTCAAGATCAGGCTGGCGCCCGAGAACCTCGAGCCCGAGGACATCCTCGAGATGGTGAACGCCGGCATCGTCAAGCTCACCATCGCCGACAGCTACATCGCCGCGTTCTGGAAGCAGATCTTCACGAAGCTCGTCCTGCGCCCGGACGTCACGCTCCGCACCGGCGGCGCGGTTGCCTGGATGATCCGGAAGGACAGCCCGCAGCTCAGGACCGAGCTCAACACGGGGCTCGTGCGCTATCCCGAGGGCTCCTGGCAGCGCACCGAGCTCCTGACGAGATATCTGAAGAGCACCAGATGGGTGAAGGCGGCGACGTCCAGCCAGGAGCTTCCGAAATTCGAGCGCACGGTCGAGCTGTTCAAGAAATACGGCGACCGCTACGACATCGACCATCTCGTGCTCATGGCCCAGGGCTACCAGGAATCCGAGCTCAATCAGAATGCGCGGAGCCCCGCCGGCGCGATCGGGATCATGCAGGTCTTGCCCAAGACCGGCCGGGACATGGCCGTCGGTGACATCACCCAGATCGAGCCCAACATCCACGCCGGGGTCAAGTTCCTGCGCGCGATGATGAACGAGTACTACGCGAACGAGCCGATGGACCAGCTCAACCGTGGGCTCTTCACGTTCGCCGCGTACAATGCCGGGCCCGGCCGCATCGGACAGCTGCGCGGGCTCGCCGCGCGGCGCGGCCTCGACCCCAACGTCTGGTTCAACAACGTCGAGCTGATGGCGGCGGAAAAGATCGGCCGGGAGACCGTGACCTACGTCTCCAACATCTACAAGTACTATCTCGCCTATCAGATGCTCGCCGAGGAGCGCGCCCAGCGCGAGCGGGCCAGGCAGGCGGCCAGAACGATCAAGTAGCCCGGGCGGCGGCTCGTCCTTGACAGACCCTCGTCCGCGAGCCTACTGTCCCCAAACCATGTCCGGTAGCTCACTCTCCGAACCCCGGAGGCTCGCATGACCACCCGTCGCGACTTCCTGACCGTCACCGCCGGCGCGCTCGCGGGCGCGACACTCGGGGCCCGCCGTGCGGCCGCCGCCCCCAAGGCCATGACCGTCGCTCGCGAGAGCTCCTTCATCAAGCCCTTCGACGATTACTTCGCCAACACGCTGGCCACCGAGTACGAGAAGCTCACGGGGATCAAGATCAACTACGAGGCGGTAAGCGTGGGCGGGATGCTCACCCGGCTCACCACCATCGCCGAAACCAAGTCGGGCCCCGAGATCGTCGGAACCGGCGTCAACTGGCCCTGGCTATTCGACCAGAGCCTCGTCGACCTCAGCGACATCGCTGCCGAAATCGGCAAGAAGATCGGTCCCTGGCACGACAACGTCTTCCCCGCCGTGGTCGTCAACAAGAAGTGGAAGGCCCTACCGTGGGGCAACATCGGCCAGCTCGAGGTGTACCGTACCGACTGGTTCAAGGAGGCGGGCGTCACCAAGTTCCCTGACAACTGGGAAGACCTGCTGGCGGCTGGTCGCCTGCTCAAGAAAGCTGGCCATCCCTTCGGGTTCGAGCTCGGCCACGGCTTCGGCGACAACCACGGCTGGCTCTATCCGCTGCTGTGGTCCTACGGCGGCCGCGAGGTCGACCGCGACGGCAAGACCGTGCTCATCGATTCCGACGAGACGGCCAAGGCGGTCGACTTCTGCCGGCGCTTCTACAAGGAGACGATGTTCGAGGACGTGCTGGCCTGGACCGACGTGAGCAACAACAAGGCGTTCCTCGGCGAGCAGATCTCGTGCACCAACAACGCGTCGTCCATCCTCGTCGTGGCCAAGCGGGACTTCCCCGATATCGCCAAGGTCACCGACCACGCGCTCAACCCGCAAGGGCCCAAGGGACGTTTTCACATCATGCAAGCGGCGTCGCACGCGCTCATGACTCACGCCGCTGATCCCGCGGCGGCCAAGGCCTTTCTCCGGTGGCTGTACGACGACAAGCAGCTCTCCCGCTGGCTCGCCGCCGGCGAGGCTTACTACGCGCCATTCCTCACTGCCTACGAGAACCACCCGATGTGGAATCCGGAGCCCCGCTACCTGCCCTACAAGGAGTCCCTCAAGACGACGCACCTGCACGGGTGGCCCGGGCCGCCGAGCCACGCCATGTCGGAGAGCGTCGCGAAATACGTCCTCGTCGACATGTTCGCCAAGGCGTGCCGGGGCGACTCGACCAAGGACGTCATCGCGACGGCCGCGGCCCAGCTGAAGCAGATCTACAAAGCGAAGTAGCCGATGGCCGTCGGGCCGGCGACGCTCGCGCGTCCCGCTCCCCTCGCCGGCCGCCGGCTCACGCTGGGCGGTTTGCTCGAGCGGGAAGGGGTCTTCGGCTGGCTCATGCTGGGCCCCGGTGTCCTTTTCCTGCTCGCGTTCGTCGCCTATCCGTTCTTCTACGGCATCTTTCTGAGCCTCGAGGAGCGGCGGGTCGCGAGCCAGGGCAGTTTCGTCGGCTTCGCCAACTTCGTGACCCTCGCGCATGACGCGGTCTTCTGGCAGATCGCCCGCAACACCCTCGTCTACGTCGCGGTCACAACGGTGTTGAAGCTCACGGGCGGTCTCGGAATGGCGCTGGTCATGAACCAGGCGTTCCGCGGACGGAACCTCGTCCGCGCCTCTCTGCTGCTGCCGTTCATCGTCCCGACGGCGCTGTCGACGGTCGCCTGGATGTGGATCCTGGATCCCACATTCAGCGTCGTGAACTGGCTGCTCGTCCACGGCGGCATCATCACCAGCGGCTACTCGTTCCTCGGCAACTCCACCCTGGCGATGGGATCGCTGATCGTCGTCAACACCTGGCGGGGCATGCCGTTCTACGGCATCACGTTGCTCGCGGGGCTCCAGACGATCTCGGCCGATCTCCACGAGGCGGCGGCCATCGATGGCGCCACCGGATTCCAACGGTTTGTCTACGTTACCCTTCCCGTCATCAAGCCGGTGCTGGTCATCGTCACGATGTTCTCGGTGATCTTCACGTTCGGGGACTTCCAGCTGATCTACGCGCTCACCCATGGTGGGCCTGCCAACGCGACCCACGTCTTTTCGACATGGTCGTTCGACATCGGTATGTCGGCCGGCCAGCTCGGCATGGGCGCGGCGGTGGCGCTGGCGATCCTGCCGGCGCTCGCCGCGCTGATCGTCGGGCTCACGATCTATCTGCGGCGAGAATGACTCGTCGAAAATGGCCTGGCCTGATGTCTCGCCGAACGTCGAGCGCCGGGGACCCCGCGCAGACGCTCCGACGGCGTATCTAGATGGTCGGCGGCCGCGGGCTTGGCGGGCGTGTGCTGCGGCTCTACCTGCCGCTGGCGGTGTTCCTGGTCGGCATGCTCTTTCCCTTCTACTGGATGCTGATCACCTCGATCAAGCCGAACCGCGAGCTCTACAGCGCGAAGATCATGCCGCTGATCGTCTATCAGCCGACGCTCAAGCACTACGTCGATCTCCTGTACGAGACGAACTTCCTCACGTGGACCTACAACACGATGCTGGTCGCGATCGTCACCACGATCGTGTCCCTGGTGCTCGGGACGATGATGGCGTACCCGCTCGCGCGCATGCATTTCCCGGGCACCGCCGTCGTCGCCATCGGCGTGGCCGCCACCTATCTCGTGCCGCAGCCGCTCCTCTTCATCCCGATGTCGGACATCATCAACAGGCTCGAGCTCGGCAACACGCTGAAGGCCGTGATGCTGACGTATCCCACCCTTCTGATCCCGTTCTGCGCCTGGCTTCTGATGGGCTATTTCAAGAGCGTGCCGCGCGAGCTCGAGGAATCTGCGCGGATCGACGGCGCCAGCCGGTTTCAGGCGATGACGCGCGTCGTGTTGCCGCTCTGCACGCCCGGGTTGCTGTCGGCCGGCATCTTCGCGTTCACGCTGGCCCAGAATGAGTTCCTGTACGCGCTGATCTTCCTGACCAGGAGCGACGTGCGGACGGTGCCGGTCGGCGCGATCACCGAGCTGATCCGCGGCGACGTCTTCTACTGGGGCCAGCTCATGGCGGCGGCGCTGCTCGGCTCGGTGCCCGTCGCCATCATCTACTCGTTCTTCGTGGAGTATTACGTGGCCGGCTTGACCGCCGGCTCGGTGAAGGGATAGCGACTTCGTCGCCGGGCGCCCGAGAGCGTCGCGGGCGACGTGGCGCCCTGGGAATCGAGCTGGGTTATGATTTTAGGATTGGAGGTATTGTGTATGCAATTGCGAGAGTTTGCCACGCGACGGGTCGCGGTGCTCGCGCTCCTGTCCAGCATCGCTTTGATCGCGACTGGCGCGGCCGCACAGACGCCTAGCCCGACTCCGGCCAAGGAATCGACCGCGAAGCCCGGGCTCCCGCCACCGCCAGGCGTCCACAAGAACTGGACGGGCGATTTCGACGGCATGGTCAAGCGGCGAGTGATTCGGGCCCTCGTCCCCTACTCGAAGACCTTCTACTTCGTCGATCGAGCGGTCCAGCGCGGCCTCTCCTACGAGGTGACGCAGCTCCTCGAGGCAGACATCAACAAGAAGCTCAAGACTGGAAACGTTCGTATCCACGTGGTGTGCATCCCCGTCACCCGGGGCGAGATGATCCCGGCCCTGCTCGAGGGGCGAGGGGACATCGCCATGGGTAACCTGACGATCACCCCCGAGCGCCTGAAGCAAGTAGACTTCACCGATCCTACCGCGCGCAACGTCGTGGAGATCGTGGTCACCGGGCCGAGCGCCGAGCCAATCGCAACCGTGGAGGACCTGTCGGGAAAGGAAGTCTACCTCCGCAAGTCTTCCAGCTACTACCAGAGCATCGCAACGCTCAACGCGGAGCTGGCCAAGGCGAAGAAGGCGCCGGTGAAGGTCCGTTTGGCGCCCGAGAATCTCGAGGACGAGGACGTCCTCGAGATGGTGAACGCCGGCCTCGTCAAGATCACCATCGTCGAGGACTACCTCGCCGATTTCTGGAAGCAGATCTTCACCAAGCTCACGCCCCACCCGAATGTGACGGTCCGCACCGGCGGAGACGTCGCCTGGATGATCCGCAAGGACAGCCCGAAGCTCAAGGAAGAGCTGAGCGCCTTCCTCACCCGCTTCACGAAATCGGGGCAGCGCTCGGACATCCTGGCGCGGTATCTGAAAAACACCAAGTGGGCGAGGGGGGCGACGTCGTCGGAGGACATCAAGCGATTCCAGCAGACGGTCACGCTCTTCCGCAAGTACGGAGACCAGTACGAGTTCGATTATCTGTTGCTGATGGCGCAGGGCTACCAGGAATCGGAGCTCAAGCAGTCGGCCCGGAGTCCCGTCGGGGCGATCGGGGTCATGCAGGTCATGCCGGCCACGGGCAAGGACATGAAGGTCGGCGACATCAACGAGACCGAGCCCAACATCCACGCTGGGGTCAAGTTCCTGCACGCCATGATGACCGAGTACTACGCCAAGGAGCCGATGGACCCGCTCAACAAGGGGCTCTTCACCTTCGCCGCCTACAACGCCGGCCCCGGGCGCGTCCGAGGGCTGCGCAGGACCGCGGCCGAGCGTGGCCTCAACCCCAACGTCTGGTTCAACAACGTCGAGCTGATCGCGGCGGAGAAGATCGGCCGGGAGACGGTGACGTACGTCTCCAATATCTACAAGTACTATCTCGCGTATCAGATGGTCGAGGAGGAGCGCGCCGCGCGCGAGAAGATCAAGGAAGAGAGCAAGGGGGGCGCCACCAAGTAGCGTGATGAAGATCGTCCGCGCAGGGACATTGATCGATGGCACCGGCGCCCCTCCGGTTCGCGACGCGGTCATCCAGATCGACAACAGCCGGATCGAGGCGGTGACGACGGCCGCGCCGAGCGGGAGCTGGCCCGCCGGCACGGAGGTCATCGACGCCTCGGGCCTCACGGTGCTGCCCGGGCTCATCGACTGCCACGACCATCTCGCGTTTCACGGCTACGAGCTCGCGAAACGCTGGGGCCTTGACGAGCCGCGCTCCACTTGGCATCTCCGAACGGCCACCGTCGCGCGGCAGATCCTCGAGTCCGGCTATACCGCGATCCGCGACGCGGGCGGGCTCGATGCGGGCTTCCGCGTCGCCATCCAGGAAGGGTTGATCCCCGGGCCGCGCCTGGTCTTGTCGCTTGCGATCATCTCGCCGACCGGTGGGCTCGGCGATCGCGTGAGCCCGTCGGGCCACCGGGCGCCCGCCGACAGCGATCCGAGCCTTCCCCCGAGCGTCGCCGACGGGGTCGAGGCCGTGCGGACGACGGTTCGCACCATGGTCCGCGCCGGCGCCGACGTGATCAAGTGCGCGACGACCGGCGGCGCCAGCTCGCGCGCCGGCCACGGACCGAAGGACTCCGAGTTCACGCTCGAGGAGATGAAAGCGCTCGTCGACGAGGCGCACGGGCTCGGCCGGCGCGTGATGTGCCACGCGCTCGGCGGTGCCGGGCTGCGCGTCGCGATCGAGGCCGGGGTCGATTCGATCGAGCACGGGTGCTATCTCGACGAGGACCGCGAGCTGATCCCGATGATGGCCGAGCACCACGTCTTCTACGTTCCGACCTTGACGGTGTACGAATATCACCGCGAGTCTCCCGCGCCGCACGTCCGCGAGCGCGCCCACGCGCTCCGCGCGCACCACGTCGAGAGCGTCGCCCGCGCGCTTGCGGCCGGCGTCAAGGTCGTCGCCGGAACCGACGCCGGAGGCCACGGCCATCCGGCCAACGCGCTCGAGCCGGCGCTGCTGGTCTCCGCCGGGATGACGCCGATGCAGGCGCTGCAGGCCGCGACGGGACGCGCCG
>CAYVHH010000363.1:0-8939 GCA_964450175.1 uncultured bacterium | reverse complement strand
CTGAACAGCTTCCGGTTCGACACCTTGTTATTGCTGCCGACGTCGAAGGCGTGCATGTCGCCCTTGCCGCCGGGGCCGGTGTCGCCTGGGCCCTTCCCCGTGCTGATGACGTAGAGCTTCTTGTAGTCGGGCGAGAAAGCGAGGCCGTTCGGATCCGGGACCTGATCCTCGCCGACCGCGAGCTCGACCTTGCCGCTCGGGTCGACGCGATACACGTTGGTCGACAGCTCACGCTTGTTATCGCCCATGCCGACCGCCTGGCCCAGCTTCGACTTGAGCCGGCCCGCCGCATTGCTCGGGCCGCCGGCGGTGTCGGGCGCGCCCTCGTAGAGCTGGCCTCCGTACGGCGGATCGGTGAACCAGTACGAGCCGTCCGGATGCGGCACCACGTCGTTGGGCGAGTTGAGCCGCTTGCCCTCGTATCGATCGGCGATCACCGTGAACGAGCCATCGTGCTCGTAGCGCACCACGCGGCGGGTCAGGTGCTCGCAGGAGAGCTGGCGACCCTGGAAGTCGAACGTATTGCCGTTGCTGTTGTTCGACGGCAGGCGGAACACCGTCACCCGGCCGTTGTCCTCGAGCCAGCGCATCTGCCGGTTGTTCGGGATGTCGCTCCACACGAGATAGCGGCCCTGGCTGCTCCACGCGGGGCCCTCGGACCAGAGCGCGCCCGTCCACAAGCGCTGGATCGGCGCGTTCGGCTGACGCAGGCCGTTGAACATCGGATCGATCGTCAGCACGTCGGGATCCGTGAAGTAGACGTTCGGCGGCGCGTTCGGACCGAAATCGCGCGGCGGCGTGGTGATGGTGCTGGGCGGCGCCATCGGTGCCGGAGTCTGCGCCGCCGCGATGCGGGGCGCCAGCGCGACGGCGCCGGCCGCGATGCCGGCCGTCTTGAGCAGCACGCGTCTCGATATCACGTTCGCGTCGTTTCGTTCGCGTGCTTCGCTCGCCATTGAGGGCCTCCTTGATATGAGGGGCACGCCTCGGCCGTCGGGCGAGTCCCGATCGCCGGCAGCGCGCACGGCGTCAGAAAAACGACCCGGCGCACGATGCGCGATCAGCGCCGCGACGGTAACAGACCCGAACGGCGACCGTCAATCGCGCGCTGCGGCGCGCACGCGACGCCACAGGCGCTCGCGCGTCAACGGCATTTCGGTCACCTCGACGCCGAGCGGGCAAAGCGCGTCGGCGACGGCGTTGGCGATCGCCCCGGGCGCCGGAAGCGTCCCGCCCTCGCCGGCGCCCTTGACGCCGAGCGGGTTCAGCGGCGACGGCGTCACCACGTGATGCACCTCGAGCGGCGGCACGTCGGTCGCGCGCGGCAGCGCGTAGTCCATCAGGGTGCCGGTCGCGAGCTGTCCGGTCCCGTCGTACACGATCTCCTCGATGAGGGCGTTGCCGATCCCGTGCGCGATGCCGCCGTGAATCTGGCCCTCGACCACCAGCGGATTGATCATCGTGCCGCAGTCGTCGACGGCGACGTACCTCAGGATCCGCACGGTGCCGGTCTCGGCCTCGACCTCGACGACCGCCGCGTGCGCGCCGTTCGAGTACGTCGACTGCGGCACGTGGACATAACCCGAGGCCTCGAGCCCCGGATCCATCGCACCGGGCAGCGCGTAGCCGGGCCGCGGCGCGGTCGCGATCGCCGCGACGTCGCCGAGCGAAAGACCTCGCCCCGGCGTCCCGCGCACGGTGATGCGACCGTCCTCGAGCGCGAGATCTTCCGCCGCCGCCTCGAGATGGTCGGCCGCGACCGCGAGCGCCTTCTTGCGCACCTCCGCGGCGGCGTGGGCGGCCGAGGCGCTCGCGAGCACGCCGACCCGGCTCGCGAACGTCCCGACGCCGTAGGGAATGCCGGCCGTGTCGCCCGGGACCACCGTGATCTGCTCGAGCGGGACGGAGAGCCCGTCGGCCACGACCTGCGCCAGGGTCGTCTCGTGAGCCTGACCCTGACTCGACGTGCCCGAGAACACGAACACGTGACCGAGCGGATCGACCCGCACCCGTATGCCTTCGTAAGGGCCGAGACCGGTGTCCTCGACGAACAGCGCGAAGCCGAGACCGATCGCTCGCCCGGCCGCACGGGCGCGCTCGCGCTCCGCCGGGAAATCGGCCGCGCCCACCGCGTCGGCGACACGCCGCAGGCACTCGGGATAGTTCCCGCTGTCGTAGCGTCGCGGGCTGTTGTCGCGCGAGATCAGGCCGACGTCGTACGGGAACTCGTCGGGCTGGATGAGGTTGCGCATGCGCAGCGCCACCCGGTCGATCCCGAGACGCTCGGCGGCGAGATCGAGCATGCGCTCCATCACGAACACGGCCTGCGGGCGGCCCGCACCGCGCACCGGGGTGACGGGCACGCGATTGGTGTAGACGGCGGTCAAGGTCACCTCGTAGTTGGGCACTCGATACGGCCCCGGCACGCTGACCGAGGTGAGGATGGGCACGATGATGCCCCACGAGACGAACGCGCCGCAGTCGTGCACGAAGGTGTCGCGGACCGCCACGATCCGGCCCTCGCGCGTGAGCCCGATCTCGACGTCGTGCCACTGGTCGCGCTCCTGCGTCACCGCCAGGAGATGCTCGCGCCGAGTCTCGACGAACCGGACGGGCCGGCCGAGCGCGCGCGCCAGGAACGGCACCAGAATGTCCTCGGCGTAGATGATGGCCTTCGGACCGAAGCCGCCGCCGATGTCCTGCGTGACGACCCGGACGGCGTGCTCGGGGATCGCGAGATAGCGCGCGAGCAGCCGGCGCAGGATCTGCGGCGCCTGTGTCGTCGACCACACGGTGACCTGCCCCAGATCGCCATCCCAGCGCGCCGCGATCGCGCGCGTCTCCATGGCCATGCCCGCGCCGCGGTGCAGGTGAAAGCGCTGACGCAGCACCACCGGCGCGCGCGCCAGCTCACCGGTGGCGTCGCCCACACGCTGGCTGAAGCGCGACGCGACGTTGCCGCCGGGGTGCACGCGAGCGCCGTCGGACCGCAGCGCGTCTTCGAGCGAGGCGACCGCCGGCAAGGGCTCGTATTCGACCCGGAGCGCGTCGAGCGCGTCCTCGGCCTGGGCGGCGCTCTCGGCGACGACGAGCGCCACCGGCTGACCGGCGTACGAGACGATTTCCTGGGGCAGGATCTCGGGACACACCGGGGCGACCAGGCTGGCGTGCGGCACGAGCAGGGGCAGCCGCCCGAGCGTGGCCACCTCCGATGGGACCAGAACGTGGACGACGCCGGGCCGGCGGCGTGCCTCGATCGGGTCGACCCGAACGATACGCGCGTGGGCGTGCGGGCTCCGGTGGACCGCGACGTGGAGCAGGCCGGGATGCGCCACGTCGGCGACGTAACGCCCGCGACCCGTGACGAGCCGCGCGTCCTCGCGCCGACGCACCCGTGCGCCGAACAGACGCTCGCCCACCACCGGGCCTCAGACGCCGCGGCGAGCGACGTACAGCGTGTTCGCCGGATCGACGCGTTCGAAAAGCTGCACGTCGGCGAAGCCGGCCTCGCGCAGCATCCGGGTGGCGGTCTGGTGGCCCCACGCGGTGCCGAGCCCGGGGCCGCCGGCCGCGAGCGACACGCTCATGCAGTGCATCGTGCTCATCGTGTAGAGGTACGGCGCCATCGGCACACCGACGTTGTCGGCAAGCTCGCTCGAGGCCCACACGTCGAGCATCAGGAACGTGCCGCCCGGGCTCAGCGCGGCGCGGACCCTCCGAAGCACGCCGGCGGGATCGGCTTGATCGTGGATCGCGTCGAACGCGGTGATCAGATCGAACGGGGCGGGAGTTTCGAGCTTCGCGACGTCCTGCACCACGAACGACGCGTTGTCGAGCCCGGCGGCTGCCGAGCGGGCCCCGGCGATCCCGCTCTCGGAGATGTCGTATCCGACGAAGACGCTGTTCGGGAACCGGCGCGCCATCAGCGTGATGCAGTGCCCGGTGCCGCAGCCCACGTCGGCGACGCGAATGCCGGCCTCGAGGCGCGCCACGAGCCCCTCCGGCTTGCCGAGATAGGCGCTGAACAGGAGCTCGTCGTACCGCGGCCGGCTGCGCCGGTCCATGAGACCGGTGAAATCAGGCTGGAACGCGCTGTACGGCACGCCCCGGCCCGTCCGGAACGCCTCGGCCACGTCCGGGATGACGCGATTCAGGAGCGGGAACATCTCCACCATGCTGGTGAGATTGCGCGTGGACGATCCGGTGAGCGCGGTCGCGTGCTCGCGCGGGAGACGATACGTGCGCTCGGCGGTCGCGTACTCGACGACGCCGCCGCACACCATGGCGGCCAGCCACTCGCGGACGTAGCGCTCGTCGAGGCCGGCCTTCGCGGCGATCTCGGCGCTGGTGACCGCTCCCATCTGCGCCATCGCGTCGAAGAGGCCGACCCGCCGGCCGACCTCGAGCATGAGGGAGACGGCGGCGCCCTCGAGGTGGCGAACCATGAGCTGGGTGAACGCTCTGGCCTTCGCCCGGTCGAACTCGGCCTCCGCCACCGCCGCCCCCTTCCTCCCGAATGTCGCTCAGACCGCCAGGTAGCCGCCGTCCACGGGCAGCTCGATCCCGGTGATGTACGACGCCTCGTCCGAGGCCAGGAACAGCACCGCGTTGGCGACCTCCTCCACCCGGCCTTCGCGCTTCAGCGGCACCGCTCGGAGTGACTTCTCGCGCCACACCGGATCGGCCGACGCCTTGGAGGTGCGCATCGGCGGCAGGATCCCGGGATGGACGGAGTTGACCCGGATGCCGTACGGCGCGAACTGCACCGCGCCCGACTTGGTCATGATCCGCACCGCGCCCTTCGACGCGTTGTAGCCCATGTGGATCCGGTCCTGGCCGACGAAGCCGGAGATGGACGAAATGTTGACGATGGAGCCGCCGCCCGCCGCGCGCATCGCGGGCACCGCGTGCTTCATGCCGAGGAACACGCCCTTCGCGTTCACGTTCAGGAGCGTGTCCCAGGCCGACGTGCTCAACGTGTCCGGATCGAACGTGCCGCTGATCCCCGCGTTGTTCACGAGCAGGTCGAGCTTGCCGAATGCGGCCACCGTCGCCTTGACCGCCGCCTCCCAGTCCGCCTCGCTCGTCACGTCGAGCTTCACGAAGCGCGCCTGTCCTCCGGCCCCGGCGATCTTCTCGACCACCTGACGCGCCTCGAACTCGAGGATGTCGGCGACGACGACCTTCGCGCCTTCGCGCGCGAAGATGGTGGCTTCGCTCTGTCCCATGCCGCTCGCCCCACCGGTGATGAGCGCGACCTTTCCTGCCAGCCTCATGTGCCCCCTCCTGTGGTCGACGGGCGCGTTCTCCGCGCACGCTGCGCGGGGCCGCCGCTCCGCGCCCGCCGAGTATCGCAGAGAGCCACCACCGTGTACACTGCGGGTCGCCGCGCGCATCTCGCGGACCCAGACAAGGAGCGATCATGGCGACGTACGTGCTCGTTCACGGCGCGTATCAGGGAGGCTGGATCTGGAAGCCGGTCGTCGACCGCCTGCGCGCGGCCGGGCATCAGGTGCACGCGCCGACGCTCGACGGCTGCGCCGAACGTCACCACCTCGTCCGGCCGGGCATCACCGTGGCCACCCATGCGCAGGAGATCGCGCAGCTGATGTTCTACGAGGATCTCGAGCGCGTCGTCCTCGTCGGGACGAGCTCCGGGGGCATGGTCATCTGCAAGGCGGCCGAGCTGGCGCGCGACCGTATCGCGCGTCTCGTGTTCGTGGACGCGCTGGCCTTGCTGCCCGGCGAGCGAGTCGGTGACATCGTCAAGCGCGTGTCCGCCAACGAGACCACGTCGATCACCACCGGACCCACGCGCGCGGACGTGGAGAAGCGGCTCTTCGGCGATCTCGATCCCGGTTTGCGCGCCTGGGCGCTGGCCCGGTACACGCCGCATCCGGTCGCCGCGCTCGAGGCGCCCGTCGAGCTCGGAAGCTTCTGGACCCAGGCCTGGCCCACGACCGTCATCCGCTGTCGCCGCGCGACGAACCCGCCCGAGGCACATCAGCGCCGCACCGCCGAGCGCCTGAAAGGCGCGTGGCACGAGCTCGACACCGGCCACTATCCGATGCTGAGCCAGCCCGAGGAGCTGACGCGCCTGTTGCTGGCGCCGGTTTCTTGACAGGAGTCACGGCCTCGTTGCACAGTGCGACGCGAGGACTTGCGACGTGAACGGCATCCACGACATGGGCGGCATGCACGGCTTCGGGCGCGTGGAGCGCGAGGAGAACGAGCCGGTGTTCCACGCGCGCTGGGAAGGGCGCGTGATGGGGATCAGCCGCGCCTGCAGCGTGCAGCGCCTCTTCAACATCGACGAGAGCCGCCACGCCATCGAGCGGATGGCGCCGGTCGACTACCTGAGCTCGAGCTACTACGAGCGCTGGCTCGATCGCAACATCCGCCTGCTCGTCGAGAAGGGCGTGATCACGCGCGAACAGCTGGAGCGCCGCATGGCGCAGCTGGCGGCCGGGACCGACCCGGCGACGCCGCACTCGGATCCCAAGCTGACCGATCGCATGCTGCGAGTGACCAAGGATCGAACGCCGTATCGCCAGCCCGGTCCTGCGCCGCGCTTCGCGCTCGGCGATCACGTCTTGACCCGCCACGACGCGCCGGTCGGGCATACGCGGCTGCCACGCTACGCGCGCGGCAAGCTCGGAGTCATCGTCCGCGTACACGGGACGTTCGTCTTTCCGGACACCAACGCCCACGGGCAGGGCGAGCAGCCCCACGCGCTCTACAGCGCGCGCTTCGATGCCGCCGCGCTGTGGGGCGAGTCGGCCGAGCCTCGAGCGCCCGTCCACATCGATCTCTGGGAGCGCTACCTCCTCCCCGGCGCTCCCCCTAGGAGCACGTCATGAGCGGCGGCCACGACGAACACGGACACCATCACCGCGAGCCGGAGTCGGTCCTGTCGCTCCGCGTCCGCGCGCTGGAATCGCTGCTGGTCGAGAAGAAGCTCGTGTCGAGCGAAGCGGTCGACCGCATCGTCAGCGCCTACGAGGAAGACATCGGACCGCACAACGGCGCCAAGGTCGTCGCGCGCGCCTGGGTCGATCCCGCGTATCGTGCGCGTCTGCTCGCCGACGGCACCGCGGCGATCGAGGAGCTGGGCTTCGGCGGCGTCGACCTGCAGGTGGTCGAGAACACGCCCGGGGTCCATAACCTGGTCGTCTGCACGCTCTGCTCGTGCTACCCGCACGCGTTGATCGGCTTGCCGCCCGTCTGGTACAAGTCCTTCGAGTATCGCTCGCGCGCGGTGCGCGAGCCGCGCGTGGTCCTGCGCGAATTCGGCGTCGAGCTGCCCGAGCGCACGGAGATTCGCATCTGGGACTCGAGCGCCGAGCTGCGTTACCTCGTCCTCCCGGAGCGCCCCGCCGGAACCGAGCGCCTGAGCGAGGAGGACCTGGCCAAGCTGGTCACGCGTGACTCGATGATCGGCGTCGCGGTGGTCAAGCCCCCGGCCGGGGCGGCGCGCTGAGCGGGACGCCGACGATGGATCCAGTCCCGAGCCGGGAGATCGCCGACATGAGCGGAGCGGCCGCGCTGCCGAGAAAGAACGGCGAGCTGGTCTTCGACGAGGCGTGGCAGGGTCGCATCTTCGGCATGACCGTGGCGATGAGCCACGAGGCGTGCTTCGCGTGGCGCGAGTTCCAGGCGCATCTGATCGACGAGATCGCGCAGGCCGAGCGCGACGGCGAGTCCTCGAGCTACTACGAGCGCTGGCTGCACGCGTTCGAGCAGCTCCTGGTCGACAAAGGCTTGCTCGACGCCGGCACCCTCGCCGAGCGCGCGCGCGATTTCCAGAGTGGGCGCCGCGACGACGTGTTCTAGCTCGGGTCTTCACGGATATCGGCTGCGCGCGGTGCCACAAGGCGGATCGGCAAATCAATCGCGGCCGGCGCGTCGCCGACGTCGAGACGACCCGGACCCAGTTCATGACCTTGCCGCTGTGGGGCGTCGGCAGCACCGCGCCGTACGGCCACGACGGCCGCAGCATCAACCTCACCGAGGTCATCCTGCGACACGGCGGTGAGGCGCAGGCCGAGCGCGACAAGGTCGCGCGCCTCGCCGACCCGTACCAGGGCGCGGTCCTCGATTTCCTGAACACGCTGATCCTGTTTCCGCCGGACGACACGGCGTCGAATCTCAACCCCGGCGAGCGCACGACGGCGGGCTTCCCGCAGTTCGGCCACGGCAGTATCAAGCTGACCGTGCTGTTCAACGACCCGAGCGATCCGGAGTGAGCTGATCACCGGCCGGACATAGCGGTGTTGCGGGACACGGGGTCATGGCACAATCTCGGCGTTCGAGATCCCGAACAGGAGAACGTGCCATGGCCCTCGATCCCCAAGCCCAGGACGTGATCAACCTCGTCATCCAGTCGGGGCGCCCCGCCTACAACACGCTGTCGCCCAAGGACGCCCGGCAGCTGTTCCGCGAGACCCGTCCCGGCTCGACCCCGACGCCGGCCGAGATCGGCGCGGTGCGAGACCTCACCGCCGATGGTCCGGGCGGACCGATCCCGCTCCGGGTTTACCGGCCCGCCGGTGTGCCGTCGGGCACGGCGCTCCCGGTACTCGTCTACTACCACGGCGGGGGATGGGTGATCGGCGACCTCGACACGCACGACGTGCAGTGCCGGCAGATCACGGCCGAGGCGGGCATCACGGTCATCGCCGTCGACTATCGCCTGGCGCCCGAGCACAAGTTCCCGGCCGCGGTCGACGACGCCTGGGCCGCCACGCGCTGGGTCGTCGCGCACGCGAGCGAGCTCGGCGTCGACGCCCGGCGGCTGGCTGTCGCCGGGGACAGCGCCGGCGGGAACCTCGCGGCGGTCGTCGCGCTCATGGCGCGCGACAGCGGCGGGCCGGCCATCGCGCTGCAAGTGCTCATCTACCCGGTGACGGACGTCGGCGCCGAGTCGAAGTCGTATCGCG